>PVWI01000016.1 GCA_003003725.1 filamentous cyanobacterium Phorm 6 | reverse complement strand
TAGCATATCTTTAGAAAAATGGTATTACAGGCTTTTTAAGAAAAGTATATTAGATCGGAAAAACTGCGCGTTGTTAAGGGAGGAGTTAAAATATCTAACAAAACTTTTCTGTATATATCTAAACCTTTGGCATTGAGGTGAACGCCATCAATTGTTAAATCTGTATTTAGAGCTTTGTCCTTAAATAAGGCTTGTATGCCCCTAGATTCCACGGTTATATTTTCTTCGGCTGCTACTTTATTGATGAGAACATTGATTTCGTCAACTCTAGCAATTGTTCCTGCAAATTTAGGATTGTAGCTGGCGGCAAGAGTTGAATAAAAAGCAGGAATTAGAATAATCTGTTTGCTGCCGATCGATCGCATAATTGCGATCGCCTCTTTCAAATTGCTGACAAACTGCTCGTCGCCAATCCCGTACATAACATCATTTGTGCCGATCGCAATAATCGATTTTTCGCAGGTAAACCGCAAAGGAACCACCAGCTTAAGCTGTTCTAGCAGCGAAACCGTGCTCATTCCGCCGATCGCAAAATTAAAGTTTTTTGCTCCCAAAGAATCGCCCAGAGCCGAAGAAATAGAATCGCCCCAAACGCAACCTTGATATTGCTGCTCTTTAATTTGCTGCACCTGATTGTATACAATAACTTGCCACCACAGCGCCGAACTAACTGTATCTCCCGACGGCGAATTAGCTAACACCCGAAAGGGGATATACGTGGACAACAACAAAGCCAAAACGGCGGAGATTAATCTAAACTTAACTTTCATAAAACTTGCTACTACTTTTGCTGTTAGTTTAGTTTAGTTTATGCTATTGCTTGAACCAGCAGTCAGGATTTATGTAAATGAGAGCAAAATTGCGATCGGCATAATTCCAGTAGGGTGCGCAATGCGCACCGGTTGATTTTGTAGGGTGAGAAATGTGCACCGATTGAGTTTGTATAGTGCGCAATGTGCAGTGTCTAAATCTACTGGTGCGCAGTGCACACCTACAAACTTAAATGCTCAACACCTTACCGTTATAAGTTAGGATTAATTAACCTTTCGCCCCTAACAACTCCGGCTGCAAAACCTGATTTAATTTCCCACTGCGAAACCCCTCCAAATCCAAAGTTGCGTACACAAAACCAAACTCCTGAAACACCGCAACCAATCCAGGCAAATCAGCATTTAATACAAACTGCTGAATCTCCTGGGCTGGTAACTCAATGCGCGCCGTATCTCCATCCGATCGCACTCGCAGATTTTTCAGCCCCAACTGCCGCAAATATCGTTCAGCGCGCCCCACTCTTTGCAACTTCGCCACCGTGATTTCTTCACCATAGGGAAAGCGCGAACTCAAACAAGGCTGTGCCGGTTTCTCCCACCAAGGCAAACCCAATTCTTTTGCTAATTGTCGCACTTCAAATTTAGTAAGTCCTATTTCTGCTAAAGGCGATCGCGCGCCCCGTTCCTTCGCAGCCTGAATTCCCGGACGGTAATCCTTTAAATCATCAGCATTAACGCCATCCACCACATAAGGATAACCCTTTGCGAGTGCTAGCGGTTTCAAAGTATCGTGCAGTTCGCTTTTGCAGAAATAGCAGCGATTAACCGGGTTAGAAGTATAATTAGGATTCGCCATTTCCTGAGTTTCTACCTCTTCGTGAGCAATCCCAATTTCTGCTGCTTGAATCCGCGCATCTTCTAAATCTTCTGGCAATAAAGACGGGGAAACGGCAGTCACGGCCAAAGCGCGATCGCCCAACACGTCAAAAGCAATTTTTGCCACTAAAGTGCTGTCAATGCCACCAGAGTAGGCAATCAGCGCCCGTTCCATCTGCGCGAACAGATTTGTTAATTTTTCGAGTTTTTCGACTAACATGATTTCAATTTTCATTACTTAGGAATTACGCATAAATACCAAATAAACCGGGTTTTTAGCTAGTGTTTAAGGCTCAAAAGCAGTAGTTTTGTAAAAAAAACCGGTTTCTGCATCCAGGACTATTATTCTGGATCGATGTCGAGGGCGGACAATCTTGCCAAAAGTTCTTGATTGCGTTGTCTTTCCTGTTCCAGCAGAGTCTGGGCTGACTCTTTATCTTGCTGTTCGCGATCGGCCCGCTGGCGTTCAGATTCGGCCCGTTCTTCTGGCCACAAAAGCAACTCGCCGGCCGCATTCCACCAGCGCAGCCAATTTCCTGTTCTACCTTCGCGAGTTCCCACCCAAACTCCCAAAAACAGATCCAATCCAGGTATCAAATAACGCCCATTTTTATCAGGATTTTGATTGTCATAACACTCGGATTCCAGCGCATAGACTTCTATTCTACCCGTATGCGGTCTAAAAATGACATAGCGAGGGACTCTGATTACTTTTTCGTAAAAAAACCACTTACCGATTTTTTCTGTGTGTTCGACAGAGTATTCATCACCGTAAGTAGCTGACAGAAATTCCATCACTACAAAAGGCACTGTTCCTTCGGTATGAGGAGTATAGCTGCGGCGCGGTTCATTGTGAGGCCAAGGTTGTACGGGGCGCGCGTACATCCAGTCTGGGGCTTTGCAAATAGTGCGATCGTCCACAGCAGCGCACAAAGCAAAATTAGAAACTATCAGTGCGTCTTGCGTTAGTTCCGGGGAATCTACTAAAGACTGGCGCAAACCATTAGCGATTAAAGGATGTTCTATATTTTCCACGGGGTCATCTGGTAGTATAAAATCATCGGGTAGCAGGGGCCAGGTAATCTTTAGCTGTGATATCGGTTTTTGAATTACAGCAGTCATAAGTCACCTCATTTTACCAATAAAAGTTTGAGTTTTAGTCGAGATTGCCGATCGACAACCTGATCTCTATCTTAGCGCGCTAAGATAGACAATAAATTTGGTTCGTAGTGAGGACTTTAGTCCTTCCAATCCGAGGACTAAAGTCCTCACTACGAACTATTTAAAATTCCCGGCGGGAAAATATGGCGATCGCAATTGACAGCAGCAACACCACATACAGCAAACCATAACCAGCATCTGTAATCAAACCCGCCAAGTAAGGAACTTGTCCATAAACAGCATCATTTCTCAAATTGAATCTGGCTAAATCGGGCAAAACCAGATAAAGTCCCATCATCAATTGTTCAATACCAGGATTTTTAGTTAACTTCCCCAAAGCCACTAAATCCCGGGTGGAATGCCCCATCAAATAAACACCAAATGTCAGTAAAGTTGCCAGCAGCGAACTACTAAACACCCCGAATAAAATCCCGACACCAGCCATCAGACACAGCTCAAACCAAACAAACAGCGAAGCAATTAAAATACTACCCAAAGGGTAAGGAATCCGGCTGAAACTCAGAATAGCCAGATAGATTGCAGTCATTGCTGCGACAAGCACAGCCAGCACCGATGACAGCCCTAAATGCTTGCCCACAATTAACTCAGCGCGACTTATCGGCTTGGCAATTAACAGGTAAACAGTCCGCTTTTCAATTTCTTTGTTCACCAGTCCAGTAGCCACAAAAACTGTGACAATTAGACCTAGGATGCTCATCGCAGCCAAACCTATATCTAAGATTATTTTTTTCTCGGTTGTCGCTGCCAATTCCGGTATCAACCGCACCACAGCTCCCATCAACAGAGCAAAAATAATAACTAAGTAAAGGATGCGATCGCGAATTACTTCCCAAAATACATTGGTAGCGACTGTCAAGATTCTTCTCAAATTCATTTGGGAATTGGGAATTGGGAATTGGGAATTGGGAATTAGTCAATCACGACTTACGCCAAGCTTCTATATGTAGGGTGCGCAGTGCGCACCTTACTGCTTGGGAATTGGTAAATGAGATAAACTTACAGCAGCAGCATGATCTACTGCTGTAATGTTTGCATCTAGCTGCGAGACGATCAAACTTGACTATCTCCCGGAGTTCCATCTTTTTTCAGTCCAGGTTTAGAGCGTTTGATATCGCCACAGGTTACAGTAGCCCGATTCCCTGCATCGAACACCTCACAAGACTTGGTAAACGAATATATTTCCGGTCGAAAAACCAGCCCCATCCAGGTTGCCTGCATCTCTAACTGATAGCGGGACTGTCCTTGGACGATCGAAGTTTTGACATCCCAACTCGCATCTTCTGGGACTATCCCAATTGTTCCTAACGCTTGATTCTTCAGAAAAAATCGCTCGTTGTCAATATCTATTAACATTTGTTCAACCTGGGCCCACGGTTTTGTGCGGGCTTCATTTTGCAGGTATCTATCCATTGCATTGAGGATGACAACTCCTCGGGAGCGATTAATAGTTGGCTGTTGAAATGTCACCACATAATCGCTTTTCCTCAAATCCTGCGATAAAACACTCGGATATTGTTGTATCCAACCTTGAATTAAAAAATGAAATGCAAACCAACAGGAAAACGTCACATGAATTAGAGTTATCATCAAAAACTCAGGGCGAATCAACTCCTTGATACTTTCCCGTTTTGAATCGCTCTTCCAAACCCTGATTATAGCAAGAACTACTACTGCTATAATTGGGCCGGCTATCCATGCTATTTCCTTCTTGTCCGACGGCAATCTTATCAGCAACCACAGACCAATTATGATGCTTGCCACCCACGGACTCAGACTTACTCCTTTAATTATAAAAGGTTTCTGGCTGGTCAGCAAACCCATTGAAAGTGCAAACAACAACCAGCTCATATCAAACATCAGAGTTCTCGTCCGCAAGTCAGTGACTGCCGCCACTGCCAGCAAACCTAAAAAGATGCTGAGCAGTAAAGGAGTCTTCCAGTGGACCACTCTAGGCGGCATCATTGCCTTTTGGACTTTTTTATTAGTTTCCCAAACGCTGCTCCTCAGCTTAGCGAGTTGCTGAGTGACATCCAAAAATTGCTTCATCATAGATTGTAATTACTGACGCTTTGCAAAAACAACACGGTTAAAATAATGATATTGCTGACTGTGTGGGAGATTAAAACTGCCCCGAATTGGGTAGTTACTCGAAAAGCTTTTTTGGGAGGACGCTTGGTGAGGGTAGCTGGCCCCATAAATTGAGGTACAGAAGATTTTTTGTTCCCAGAGGCCATCTTTTCTACGAATTCTAATCCTTTCCATTTCGCTAGGAAAGTTACTGCCAATATTGAGACTGCTATTAGAGTTATTGGGCCGTAAATATCCTGACCTCCTCCCAATAATATATAACCGATTAGCCGTTCCCGCAAATCTTTGGGAAGAACGCTTTCGATGCAGAAGAAAACTAACCAGCCTACGCAAGTACAAGATAAATTGAGGATGGCTGTATATTCAACGCTGGTTCTGGGGCCAAGTTTGAGTAGTTTTTGGAGGAACCAGGATTCGATTGCGATCGCCAAAAATACAATTAATACTTGCACCAAAACAGTCCGAAATGGGAAAACACTCGCAATCATAAAAAAAAACTCGGTAAGTGCGAAACTCAGAGTCTTTAGACCTGAGAGGAAAACGATCCGGCGGTTTCAACACATTCGACTACGCGAGCGTGACCGCCGCTTTGAATCTTTCCATTACCGCCTGGCGAGTCGTTCGATCAGGTGTACTTTTGTACTGTACTTTCGATGGGACAATTACCATCTCAAACCTTACAACCCGCGATCGCGTAATGTTTGCTCGATTAGAGCCTCCCTTTTGGGGTAATGTTAGCTTAGTCAATGTTTGGCGAGCTTTTTAGACCTGCAACACTGTTTCAGTGACTTGAAAACTGTTTAATTGCAGATGACAGAGCAAGGAACTAGCTTCGCATTCCGGGGTGTCATGACTCAAAAAACGTAGTCAGTTAAGACGCTTGACGGGTCAGTATAGCTTGTTTGATTTCTCTCGACCAAGCGAGCGTGTCTTTAGACCTGAGTTACTGACAAGCCTTCAGGTATATCAGTCTGTGTTAAATTTTAATTGTACATCACAAGGGGCAGAATCTTGACCGCAGATTTGAGCCAATAATTGGGTTCCTGACCGCCGAAGAGTAAAATTGGCGGTTGAGACAATATCGTATAATCTTTTGAGATCCGCCAACAGAATGGAAACATTGAATATTCAATAGGCGCGATCGAATACCCACCCCGAGACAGACTGAAATAACTGCTGATTATGGTAAGGAATGGCATTGGTATTCGGACAGCCTCATCCCGCTCAGAACGCGCCGAGGGTCAGATTCACGTCTATGACGGTGCTGGGAAAGGCAAGTCTCAGGCAGCTTTGGGAGTAGTGTTGCGCTCGATCGGGCTGGGTATCAATTCCGACTCGCCTACCCGAATCTTGTTGCTGCGCTTTCTCAAAGGCCCCGGCCGCTCCTACGACGAAGACGGGGCAATAGAAGCCCTGCAACGGGCATTTCCGCACCTGATCGACCAAGTACGCACCGGTAGAGCCGAATATTTTGGGGCCGAAGCAATCACCCGGTTCGATCGCGCCGAAGCTCAGCGAGGCTGGGATATCGCCAAAGGAGCGATCGCCAGTGAACTCTATTCCGTCGTGGTTCTAGACGAACTAAACCCCGTATTGGACTTAGGTTTGCTGCCCGTTGACGAAGTAGTCCAAACCCTCAAAAACAAACCCGAATATTTAGAAGTAATCGCCACAGGCCGAGCAGCCCCCGAAGCTTTGCTAGAGATTGCCGACTTGCACTCAGAAATGAAGCCCCACTATCACCCCGCAGCCGCAGAGCATAATATTTCAGGTATCGAAATATACACCGGAGCAGGCAAAGGCAAGTCAACAAGCGCTTTGGGCAAAGCTTTGCAGGCGATCGGCAGGGGTATCAGCCAAGACCAATCCCACCGCGTGTTAATCGTACAGTGGCTCAAAGGTGGTACCGGTTATACAGAAGATGCGGCGATCTCCGCTTTGCGCCAAAGTTACCCGCAGCTAGTAGATCACCAGCGGTGCGGCCGAGATGCTATAGTTTGGCGGGGACAACAGCAAGAGCTCGATTGCATCGAAGCCGAACGCGGCTGGGAAATCGCTAAAATGGCGATCGCCAGTGGCTGGTACAAAACGATTATTCTCGACGAACTCAATCCCACAGTAGACTTAGAACTGCTGCCGGTAGAGCCGATCGTCGAAGCACTGCTGCGGAAGCCCCGGGATACAGAAATCATTATCACTGGGCGGTGCTACAAACCCCACGCTTACTTTGACTTGGCAAGCGTACACTCCGAGGTATACTGTCACAAACACTACGGCGATCGAGGCGTAGAACTAAAGCGGGGCGTAGACTTTTAGACCCCGGAGTGGTATAGAGTTCGATCGTACCAAAATTATTTAAACACCACCCTGCCTGGGAAACCGAAAATTGCCACATAGCCCGATCGCAAATCTCCCAATTTTCCTGATCTTCCCGATCGCCCGATCGACCTTTTTTAATCTTTAATTTCCTCCTGCGGAGGCGATCCCCGACCGCCAATCGAGAATGGAACATTCAGAATATCAGCCGCGTCTTGTCGATCGTGAGGACCTGAGACTCTGCAAAAGGATTATAAAAGGGTGGAAGGTATTGAAAATAAAAACTTACAAACAAAAAGTCCGGGACGGAGAAAGTCTAGACAGGGTTAACCCCATTAGGCTAGACTTGCGGCTGGCAAACAAGTTAAACTACAGCGGCATCCAAACATTCGGTGTTCTAGGCAGTGTCTGTAGTCGCACCAGCGATGACCAATTAAGTAGAGGAGTGAAGCTGTAATGACAACGTTAGATGACAATCCTAATTCAATAGATTTAAACCTTCCAGGACTGGGCCCGGATACAATTTTTGCCGGAGCCGGGGCAGATTTCGTGAGAACTGCGACCCTGGGCGGCAGTTTAATATTTGGCCAAGCCGATAACGATACTCTCATTTCCGTCGGCCCGAACGATACCATCTTCGGGGGCGCCGACGAAGACTCAATCAGATCTCAACGCAGTCCCGCCTTGCTGTATGGCGACGCAGGCTCGGACACCATCGTCGCTGAAGCCCGCGCTACGATATTCGGCGGTTTGGGAGACGACTTCCTCCAAGGTACTGTTGAAGCTAACCTCATGTTTGGTAATGAGGGCGCAGATACGATGCTGGGAGGGGCGCAGAGAAGAGACTCTCTCTACGGCGGTAAGGGCAATGACTCCTTGGGTTTCTTCATCGCAGGCGGCGGCGGCAACAACCTCTTTACTTTACCTGGTAGCTTGGCTACTGGCTTCGGTGGGAATGAAGGCAGCAACTTCCTGCGGGGCGACTTGGGTGACGACTTGGTTGTCGGCATCAATATCAGAGACACCCTCTTCGGCGGTAAAGGCAACGACACCCTGCGCGGTGCTGGCAGCAGCAGCTACCTGTCCGGCGATGATGGCAACGATACCTTATCCGTTATCAACCCTACCACGTTCAGCCAATTTACTGGCACCACCGTCATCACTGTCGGCATTGAGAAAACCACCTTGCTAGGCGGTGCTGGCAACGATTCTCTCTACGGTTCGATCGGCAATTTTGGCGAAGGCAGAAACTTGTTAGACGGCGGCGACGGCAACGACACGATCAGGGTTTTTGCCACGCAGGATACTGCGCTGGGAGGTGCAGGCGACGACTTCATCGTGTCGGGGACGACGGTATCGAATGTAACTTTGAGCGGAGGTGCCCAGAGTTCATTTCCAGGTTTCGCGGGTCGCAACTTGCTTGACGGCGGCGATGGTAACGACACGATCGTTGCAGCTTTTTTCACTGATACCATGATCGGCGGCGCAGGCAATGACAGCCTCAGCGGTACCTTTGGTCTAGCCTCCGGTGGAGACGGCAACGATACTATCGATGCTACCAAAGCTGTTTTTACTGGCACTGGTACTGCTTTGGTTACTCTCGACGGCGGGCTGGGCAACGATCTGTTAATTGGCTACACAAGTCCTACTAACAGCACCTTCACCGTCACCAACCTGATGAACGGTGGCGCCGGGGATGACAGAATCATCTTTGGCAGCACGCGCGATCGGATCATTGGCACATTAGACGGTAACGACACCATCTCGTACGCTAGCACTGTCAACTTTACTGGCACAGTCGCAAACATCATTACCGATAACGTGGGCGCCAACTTCATCACTGGCAGCAACGGTATTGATGTCATCACTACTGGTGCTGGCGACGACATCTTGTTCGGCGGCCCATCCAATCTTCCTACCCCAGGAGTTGACGGAAACGATACCTTGGATGCTGGCGGCGGAAACGACACGCTGTTGGGCGGCTTTGGAGAAGACTTATTGCTCGGCGGCGACGGCAACGACTCTCTCGGCGGCGGGCCCGGTGCTGACACGCTGATTGGTGGCGCCGGTAATGACAGCTTCTACTACAACAACTTCGGCGAGGGCCTCCAGGTCATAGGCAACGTGTCAGGCGCTACCAACCCAGACCAAATCGGTGATTTTGTCGTCGGCCAAGACAAGATAATCTTGAATCAAGCTAGCTTCAACTTACCTCAACAGACCGCTGGGTCATCTCGAGTTGCTTCTAACGCGTTCTTAGTGGTTGATACTGGTTTTTACCTCGATCAAGGAGGTTCTGCCGAACCACCACTCCTGGTGTATGAAGCTCAACTGAACGTAAACAATAACACGGGTCGCTTGCTGTACGACCCTGACGGTGCAGGGCCCTTGAAAGCCGTTACACTGGCAAACTTCAACGGCAAACCAGGCTTGACGGTAACTGATATTACCCTGATTTAATTTAGGTGGTAGCGGGTGGGAGTGGTTTTGAAAAAATCCATCGCCCGCGCTAACTCTAAAAATTAATTGTGCGATGTTTCGAGCTAGGGATCTGAATCCCTGGCTTTTTTATTGGCGTTGGGAATTGGACATGGGGAATTGGGCCGAAAAGTAGAATCTGTAGGGCCGGGCGATGCCCATGAATTTTGCCACCCATCAATAATCTCGATAAACCCGCCCCCCAACTCAAAGACGATATAATTGACATATGAGTAAAAGTCGATTATTGTAGCCGACTAATATTCTCTTTTGTCCTTCAAAAAAAGTTATTAATAGTGAAACTGCCCAATGGTCATCTAGCAGATTTAGGCAATAAAATAGAAGAATATTCTCTAAATCCGAATCATCAAGAAGGAAAAAATAAAGCTATTTTGTTTTCCAGTAAGTTAGGCATTACCATAGAAAATGCTGAAATGTTCAAACAGGCTTTAAAAGAATCTGCTATCAACGAAGATGTTGTTATTCAAAAAAACAATGAATACGGAACACATTACAACATGAAATTCTGGCTAAAAACCGCAGTAGGTGAATCTCTGATTCTAGCAGCTTGGATCGTCCGCTCAGGTGAAACTTTCCCCAGATTAACAAGTTGTTATCCCGTCAAAAAGTGAGGTAAAAATAATGGAAACAATTAAAGACCTAGATATTGTTGCTTTAACAGAAGACTTAGAAGCAACCCATTTTCAAACAAAACAAATTATTAAATTATCTAAAGGACAAGTCGGAACAGTTGTGATGGAATTTGATGGCAGTGCTTTTGAAGTAGAATTTTCTCATCAAGACGGCACAACTTATGCGATGGAGACAATTCCCGCCACAAAATTAATGCTTTTACATTATGAGTTACTAGAATCTGTAGGGGCAGTTAGCCGATGAATTTTGCCACCAATAATTTTTATAATCTACAAAAAGTATCTCTCAAAAAAATCCCGCAAACACACAGTTTGCGGGATTTAGTAGGCAGGAAACTTGTAGGAGTAAATACTTTATGCTCGGTCTACAATCTCTTTGGCTTTATCTTTGAGGTCTTCTTTCAGGTGAATTGCTGAGGCTTCGTCCTGCTTGGCTTGACCTTCTAATTTATCTTTCTGGTTGCCTGTAACTTCGCTAACGGCTTCTTGAACTTTGCCTTCAATATTCTTGGCAGTTGCTTCGACTCTGTTTTCAATGCTCATAATTTTTTCTCCTAACCTTACAATTACTAATATATAGATTCAAAGCTGAGCCTGAATCTATCTTGAGAAAGATTTGTTGTGAACTTTATAGGTAGGGACACGGCATTGAGGACACGGCAGTGCCGTTTCCCCGTAGGGGAGGAGGACACTCCG
This sequence comes from filamentous cyanobacterium Phorm 6, assembly GCA_003003725.1. Taxonomy (GTDB): domain Bacteria; phylum Cyanobacteriota; class Cyanobacteriia; order Cyanobacteriales; family Microcoleaceae; genus Microcoleus. The sequence goes on along the minus strand of PVWI01000016.1, from coordinate 28,595 downwards.
AGAGCCCATTAGTGTCAACTTAACGTCAAACGTAATACCGGTCTGCTGTTTGACGATTATGCCTCGATCCCCCCTAGCCCCCCTTAAGAAGGGGGGGACAGGAGTCTTCTCAAAGTCCCCCTTCTTAAGGGGGATTTAGGGGGATCTAGACTTTGCCTAAAAGCGACATTTATCAGGGTTTCAGGCTTAAGTTGACACTCCTTGGGCAGTGCCGTTTCCCTACGGGGAGCAGGACACGGCAGTGCCGTTTCCCTACGGGGAGCAGGACACGGCAGTGCCGTTTCCCTACGGGGAGGAATTGCTATAAGTTGCAGGTTCGATCGCAAATTCGACAAGTTTATTGCTATAGGATAAACCGGATTTAATGCCGATCGCCGATTTGGACACTTTAAACTTTTTTGCCAACAGCACGATTAATTCTTGATTGGCTTGTGCGATCCTCTTCGAGGGCTGCGCTAACGACTGGCGGCGATTTGCTCTTCGATGCTTTGCTGTTTGGAATTCTGTTTAACTTTGACTGCGAAAATATTCATGTGACTGATGACTAATAACTAATAACTAATAACTAATAACTAATAACCAATAACCAATAACCAATAACTAATCACTATCTGAATGTTCTATCTTGGTTCCCAAAACTTTCAGAAATTCAGCCAGCCAGTTAGGATGTGCAGGCCATGCGGGGGCTGTGACTAAGTTGCCATCGACTACGGCTTCGGTAACGGGAACTTCTGTATATTTGCCGCCGGCGCGGAGGATATCGGGGCTGCAAGCGGGGTATGCGGTGCAGCGTTTGCCTTCGAGTACGCCGGCGGCGGTGAGGACTTGCAAGCCGTGACAAATAGATGCGACCGGCTTTTTGTTGTTGGCAAAGTAACGGGTAATTTGCAGCACTTTTTGGTTGAGGCGGATGTATTCTGGGGCTCGTCCTCCGGGGATAATTAAAGCATCGTAATCGGCGGCATTAATGTCGTCAAAAGTTGCGTTTAAAGTAAAGTTGTGACCGGGTTTTTCACTATAGGTTTGGTCGCCTTCAAAGTCGTGAATTGCGGTGCGAATAGTTTCTCCTGCGCTTTTGTCGGGGCAGACGGCGTGGACGGTGTGGCCTACCATTTGCAGTGCTTGGAAGGGAACCATTACTTCGTAGTCTTCTACAAAGTCGCCGACTAACATTAATATTTTTTTGGCTGTCATGTTTTGAACTAAGCGGTTGAAACCGCGTCTTGTCAAACAAAACCCGACGAGAGCGGGTTGAAGACTCGGCGGTTGAAACCGCGTCTTGTCAAGCAAAACCCGACGAGAGCAGGTTGAAGACTCGGCGGTTTCAACCGTATGTCTTATTGGGAATCTAAAAACCGTTGCGGCCCCAAATTACCATTGAAATTGAGAAGGAGAACAGAACTAGCAGCGAAACCCAACCGAGTGACAAAATATCCATAGGTATTTATTCAACAAACAGTACAATTTGACTTCAACCCTTATCATAATTCAATTTGAGCCATTTTTGGAATGAGGGCGCGGTGAAAGATTCGTCAAATTTTAGTGCGGCTGAACGGGTAGAATCTTTGAAGGCAGGGGCTGTTGCTGCTTTGTCTTGTTTGGTTGGTTTTGGGGCGATCGCCCTTGTTAACACTTTAATCCTAGCCCAGTGGTGGGATTTTCTGGCGGGTTTGCAGGTAAGGGCGATCGACCTAAATTTTGGATTGAGAGGATTAATGGCAGTTGTGGGCGGTTTTTTGTTCGGCGTGACTTACCGCTACGCTATCCGCCGCGATACTAACCCGCACCTTAAGTCTGGTGTGGTGTTGGCTTTTGGGTTGGTGCGGGCTTTTGGACAGTTGGATGCTGGATTGTCTTTTGAACCGGGGAAAATGCCGGGTTTGCAGGAGTTGTGGCCGTTTGCGGTGGTTGGTGTCGAGAGTGTGGTATTGTTTGCGATCGCGGGTTTGGTGTTGGATTGGGCGATCGGGTTCGACGGCTTCGCTAACGGGCGATCGTTGATTCAACCATTCGGGCGATCGTAAATAATATCATATCCAGTCGAGCGATCGCAAAAACGGTTCGTTCGTAGTGCGGACTTTAGTCCGTTCCATCCAATTTGCGGACTAAAGTCCGCACTACGAACTAATGGCCTTTTTATTTCAAACCTAATACCTCATATTCTAAATTGCCATAAACCATTTGCTTGTCTACCGCCGACAAAACCTTATTGTTAGCAGCATCAGAAACTAAACACTGACAAACTAACTGCGCCACATCCGCCCGGTGAATCGTTCCCGCCACCCGACAATCTTCCGTCAAAACACCGTTCCCCGTTGCAGGTTCCGATTTCAATCCGCCCGGACGAATCACAGTATAAATCATCCCGCTTGCTATCAAATGATTTTCCGCTTTTTCCTTTTCAATTAACACCGGGCGCAAAGTTTCTAAAGCTTGCGGTGGCAAAGCAGCGGCAGTATTACCGCTACCGATAGATGAGACTAAAATAAACTTTTGCACGCCTGCTTTGACAGCCGCATCAATCAAGTTTTTGTTGCCCAAATAATCGGCTCTTTCCCCATCCTTTGGCAAGCCGCCAACGGTGCTGATTACGGCATGGATTGGTTCGCCGCCAGCCATTGCAGCTTCCACGGCTGCAGCGTCCAAAGCGTCGCCAGTCATGACTTTGATGCCCATTGCTTCTAATTCGGTGCGCGTTGCGGGCGATCGCAAAAGTGCAGTTACTTGCATCTTTTGTGCTACCAGACATTTTGCGATTTCTAAGCCAACACCTCGGCTAGCACCTGCTAAAAAGATATGCAATTTCTCTGTCATATAAGTTGGGTTTTAATTTGTGCAGAAATTGGTTTTCTTGATTGGGGAGTATTATACAACAATTCTCTGTGAATTTTTGAATTCGTTTTTTTTACCGCAGAGGGCGCAGAGGAAGAGAGGGGAAAGATTGGCAATTGCTGATTTATATTAGATTTTTTTGGCCACCATTACTACCCAAGATTGAGCTTCGCGCGGTAAGCCGGGGGGGCGGTAGTAGTGGTTGAATATTGCAAATCCTGCTTGTTCTAAACAAGGTGCTAAAGTTTCATATTCCCATCCCGCAGTATAGCGTTTTCCCGTCGGCCGTTCGTCGTAGCCTTCCAAATTTCCCCGGCACATTGACATGACAATTGCACCGCCAATAACTAAGGCTTTGTGCAAATCTTGGAGCACTTTCACCATTTTGTCGCTGGGAATGTGAATCATGGAAGCATTGGCGAAAATACCGTCAAATTCGGCTTTTGGTAAGTCGAGATTCAGAAAAGATTGCTGCAAAACTTCGCAGCCGGATAACTTCTTTGCTGTTTCTACAAAAGCCGGAGTTGCATCTAATCCTACAACTGTATGTCCTTGACTCTTGAACGCTACTAAGTCCCGTCCTGGCCCGCACCCTATATCGAGAATTTTACCGGGATTTCGGGGCATGGCAGCGGTCAGTGCGTCGCGATTTTGGGATACGTCGTGGTGCCATGTTCCTTCTCGGAAAGATTCGGCGGTTGCTTGGTATTCTGCGATCGTAATTTCTTCGCGTTTGTCCATAATTTCCCCTCTTGCATGATTTTAGATTGGTTCGTAGTGAGGACTTTAGTCCTCTGATTTATGCGGACTAAAGTCCTCACTACGAACGCTATTTGAAATTGGTTGGTAGTGAGGACTTTAGTCCTCTGATTTATGCGGACTAAAGTCCTCACTACGAACGCTATTTGAAATTGGTTGGTAGTGAGGACTTTAGTCCTCTGATTTATGCGGACTAAAGTCCTCACTACGAACGCTATTTGAAATTGGTTGGTAGTGAGGACTTTAGTCCTCTGATTTATGCGGACTAAAGTCCTCACTACGAACGCTTTGTAACAGCATTGGATCGAAGTTAAGAAACGAGGATTTTTTCTGCAAATTCGGTAACTGCTGAATCAACTTCTAACATTGAACCGTCGGGAGATTCGATCGCAAATCCCGCATCTCGAATCATATCCCAATCTTGATTAGCCGCTTGTCCGGGGGTAGTCAGATAATCGCCCACAAAGATAGAATTAGCAGGGTACAGTCCCAGAGGTTGCAGAGATCGCAAATGCACCTCCCGTCCCCCAGCAATCCGAATTTCTTGGCTGGGAAGCAAAAATCGGAACAAGCAGAGAATTCGCAAACATTGGCGGGGATTTAAGCGATTAACCTCGGCAAAGGGCGTTCCGGGGATCGGAATAAAAAAGTTGACTGGGACGCTGGTAACGCCCAATTTTCGCAACGACAGCGCTAAATCGATCGCATCATCATCCGATTCGCCCATCCCCAAAATGCCGCCGGAACAAGTGGTGATTCCGGCTGCTTTGACGTGTTCGACGGTTTCGACCCGATCGCCAAAAGTGTGAGTTGTGCAGATGTCCGTGTGATATGATTCGGAAGTATTGAGATTGTGATTTACGCGATCGACTCCAGCTTTAGCCAAACGGTGAGTTTGCTCCTCGCTCAACAACCCCAAACAAGCGCAAATTTTCAGGTTATAATTTGCTTTCACAGTCTCGACAGCATCCAAAACGCGATCGAAAGTAGATGCGTTGGGTTGGCGGCCAGAAATTACCAAACAAAACGTACCAGCTTTTAAATCTGCCGCGCGCCCGGCCGCCTCCAGAATTTTTTCCTTAGCTAAAAGCGGATATTTTTCTATTTCCGCAGTCGAGATTTTGGACTGAGAACAATAATGGCAATCTTCAGGACAAAGGCCGCTTTGAGCGTTTAGCAAATAGTGCAATCTGACGCGGTTTCCCCAGTAATGGCGGCGCACCCGATAAGCTGCGTTTAGTTGTTCCAGCAAAACCTCATCCGGTGCACGCAATACGGCTAAAGATTGCTCGCGAGAGAGACATTTGCCCGCCAGCGCGTCGTCAGCCAAATCGTTCCAATTGGGTAAATTCATTACTAAAATTAAAGGGTTTACAGAGTATCCAAAACCTGACGAATCACCCGATAAATCGATTCTAATTCATCAGGAGCAATGCAGTAGGGAGGCATCAAGTAAAGCGTATTTCCCAAGGGGCGGAGCAAAAAGCCCGCTTCGAGAAATCTGGCTTTCAACATAGGAGCGATGTCATTAAAATAACCGGAACTGCTTTCGGTTTTGACATCCATTGCTGCAATAGTGCCGCAAGTCCGAATCCGTTCGAGTTTAGGATGATTTATCAGCCATTGATTCAGGTATTTGCGGTGCAGTTTTTCCATCCCTTGGTACACATTTGGGTTTTGCTCCAAAAGCTCCAAGGATGCCACACCCACCGCACAAGCTAACGGATTTCCGGTGTAAGAATGACCGTGATAAAAAGCTTTGTCCGATTCATCTCGCCAGAAAGCTTGATAAATATCCTCCGATGCCATTGTGACAGAAAGTGGCAAGCAACCGCCAGACAATCCCTTAGACAAACACATGATATCCGGTGCAGTTCCAGATTTAACCGAGGCAAACAGTTCGCCCGTGCGGCCAAAACCAGTCATCACTTCATCGTAAATCAACAATACATTATACTGACGGGCCATTTGTGCGATCGCCCGCAAAAACTCAGGGCGGCACATTCGCATTCCCCCAGCACCTTGCACCAAAGGCTCAATAAAAATGCCCGCACAGCCGCCCTGCTGCAACAAAAACTCCAATTTCTCCAAACTCTCCGCCTCCTTGCTTTCCACCTCCGCATCGCCGTCAAAAGTCGCCGGAAAAGGCACAACATCCCCAGGAAACATTAAAGGCGCAAAAGGTTCCCACCACAGCGAACTTCTGCCAGCAGACATCGCGCCCACAGTATCACCGTGATAACCTCCCTCAAAACTAATAAAGCTAGTGCGGTTAGTTTCTCCGAGATTTAGCCAATATTGAAATGCCATTTTCAGAGCAACTTCAACAGCAGTAGAACCGTTATCCGAAAAGAAAATCCGCGTCAAAGAATCAGGCGTATGAGTTATCAATTTATCGGCAAGTTTCTGGGCTGGTTCGTGCGTAAATCCGGCAAAAATTACGTGTTCTAAAGTTTGAGCTTGTTTGTAAAGAGCCTCAGCCAGAACCGGATGACTGTGCCCATGAATCGTCACCCACCAACTAGAAATACAGTCAAGAATTTGCCGCCCGTCTTCTAATTCCAGCAGCACTCCTTTGCCGCGAATTACCTTCAGCGGCGCAGGAGCAGTTTTCATTTGCGTGAAGGGCTGCCAAATCGGTGAATTAGAAGAGTTCTGTTCTGGATTTATCGTCATTTTTGCGCCTGTAACTAATATCAAATTGCATTGTAATATAGCACAACCTACTCAATTGTGAACTTTTCATCTCTTCTTCTTTCCTCTTCTCTTTTCTTCCTTCGCGTCCTTAGCGTCTTCGCGGTTCATTAAAAAAAAATCTAGTTTCGTGTTGTGTACGGCAGCCCTGCAACGTCTGCAGCCATATCAGGTATTCCAGGGCGATCGATCAAATTTGTCAGTTACATTTTTTTGCCTATCAAAAAATAAGTTATCATTGCCCCTTTACCTTTGACATTAATTTTACCGCGCTTTTCCAACAAATACTTATCGCACAGCAACTTATAAGTTGATCTGCTAACTTGAATTTTACCAGGAAGTCCCTGGGATTCCATGCGACTTGCTGTATTCACCGCATCTCCCCACAAATCGTAAATAAACTTTTTAGTACCGATGACACCTGCTACAACAGGCCCAGTATTAATGCCAATGCGGATACTGAGAGGTTTGCCGCATTCGTCGCGGAATTTCATGATTTCCTGCTGCATTTCCAGGGCCATTTCGGCAATACATTCTGCATGATTTGTACAGGGCAGTGGCAAACCACCTGCTACCATATAATTGTCGCCGATGGTCTTAATTTTTTCTAAGCCATGTTTCTCGCTTAACCGATCGAAAGCTGAAAAAATTTTGTTAAGCAATTTGACTAATTCTTCAGGAGACGTGCGGGAGGATATTTCGGTAAAGCCTACAATATCGGCAAATAGTACCGTCACCTCGGCAAATCCGTCTGCAATATTTATCTGGCCTTGTTTTAGGCGATCGGCAATCATTGCTGGTAAGATATTTAGCAGTAAACGTTCCGACTTTTCTTGTTCGGCGCGCAATATTTCCTCAGCTTCTTTCCGCTGTGCGATTTCCTTATATACTCGCTGAAACATTTGATTGAATGCAACCATGACTTCTCCCAACTCGTCATCGCGCTTGACAGATAAAGAGTAAAAATCAGGTTTTTCTCGATCTTTGCTCAAAGCGTCTCCAGCAGCGATCAAGTCATCGCGCAATCTCAAAATTGGTGCAATTACTGTCACCCCTAAAAAAAGCATAGTTACAGAAGCGACAAAAGCTGATATAATGATGACTAAAATAGCAATACGCCCGATAAATGCGTAAAGTTCTGGTTGAACGGTGGACGCATCGTGACGAACAATTAAGATGTAATCTCTTCCCAAATGTCGCTCAGTCCAAGCCACATCGTAGCGATTGCGATCGAAATTTTGCTTGTGAACTATACGAGCAATTTTCAGTTCATTTAAACTGATTTGAGGCTGTTCGCCAAGTGTATATATTAACTCACCGTTAGCTTGGTAAATAGATACTCCTAATACTACTTGAGAATCCTTAGTAATATTTTTTACTTCTTCTTGAAACAAAGTGCGATCGGAGACATCTTGGGCGAGCAAAAATTCGAGGGAATCAACTGTCGGCCGAGATAGCTGTTCCAGTTGAGTTAAAAGTTCATTTTCGCGCCTAAAATAGGAGGGGACTAAAATAATTCCCTCTATGACAAGAATGCTAGCAAATACCCACAAAGCTATTTGTCTGGATAAGCGAGATTTGAAAAAATTCAAGAAGGATAGAAGGCGCGCTGACATAGAATTTACTATTGCACAAATGGCTAATTTAGGACATCGGAAAAATAAACCCAGTCAACGAAGATAAGACGGCGGTTGAAACCGCGCCTACACAAACGAAGTCCGCCTCCGCGGACTGAATTAAGAAGATAACCTAATTTTAATCGCCCGCTATTCAACCCGCGGAGGCGGGTTTTGTTGGTGTAGAAGCGGTTTCAACCGCTCGGTCTTCTTATCTAGCAGATGCCTGAATAATATAATAAACAAATTAAACCAAAACTGCGCTGACTAACCGGCCTGCAAGCAAATAAGTATTCATATCGCCCTTGCCTTTGATGTGGATAACTCCTCTGTCTTCAAACAGATATTTGTTTTGCAAGATATTGTAAGTTGATTGTGTGACTTGAATCGCGCCGGGAATTCCGTGGGATTCCATTCGGGCTGCTGTATTGACGGCATCGCCCCAGAGGTCGTAAATGAATTTTTTGGTGCCAATAACTCCCGCAATGGCAGGCCCGGTATTGATGCCGATGCGAATGTTAATTCCTGCATGATGTTTGACATTAAATTTTGCTAATTCGTCCTGCATATCTAAGGCCATTTCTGCAATGTTTTCGGCGTGGTTGGTGCTGGGATTTGGCAAACCTCCGACTACCATGTAAGCATCTCCAATTGTTTTGATTTTTTCCAATCCGTACTTTTCCGTCAGCCCATCGAAGGCTGAAAAAATTTCGTTGAGAAAAACGAGCAATTCTTCGGGAGATATTTGTGCTGAAAGTACGGTAAAGCCCACGATATCCGCAAACAAAATCGTGACTTCTGCGAAGCCGTCAGCGATACTGCTTTGACCGTCTTTTAACCTAGCAGCAATGGATTCGGGTAAAATATTGAGCAGCAGGCGATCGCTCTTTTCTTGTTCTTTCAACAATTCTACATTAGTTTCTTGCAATTGTGCCGTGCGTTCCCTGACGCGCTGTTCTAATTGTTTAGCATTTTGGCGCAACTTGCTGATAGATAAAGTTAATCCGGCGATGCCTAAAGTTGAAATTCCAGCTAATAGTAAAAACAGGTTTTTCAGTCCGTTGTGAGTTTTTTTAGTGATGGTTTCCAGAGGTTGAGTAATTTCTAATATGCCTCGGACATCTCCAATTTTCCAGTCAGTTTTAGGACTGTTTGGGCTAGTGTTGTGACAGTTGATGCAGCTAGGAGTGAGAATATCTGCCTCGGCATATCGAAATGCTGGTTTGCCGCGAAATTCCTCTGTTCTGAAAAATTGTTTATTGGAATTTTGGGTTAAATAGGTAATAGCTTGACGTTCAAAATCGTCTCTAGATCCGCCTTCTTTTCGCCGCCAGGGAAACGGGTAGTCGCTGTAGAGGCGAACTGATACTTCGGGATTTTTGTTGGTGATATGGTTGCCCAGTTCTATTAAGAAGGTGGCCGGGACTGGAACTGTTACTTTGGTCGGGTTGTTGTCGTGGGTAAAGTTAATCGCTTTAGCGGTGTTTAGAGGATTAACAACATCGGAACTGTAAAGGGTACGGGCTTCTTTAATTGCTTGGGCGTAGAGGGTGGCATTTTGGAGGGCTTGCGATTCGATGAGGTTGGAGGAAAGACGAGACATATTTGCCATCGCTACTCCTACACCTACACAAAATAAAATTGTCACCGCAAGGAGAATTCGCTTGTAAATTAATTTGCTGATGGCAGCCAGACTGCGAGAGATTAACTGGCGCATGGTATCCTCAAGTGTGAGGTTGAATATTAATTTGATTTTATTCACTACTAACATAACACTGCTTTTTCAGGCTACAGCCCAAAATGGATATAATTGCCCACGAATTTTGTCGTGGAGAACACAAATTTTTAGACAAAAGTTTAACCAGATTCATCTTATATGGGAGTAAATCCCAAATCTAAAATTTAAAATCTACTGAGTGTTTGGCTAGCGCTTGGGGTAAAGCAAGACTGGAATGTACAAGGGATGGTTAATTATATTTTACCGCGAGTGTTTCGCTGATCCGTAAAAATACGCATAACTTTATAGTGGCGATTTCCTACGGGGTAGCTGCGCCGCGCGTACTTTTTGCTGTATCTACGTTAGGATTGCAATTGTAGTCTATGGTTGGCGATCGTGAATTCTGACTCTACTGTCTCACCTGCGAACAACGAAATTTTTCCGGGAGAAGTTTTCGTCAATACTGCGGATTTTGATACTGGCATTCGGCGGCTTTTACCGAAATATGACGAAATGCTGGATGTATTAGCAGCCTGCATTGCTAGCACCAACCAGCGGATTTTAGAACTCGGCTGCGGTACGGGGGAACTGAGTTTAAAAGTTCTGCAACGCTACCCGTCTGCGGAAATTGTTGCTGTGGATTATTCGCCGCGAATGCTGGATTTTGCCCGCGCCAAAATAGAGTCGGCAGGATATGCAGCTAGGTGGACTGGCATAGAATTGGATTTTGGAGAATGGGCGAACAATCCAAATTTTTCAGGTTTGGGCGATAAGTTTAATGCTGGCATTTCATCTCTGGCAATTCACCATCTTGAGGATGAGATGAAGCTGAAATTGTTTCAACGGATTGGCGAAAGTTTAACTGCTGGCGGCTGTTTTTGGAATGCCGATCCTGTTTTATCGGAATCAGCAGCAATGAAGGATATTTATCAAGCGGCGCGGGAAGATTGGGCGCTAAGTCAGGGGGAAACTTTAGCACAAATTCGGGCAAAGGTGGGGACGAGTGTTTCTTACGGGTATTCTAATCCCGATCGCCTAGCGACACTTGAGGCACAGTTGGAAATGCTGGCAAATGCGGGATTTGAGACTGTGGCGGTTCCTTGGAAATAATACGGTATGGCGGTGTTTGGGGGATTTGTTAATTGAAAAAAGCAGTCCTGCTATGTAGGTGCAACCTCAGCACCTTACCGCTTAAAGAAAGATGGCAGTTAGTATTTTATGTTACTGAGTCCGAAAGAGAGAAAATATATAATACTGTCAGGATTGAGGAAACAAAATGACTGCAAGTGCGATTCAAGGTATTGACTGGGATGCTTTTTGTTCGGAACTGTCGGGAATCGAAATAATTCGCGATCGCGCGCAAGTTGTCAAGCTATCTCAAGATTATTATCACTTCAGTCCAGTTTTGCAACCTATCTTAAGTGATAAAACAGGAGATATAGTAGTTCGTCCCGCCAGCGAAGCCGAAATTTTGCGCGTAGCAAAAGCCTGCGTCAAATCGAAGATTCCGCTGACTGTCAGAGGTGCGGGAACGGGCAATTACGGGCAGTGTATTCCCCTCAACGGCGGTGTCATTTTAGATACAACTAAAATGAACAGTATTCGCTGGATAAAACCGGGTTTGGCTTGCGTAGAACCGGGGGTGAAAATGTCGGTTTTCGACAAACAAGCGCGAGAATCTGGTTGGGAATTGCGGATGGTTCCCTCAACCTACCGCACCGCAACGATTGGCGGATTTATCGGCGGCGGTAGCGGGGGAATTGGTTCGATAACTTACGGACAATTGCGCGATCGCGGAAATCTTCATGCGGTGCGAGTAGTTACAATGGAAGATGAGCCGCGCGTCATCGAATTGCGGGGCGATGAAGTGCAGAAAGTCAATCATGCTTACGGCACAAATGGGATTATTACTGAGTTAGAAATTCCCCTCGCCCCTGCTTATCCTTGGGCGGAAATCATCGTGGCTTTTGATGATTTTATGACATCGGCAAACTTCGGTCAAGCTTTGGGCGATGCTGACGGAATTATCAAAAAACTAATTTGTGTTTGTGCTTGGCCGATTCCTGCTTATTTTGCTGCTTTCCGCGATGCGATTCCTGAAGGGAAGCACTGCGCTTTGTTGATGGTAGCTGAATCTTGTCTGGAACCGCTGCAAGATTTGGTGCGCGAATATGGCGGCACAATTTGCTATCAAAAAAGCGCGCAAGAAGCGAGCAAAGGTGCGGCAATTGCTGAATATACTTGGAATCATACAACTTTGCACGCCCGCAGCGCTGACCCGTCGCTGACTTATTTGCAGACGCTTTTTCCGGCAGATCGAGGTTTAAAATTAATTGAGGAACTGTACAATTATTATGGGGATGAGGTGATGATGCACTTGGAGTTTTTGCGGATGAACGGCAGGGCGATCGCGGCGGCTTTGCAAATAGTTCGCTACACTACAGAATCGCGGCTAAATGAAATTATTCGCGATCACGAAGAGCGAGGCGCGCTGATTGCCAATCCTCACACTTTTATCTTGGAAGATGGAGGGATGAAGAGTGTTAATGTGGAACAGTTGCAGTTTAAAGAGTTGGTCGATCCTTACGGTTTGCTGAATCCGGGTAAAATGCGGGCGTGGTTGGAACGAGATTAAAGGCAATGGTTCGATCGTTCGGACTTCAGTCCTTCTTCAAGGTTCCATCGTTCTGACTTCAGTTTTTGATCTCGAATAAATTTAGTCAATTCGGACTAAAGTCCTGACTACAAACCTGTCAATTCGGACTAAAGTCCTGACTACAAACCTGTCAATTCGGACTAAAGTCCTGACTACAAACCTGTCAATTCGGACTAAAGTCCTGACTACAAACCTGTCAATTCGGACTAAAGTCCTGACTACAAACCTGTCAATTCGGACTAAAGTCCTGACTACAAACCTGTCAATTCGGACTAAAGTCCTGACTACAAACCGAAATTTAAGGGACGGGGGCAGTAATTTCTGTAGGTGCGATCGCCCCTTGTGATGGTACTGTTGGTTTTTCCAGTAGTAGGCGCTGTTTGTTCCGAAATTCTGCGGCCGCCTCGTTCAGATTTTGGCGCTGTTCGGTATTGAATTCTTCCATGCTGCGGCCGCCTCCCAATCGGGATCTGTGAATTAAATCAAATATTCCGCTGCCGCTGCTGCGGCCGGAAAAAGGGTCGGTGTTGTCTTGAGTTTGAAAGTCTTGCAGTGGTTGGGCGTTATTATTATTTAAACTGCTGGCTTGAGCGAAGGTTGCTTGAGGTGAGAAAAGAGCACAGGAGGCGATCGCGCTTGCAGCAATCCGAATCATCAATTTGCCAGATTCAGAAGTTTTGGTGTTCATAATTTGTGAGTTCAACTTTCAAAAAAACAATTGCTAAGAAGACCGGGCGGTTGAAACCGCGTCTACACAGACAAAACCCGCCTCCGCGGGTTGAAGAAGACCGGGCAGAAGACCGGGCGGTTTCAACCACCGTCTGCATCTAAGCAAACCTGCGCCGCAGCAGGGGTTGAATGCTCAGCAGCGCTACGACATCAAAGGCTAGCAAGACTAAGAGCGCTCCTCCAAAGGTAACATTACCCCAAGGAGCTTGCATGACGACGCTAGCTAGCGACCAATCGCTGTGCAGGTACAAATAGCGGATGGGTTCGATCGCGTAACTCAGAGGATTGAGAGTGACGACAACTTGCAGCCAGTGTGGCATAAACGACAGCGGCGCGAGGGCTGTACTCGCGAATAACAGTGGCAAGTTGGTAACAAAAATTACTGCGATTAATTCTACGTGACCGGGGAGAGCGAAGGCTAAACCGAGACTCAAGCCGGTGACTCCCAAAACTAATAGCAGGACAATCAGGGCGATCGCGCCTAGTCCGGCAAGTCCAGGTAATCCCGAACCCAAAAATGCTCCCGCCGTAACGATTGTGCTTGTTTGGATAAAGCTGAGGGTGACGATGAAAATAGCCGAAGCCAGGACGATCGAAAATCTCGAAGCCAGTGGCGCGACTAAGAGGCGGTTGAGAAATCCGAATTCGCGATCGAACATAATCGGCAAACCGGCATTCAGCGCGCCTGCAAATGCAGTAAAAACGATTACGCCTGCGCCGAGAAATTGTCCGTAATTCTGGCTTTCGCCGAACAAGCCGGCGGGTGCATTTTTAAACAGAGCTCCGAATAAAACCAACCACATCAGCGGCTGAATGATTCCTGCAACTAGCGTCGAGGGGCGGCGCTGCAATTGAATAAACAGGCGTTTGGTTAAGGCGAGGGTTTCTTGTATAAAGTCTGCCAGCAGGGAACTGTTGGGGGGTGTAATCGCCGCCCGGGGCGATCGTTGCTGGTTGAGGTTGTTGGGGGATGTGACAGTACCGCTCATAATTGCTTGTTGATTTTGACTATTGTGATTATTTTTACAGGAAATATGCTGAATGGGATTTTAGCAGTCTGCTTTGATTATAGGCTATTTGGAGTTGACAGGGCGGGGGTAGTGTGCTCATCGAGTAGCTGGCATGAAAGGATAAGTTTGTGGTAAAATTAGTGAACGCTACATATTAATAATTTAGTTTCTCGACTATTAAGAAAATTGGAGGATAAGTTGATGTCATCAAGTGCGATCGCCACTTTGGTCAAAATCATGGAATCTCTGCCACCAACTGTGCAAGATATAGTTGTTGAACACTTGCAAGAATACATTCGGAAATTTAAGATTACTGTTGCTGTGAGTCCCGACGGTAAGCTGGAAATTCCGGCAGAGATTGAAAGTCAACTGAAATCGGGCGATAAATATACAGTTACAGTTACAGCAGATAGCATTGTTTTTGAGAAGATGAAAGCAGGTTTTGACTGGGAGGAATGGGAACGGCGCGTAGAAGCAGCTAACCCCGATCCTAATGAATTAACGACAGAGGAGATTTGCGAGATTGTCCGGGAAGTGCGTCGCGAACAACGCTCTAAAACGGAGCTTTAAAAATGAGAGTTATCATAGATACCAATGTCTTTGTATCAGGTTGGTTGTGGGGAGGTATCCCGGCTCGTTTATTTAGGTTGGCTAGAAATTCTCAACTCAGAATTTGTGCTTATGAACAGATATTGGCAGAACTACAAAACACTTTGAGTAAACAGAAATTACAGGCTAAGTTACAATCGTTGGGTTTTACTGTTGATAGTTTGATGATGGGAACACGAGTATTAGTGGAAGTTTATCCAATTTCGGAGATCAATGTACCTACTTTACGCGATCGTAATGACAATATGATTTTAGCCACGGCAATTGCTGCTGATGCTGATGCGATTGTTACGGGGGATTTGGATTTGTTAGTATTGCAGGAATATGAAGGGATTGTTATTGTTACAGCGAGGGATTTTCTCGATCGCTATTTTCTAGAAAATTAGTCGGCGATCGGAATTATCAAGTCTGGATAATCATCGGAAATTTTAGGATATAATTGTATTGATTAAAAATTGACTTCTTCCAATATGCCAGCCAAAGACCTCTATCACAATGTTGTCAAAAATGCCCTCATCAAAGACGGATGGAGAATTACCCACGATCCCTTGCGATTAAAATGGGGAATTAAAGATATGTACGTCAATTTGGGCGCAGAGCGGATTTTAAGTGCTGAGAAGGCTGGACAGAAGATAGCTGTAGAAGTCAAAAGTTTTGTTGGCGCATCAGACATGAATGACCTGGAGAATGCGCTGGGTCAATATTTAGTTTACCGTTCTGTTATCGCTAGAACTGAACCAGATCGAAAGCTCTATCTAGCTATTACACAAGCAGTGTTTGTCGAATTATTATCAGAACCTATCGGTCAAATTATTAGAGCGGATTATCAAGTATGTTTAATCGTTTTTGCTGAAGAAAATGAGGAGATAGTACAATGGGAACCTTAGAAAATTATCGTCGGATTATAAAAAAAATTCTGACTGAATATGCTCAAATACCTTATGCTTATGGAGATATTCAGATTCAAACGGTTTTTGATAGCGATTCAGACCGTTATTTGCTAATGATATTGGGACGTGAAAATGATATCAGGGTTCACGGATGTTTAGTTCATGTTGATATTATTGAGGGAAAAATTTGGATTCAAAGAGATGGAACCGAACAGGGAATTGCCAATGAGTTAGTAGCGGGGGGAATCCCCAAAGAACAGATTGTTTTGGGATTTCGTGCTCCCCATATTCGGCAGTACACGGGATTTGCTGTAAATTAAATATAGAGGATAAAGCTATGTCATCAAGTGCGTTAGCGAAGCCCTCGAAGAGGATCGCCACTTTGGAATAATTTTTCTAACTTGTGGGGAAGAATTTTAGAAAGACAAGCTGAGGTAATGTTGCAACATTACCAGGAAGATCGAGAATGGCAAGAATTAGAAGCAGGAGATTTAATTGACTGCTAAAGTAGAGTATCAGTAGTTACTGCTTAAGGGCGATCGCAGTAGCTCGATCGATTAACCAGCAACTATCGGAGTGTTTGATTTATGCTAATTGAGAAGATCGTTCAAGAACTACAAGACATTCCCGAAGACAAACTTGCAGAAATCTATGACTTGATTCACTACTTTCGCCTCGGATTAGGACGAGAACAGCCACAGCCTCGCACGCCTGGTTTACTGACAGGAAAACTCGGTGATGCTTTTTTTGAGCCCCTACCATTCGAGGAACTCGAACAATGGGAATAAGCTATCTCATTGACACCCATATCCTGTTGTGGTGGCTCTTTGACGACGCCAAACTCAATGCCCAATGCCGCGACATCATTCGCAACCCGGATTTTAATATCATTGTCAGCACTGTTTCAGCCTGGGAAATAGCCACCAAATATCGCATCGGTAAACTTCCAGAAGCCAAACAGATTGTCGGGGAATATTCGCAAATCCTCCACCGATCGCAATTTATCGAACTAGCTATAACTTCAGTCCATGCCCTTCGCGCTGGCAGCCTGCCTATTCCCCACCGCGATCCGTTTGACCGGATGATTATGGCACAAGCTGAACTCGAAAATTTACCAGTTATTACCTACGATACAGCTTTTCATACGGGACTGATTGAAGTTATTCCCGCCGCCGAATCAAGAGCATGAGCATGGAAAGGGCGATCGCGCTTTTTAGCGATCGCAGACGGATATAGATTTAGAAATACCAACAGTAGCAAATTATCCCAGTCGCCGAGAATTTATGAAATTACCGCTAGAAGAGAGGGGAAGGATTTTAGCAAAACAAGCTGAGGTAATGTTGCAACATTACCAGGAAGATAGAGAATGGCAAGAATTAGAGTATTAGTAGTCAGTTATAAAGAGCCATCGTAAGGGCCAGGAGGTAGGTAAGGGCGAGGAGGTAGGTAAGGGCCAGGAGGTAGGTAAGGGCCGGGAAGTGGTATGTTGGGAACTTGTGGGTAAGGGCTGGGAGCTTGTGGAATCGAAGTGACTGAGTGTCCACAGTCTTTTAGTCGCTGCAAAACATTAATCGTATAAATAGTAGGCATATTCATCCAATTCTGAAAGACCGGTAGATAACCTTTTGGAGCATTAATACTGTAGTTGAGTTTATAAATAGAATGGGCGGTAGTCAGATAAACGTATTTGCCATCATAGCAACCACGAGTCATCCATCCTAATCGCTCCGAAAGCATTAACACTTCAACTGGATCGGCTAAGGAAATAGAAAACCAAGGACGATCTATGTCATACCAGCCTTTGGTGTGTCTAAATATCCCAGGATCAAATTCCTGTACTTCTTTCTTTTTCCAAGAATCTGCTTTTTTACATTCTTCTAAAATATCTAACTGGATGCTGAAACCAAAATGTCCATTACTGTATTGTACCCAAAGCTGGTCTATTTCATTTAAAATATTACAGGGTATTTGATTTATTTCTTCCACACTTAATGCGTGACTGTAAATCAGTTTTAATTCTCTTGCCATCGCAGAACCTATACCAAAGTAGCTTAAGAATTCACGAAGTGAGTCTTGTAAAGCGATTTCTCCACGAACGATACGTGCAGTATTCAGTGTGATGAGTCGCTCGGTTTCGTTATTAGCTGCTTCCCACTTTCCATCTGCAAGGAGGCTACGCAATTTATTCGCGCTCGTGCCTTGTTCATACCAAAGCCCCAAAAAGATAATAATAGCGATCGCCAAGAAAATTAAAATTCCCATCGTTTGGAAGTCCTAAATTTTAAAATTTTTAGATTGAGTTTAGTAGAGAGGGATTTGAATTAATCCCTCTAGGTTGCCTTTGTCAACACTATTGCGATCGGCATAAACTCTCCGATTGTCGCAATACTTTAATATCCAACCGATCGCCTCTTCTCGTAAATGTTTACATCAAAGAAATTTTGCAACATTAAAAGAAGGGCGATCGCTGTAAGGGACTAGATCGAAAAGTAATCACTGGAGCAAATAATTCACTGTGTACCTCTCCCCTTATCTTCCCTTAGACTGGTTGCGTTCTGTTTTACATTTTTCACTACAGTATTTAGCACCAAAACTATTAATAATTCTGGTAGCAGGGAACTCTTTAGCGCACCAAGCACATTTAGCAGTTTGAGCCATACTATTCACCTAAAACTCTTACAGATCCTATTCTGCACATCAGAGCTTGGTTATGACCATCGGAAAAAGTCAGATTTTGTCGGAGCTTGAAAAACTATTATTGTTGGCAAATGTTAGAAAATGTCATAAATTGTCAGATATAATTGGCAAAACCTCTAGCAGCTAGCCGACCAATGGATGTTAAAGAAGTGTTGAGATTTACCGACAACCTAGTTTTCGCCAAAACAGGAAAACACCTCGCCGATCTGGAAGAGACTGTACTGCGAGGTGTTTGGCAAGGTAAAACATACATTCAGATCGCCGAGGAATCTGGCTACAGTGAGGGTTACGCTAGGGATGTTACCTCAAAATTATTGAAAGTTTTGTCAAAGTTATTAAGAGAAGATATAAATAAATCAAATTTTCGATCGACAATGAAAAGATATCACGATTGTAATTTCTCTAATTTCAAGGACATTGTGAATTTCGGTAACATCAATAACTTCTGCCCAGAAACATCCTACCCTCCAAAAACTCCACAAAACTCACCCCCAACACAAACCTCAACTGAAGACAACACCCAACAAAAACCGCGACTCGATTTAAGAGATGCACCGGAGATCAAAACCTTCTACAACTACCCCAACTCACCCCTCACCGCCCTCGAAACCTGGATTCTAGAGCAAAACTGCCGCCTCCTCACCATCACAGGCATGGCAGGCACCGGCAAAAGCGCGATCGCCCGTAACCTCATCCCCCAAATTCAAACTCAGTTCGATCGCATCATCTGGCGCAGTCTCCGCACCTCCCCACCCCTCGAAACCACCCTCAAAACCCTCATTCAATTTCTCTCAAATCAACCAGAAATTAACATACCCGCCAACACCGACGATCAATTATCAATCCTAATAGAAACATTGCGCGAAAATCGCTGTCTCATTATCCTCGATGACGTGCAGCAAATACTCAGCAGCGGGCAACTTGCAGGATATTATAAACCCGGATATGAAAACTACGGAACCCTATTTAAACTCATCGGCGAAATTCCCCACAATAGCTGCTTAATCCTCAATAGTTGGGAACCTCCCTCAGACATCCTCACATTCACCGACGATAATTCAGCAGTATGTTTATTGCAGTTAACTGGTTTAGGTGAAGCAGCCACAGAAATTCTTAGAGACAAAGGTTTATTAGATGAGGAACAATGGCCGGAATTGATTGAGCTTTATCACGGCAATCCCCTCTGGTTAAAATTAGTCGCTCAAACTATTAATAACTTATTTAACGGTAGAGTATCTCAATATTTAAGTTATCAACCAGTGTTTTTAAGTGACGAATTGACACCTATTTTACAGCAGCACTATCAGCGGTTGTCGGAAATAGAAAAACAGGCGATCGCCCTAATCAGCAATGAAAATGAACCTGTTTCATTTACCCAATTTATGGCAAAATGTCAAGGTTCGCAGGTCGAATTATTTAAAGCAATTCAATCTTTAGACAGACGGGGAATGATCGAAAAATTGAGCTGTGAATCTGAAACGGTTTTCACGATTCCACCTGTGTTAAAACAGTATGTTAAAATGGTTGGAGAATAGTCCTAAATATATAGCTAATTGTTACAAAGGCAGATACAACACAACTCCTTTCCACTCGGATTGTTCACTACAGTTAACCAGCACCAGAAGTTCATCAATAGCCTGCCTAACTGGCATTCGATCGTTAATTATAAACAAACCTGACATTTGTTCCTTATCCCTCAACTGTTCGTAAGCCAAATCGGGCATAGTTGCTCGGTCATGGCTTAACACAATGCGATCGTTCTGGGTCGCCCAGTTGAGAATTGTTGGATCGTCAGCTTCTCGCAAACCAACATCCTGAACGCGAAGCAAGCTAAGGTCACGCTGACGGAGGAAAAGCCCTCGAACAATATCGCCATTAAAATTTTCATCGCTCAACAGCCGCAGCATAGTTAACCCTCAAGATTTTTTTTGGGCTAACAAGCGCGATCGCACAACACTGAGATCGGGTTGAATATCCAACAAACGCTGACGGACGGAATCTGCTAATTGCTCGCGATAATTGAGATAAGCTTCTACTGTTTCTTGGTGTCGGAGATAATAGCCGATCGCACTATAAACGTCGGACAATGATACAGTTGAATAACGCTGCACAATTGATTCCGGCGACGCACCATCCTGAAAAGCTCGAATCACCAATTCCAGCAAAACCCTTGAGTTTCCCACCCGAATAGCACCTGTTGTATCTTCTCGGAAAGGAGGCGCTTCAACTTCCAAAACAAGATTCATTTATTAATATCTCCCAAAATTACGATCGTATTTTTCGATTCACTCTTAAGATTATAGCTAAAAAAACGATCGCCACTTTCTTCACATCTAAAAAAGTGCGATCGCCCATAACCACCTAAACTAAACTACGATCGCATCGCAGCCTTTTGCTCGGCCTTCAAATCGCGGTTGCTAGCAGCAGCCAACTCCGCATCCAACAAAGTTTTACCAGTCGCGGCCAAATACACATCATCCAAACTCGGCCGAGATTGAGCAATCCCAAAAGTAGGAAGTCCCGCATCTTTCAATGCTTGCTGAATGCTCACAAGCGCGTCACTTTGGGCACTCACTACCAAATTGAGGGAATTTCCTTGGGCGCTGTTGATAATTACTTCTTGTACAAAAGGCAGAGATTGCATTAAAGCTTGGGCTTTTTGGGCTTCTTCCAGTGGCGAAAATTCCCGAATTCGCAAAGTCACCCGATCGCCCCCAACCCGATTTTTCAACTCCTCCGGCGTACCCTGTGCAATTACTGTACCCTTGTCAATAATCGCCACGCGATCGGCTAAAGCATCCACTTCTTCGAGATAATGGCTGGTAATCAAAACCGTCGTACCTTCCTCCCGCAAGCGCCGCAGGAAATCCCACACCACCAACCGACTTTCAATATCGAGCCCCACAGTCGGTTCGTCTAACACCAAAACATCCGGCTGGTGAAGCAACCCAGCAGCCAAGTCGAGGCGCTTGCGGATACCGCCGGAATAAGTGCCCGTCTTTTTATTTTCCCACTCCTCCAAACCCAGGAGTTTCACCATTTCGTCAATCCGCCCTTTAATCGTGTGGCGCGGTAAATGGTAAAGCGCCGCTTGCAATTGCAGGAGTTCGCGCCCAGTCAGCACCTTATCGAGAGCGACTTCTTGGGCGACGTAGCCGAGTTTCTGTCTGGCCATTCTCGGCTGACTGACTGCTGAAATGCCAGAAACTTCAATACGTCCGCTATCGGGCGCGCTCAATGTACAAAGTACCCGCAGGGTGGTGGTTTTGCCTGCACCGTTGGGGCCTAGCAAACCAAATATTTCCCCCGGTTCTACCTTGAAGGAAACATCTTTAACGGCTTCTACGGTGCCGTAGCGTTTCTGAAGATTTTCAATTAAAACGGCGGGAGCCATATATTTTAAGGATGAACTGGTTGTTAATATTTTGACACTTCTGGGCTGAATTTGCCGGAATGGACGATCGCACATTCCGACTTCCTGTGCTTGTGGCGATCGCACATTCCTCCTCAACGGGAAACTGCTGATAGTTTTAATTTTTGATAACCGTTGAAAAAATCTCAACTCGATCGCGGTTCCCCACCCGGTCGCCCTCAGTCTTTCCGATCTCAAATCTCACATTTCAACTTCCCAAAATTATGAGTTTTGAGTTAATTCTAACTTGGAAGTTAGCAACTCAAAACTCATAATTTTTTAACCAGTAGAGATGCACCCGAAACCTGTTATTTTATAATTATCTCTACCTATAAGCTGATGTCGATCTCGATTTGAATAATTAACACCGCTTTCAAACACATCAAACAGTCGATCCCAGTATTAAATACGAAAAACTTTCGGAGGTGGCAAGTTCTACTTTTAACTCCCGATCGGGAGTTGGGTGCCGCGTCTTTAATCGACAATTTTTACCCAACCGCGACGCACATTGTACAGCAGTCGGTTGATGATGGCATACTCATCTTCATTCAGCGTTCTTTCTAGGAGTGCGGATCTGAGCTGTCTCCGGTCGTGGCGAGTTACGACGCTGGAGAACATGACCTGACCAAATAACTCTTCGAGTGTCATCTGGGATATTGACATAATAAACCTCCTAATTGATTGAGACAGATAAAATTTCCACAGGCTTGTTATAGCTCTATTATGCTCTGTGCGAACGCCGATTTATGCGATCGAAAACATTGACACGGTGTGATTTTTACGCTACAAATCTGTGACCGAGACTGTGATGTCAAGTGACTTGGATCTTTTAAATTTGTGATGGTTGTCACAGAAGGAAGAGGGAAGAGGGAAGATGGAAGAAGGAAGAGGGAAGATGGAATTCGGGAAGAGGGAAGATGGAATTCGGGAAGAAGACCGATCGCGAAAATCGGCAAATCTCAACTTTCGCGATCGGCCGCCATCGCTCTCAATCCCGCCCTAACCCCTTCTCAACGTCTGACAAATTTCCAGCTAATTAAGGCATCGATCAATAGTCGCCACCACCGACTCCGCCAACTCTTTCAGCGCGTAACCGCCCTCCAAACCAAAGGCGATGCGGCGAGTGATTTGTAGGCAATATCCGGTGAAAGTACCGAAATCTGACGGCGCCAGATTCATACTCGCCAGCGGATCGGACGCAATAGCGTCGTAACCGGCGCTGACAATCAACAAATCCGGTTTGAAATTTGACAAAAATGGTACAACTTGAGATTCAAAGGCTTTCAGGTATTCGGCTATCCCGCCGCCCGGATACAGGGGAATGTTCAGCACGTTGTTGTAGCTGCCGCGCTCGTCAGCATCTCCGGTTCCCGGATAGCAGGGAGATTGGTGCAGGGAACAGTAGGCAATTTGGCGGCAGTTTTCCACCAACGCTTGAGTGCCGTTACCGTGGTGCACGTCCCAGTCGAGGACTGCGACGCGGTTGATTCCCGGCTGTTCCAGGGCGTAGTGAGCGGCGATCGCAGCATTGGAAAACAAGCAAAATCCCATCGCGCGCGCACTCTCAGCATGGTGTCCCGGTGGCCTAGCCAGCACAAAAGCGGGTTCGTTTCTTGCTAGGACTCGATCGACCCCATCGAGCCAAGCACTCGCCGCCAGGAGCGCTACATCGTAACTTTCCGCAGAAATCGGCGTGTCACCGTCGAGGTAGCCACCTCCCCGACGAGCCAAATGTTCGACTTCTTTGATGTATCTTGGCGCGTGAACTTTTTTGATCGCCGAGAACAGTTCTGGTTCGCGATCGGCTACTGGGGTGGGCAGTTGCCACTCAAGGCGATCGGCCCAGGGAGCAGCTAAGAGAGCATTGGCGATCGCCGTTAAACGTTCTGGTCGCTCTGGGTGAAGCATTCCAGTCTTGTGTAGCAAGAAATCTTCGGAGTAGATGACGGGTAGCATCAGCAGATTTTATATTTTATATTTTCGATTTTAGATGGTCGATCGATTTTCGATTTTAGATACTCCGCCGCAGGGCTCAGCACAAGTTTTAGACTTTAGATTAAATAATTGGAGAATTCAAGCACCCATTCTCTTTTTTGTATGCCCGAAAAAATCCTTAGCAATGCCTTCTGCTGTCTGCCTAAAACAAACTTTTTAGGTTTTCCCAATTGATGACTAAATCACCAACTACCAAATTACTAATTGTGCTTGTTTCGTGCATTAATTTTTCTGGGGACTTTTCGATAAATTTCAAGACAAATTGTGATATAATTTTAGGAGTAATTTGCAATATTTGACAGAGCTACTGAATCCAAATCGATTTTATCGGATTTTTGGGATTTATAGCGGCCAAATCTAAAGTTTTAACGGAGTTTTTCAACCTATGAGTATCTCTGAGTCGCGGATAATCCCAACGGATCTGGGTGGTGAGATGTCCCGATCGTACTTGGAATACGCCATGAGCGTAATTGTCGGTCGGGCACTACCAGATGCTAGGGACGGTCTCAAGCCCGTTCACCGACGCATTCTCTACGCCATGAACGAATTGGGCTTGACACCCGATCGACCATTCCGCAAATGCGCCCGCGTCGTCGGGGAGGTGCTGGGTAAGTATCACCCCCACGGAGATACAGCGGTTTACGACGCCCTGGTGCGGATGGCTCAAGATTTCTCCATGCGGGAACGTCTAATCAACGGCCACGGCAACTTCGGCTCAGTAGACAACGACCCCGCCGCAGCCATGCGGTACACCGAGTGTCGCCTCACCTCCCTGACTCACGACGCTTTGCTACGCGACATCGACTCCGAAACAGTAGATTTCGGCGACAACTTCGACGGTTCGCAGCAAGAGCCCCTGGTACTCCCAGCCCGCATCCCTCAAATTTTGCTCAACGGTTCCTCCGGGATTGCCGTCGGGATGGCAACCAACATTCCGCCGCACAATTTGGGCGAAATAATTGACGGTTTCTTAGCCCTAATCCACAATCCAGGAATTACCGACCTGGAATTGATGCAGTACATCCCCGGCCCAGACTTTCCCACCGGAGGGCAAATTCTCGGCAGAGGCGGCATTCGCGATGCTTATACCACCGGGCGCGGCTCGATTACAATGCGCGGAGTCGCCGGCATTGAAACCATCGAACATCCCGGCCGCCCCGACAAAGAAGCAATTATTATCACCGAATTGCCTTACCAAACAAACAAGGCAGCGCTAATTGAAAAAATTGCCGAACTGGTAAACGACAAAAGATTAGATGGAATCTCCGACATTCGCGACGAAAGCGATAGAGACGGAATGCGCATCGTGATCGAACTCAAGCGCGACGCTTATCCCCGCGTCGTCCTCAATAACCTCTACAAACAAACACCCCTCCAAGCTAACTTTGGAGCCAATATGTTAGCGCTGGTAAATGGGGAACCCCAACTACTGACGCTCTCCCAATTCCTCAATGTCTTCCTCGACTTCCGCATTGAGACAATTACTCGCCGGACTCAATTTGAACTCCGCAAAGCAGAAGAACGCGACCATCTTTTGCAAGGTTTATTAATTGCCCTAGACAACTTAGATGCAATTATTCACCTAATTCGTGCCGCTGCCGACTCCGCAGCAGCGAAACAGGAATTGATCGATAATTACGGTCTTTCCGAACAGCAATCCGATGCAATTCTGCAAATGCAGCTCCGGCGTTTGACAGCATTAGAAGCGCAGAAGATTCAGCAAGAACACGAAGAATTGCGAACAAAAATCGCCGATTTGGAAGATATCTTAGCGCGCCGGGAACGCATCTTAGAAATCGCTGAAGTCGAAGCAGTTGAAATCAAAACCAAAATCGCCACTCCTAGACGCAGCATCATTGAACACGCTGAAGGAGAAATCGATGAAAGAGATTTAATTGCCAACGAACAAGCAATTATTCTGATCACAGAGCAAGGCTACATCAAGCGGATGCCTGTCAGCACTTTCGAGGCCCAAAGTCGCGCTACTCGCGGCAAAGCAGGCGCGAAAATGAAGGAAGATGATGGAGTAGAACATTTCCTTTCCTGCTGCGATCATGATAGTGTTCTGTTCTTCAGCGACAGGGGCGTAGTTTACTCTGTCAAAGCTTATCAAATCCCCGTATGTTCCCGGACTGCCCGCGGTACTCCCGTGGTGCAACTGTTACCGATTCCTATAGAAGAAAAAATCACTTCTATGGTGTCAGTCACAGAATTTACCAGCGAAGAATACTTGGTGATGTTGACTCGCGGTGGCTACATCAAGAAAACCGCACTTTCAGCTTTTGGCAACATCCGCACTAATGGTTTAATCGCGATTTCTCTAGAAGAAGGCGACCAATTGCGCTGGGTACGGAGAGCAAAAGTTGGTGACAGCATCATCATCGGTACGCGCCAAGGTATGGCGATTCATTTCCGCACCAATCACGAACAGTTGCGCCCTGTTGGCCGCGCGACGCGGGGTGTGAAATCAATGAAATTGCGATCGGGCGATGAGTTGATCAGCATGGACATTTTGCCGAGTTCAATTGTTGCCGAAATTGCTGATACTGAAGATTCGGAATTTGAAGGGACAGAAATTGCTCTGTTAGAAACTGAAGATTCGGAATTTGAAGGGGCAGAAATTGCTGAATTGGAAACTGAAGATGTGGAATTGGAAGACGAAGAATTAGAACTGCAAGCTGAGGAAATTGAAGGCGAAGATGCTGAAGAAATTCCCGCAGTTAGCAGCGAAGTTCCTTCGGTGTTGGTAATCACCACCAACGGCTACGGTAAGCGGGTTCCAGTTTCTCAATTCCGCCTACAAAGACGCGCTGGCAAGGGATTGACTGCTACTAAATTCAAGTCTAAAAAAGGCAAGGATCAGGTAGCTGCGCTGCGAATTGTCAACGAAGATGACGAATTGATGATTATTACCAACCGAGGTATTATTATCCGTCAGGCTGTGAGTGCAATTTCCACGCAATCCCGGACTGCAACTGGCGTACGGGTGCAGCGGTTGGACGAGGATGATTCGATCGTAGCTGTGGCTTTGGTGCCGCCTGCGGGTGAGGAATCGGCCGAAGAATCGGAATCTGAGGAAGCGGCAGAAGAGTAAAGGTTAATAGTTTGTAGGGTGCGCTTCGGTGCACCTTACTGCTGAATGGTAAAAGTGCGATCGGCTATTCGCAGTTTTTGCGTCCAACACAGGTCAAAATTTAATACTAATTCTGAAAATATATTTGTAAGGACACGGTATTGCCCAAAACGTGTCAACTTAACGTCAAACCCAGTCACAGAATGCTGTTTGACGATTAAGGCCAGATCCCCCCTAGCCCCCCTTAAGAAGGGGGGGACAGGAGTCTTCTCAAAGTCCCCCTTCTTAAGGGGGATTTAGGGGGATCTAGACTTAGGGAAAAACGAGATTTATCAAGGGTTTCAGTATTGTAGGGTCTCGTTAGTGGTTTAAATGCGTAACAGCTTAATACGATCATTGACAATCGATCCGATAATTGCTATAGCATAATATAAGCCTAAAGTTAATAGCAAAAGTCTGTAAAAATGCCTTATTTAACAGCAGCAAACGACATCAAAGCACTCATCGCTAAATTTGCCCAAGCTAAAATCCTGTGGGTTGACACAGAAATAGCAGACTATAAATCCAACCCTAGATTATCTCTAATTCAAGTGTTAGCTGACTCCACAGACTCGACGGGAGATGCCACTTTTTTACTAGATGTATTAGATAAACCTGAATTGGCAAAAGATTTCGTCAACAAAATCATGGTAAATCCAGATATTGAAAAAGTATTGCACAATTCCAGCTATGACATCAGATTTCTGGGAAATGACGACGCTCAAAATGTCACTTGCACATTAAAAATGGCGAGAAAAATTCCAGCTTACATTCTGCCATTACCTAATCGACAGCTCAAAACATTAATTGAAACACTTTGCGGCATTGCTTATGTAGATAAAACAGAACAGGGCGGCGATTGGGCAAAGCGTCCCCTGACCCAAAAGCAGCTAGAATATGCCAAGATGGACGCGGTTTATTTAGCTCAAGTGCATCAGCGCCTGCTAGAAATTCTTGCCCAATGTTATCCCGAACCTGCAACGGAAAACTTGAGAGCATTGGGGGAAAAATATCAGAAAATAGAAGCTCAGTGGAAGCCGCTAGATTCAGAAATTGCTGAAGTAAAAGAACGATTTAAAGCAGGGATGATGGCCCAACAAATCAAGGATACTTCTTATTTTGATTTGTCCAGTTCGATAACGATGAAAGTGGATTTTATGACTCTGGCGAAACTAACGCAAACTGAGGGAATTGAGTTGAATTTTCCGGTGACGCTGACAAAAGAAATTCAAAAACAATTAGGGGAAATTATCACTCATCCATCTTTGGAAGTTGAGGATATTGCGAGTTGGCGCTTGAATTCCAACGTACAGCAGCGGAAATCTACTAAAAAAGTTGCGCCGGAACCTGCTACTGAAGATTTAACAGCATTGGGCGAAAGGTACAAACAAATTTTGCCTGAATGGAAGTTGCTGGATTCAGAAGTTGAGCATCTGAAAGAACGAATTAAAAAAGCAATGTTAGTGCAGAATAAGGGAAACACTCCGCATTTTAAGTTATCGAGTTCCTCGATTTTGAAGGCGGATTTTGCTAGCTTGGGTCAACTTGTGCAATCTGCGGGAGTTGAGTTGGATTTTATGGTGACGCTGACTCAATATATCCAAAAGCGGTTAGGGGAGGCGATTAACAAAATTGATGTGCAAATCGAGTATATTACGAGTTGGCGGATGACGGCTAAGACTGTGGAAGATGAAGATGAGGAGATTCCGTTTTGAGCAAAATGGTTTGTAGTGAGGACTTTAGTCCTCGGATTTGGAAGGACTGAAGTCCTTACTACGAACCTTACTGGTGTTTGTAGTGAGGACTTTAGTCCTCGGATTTGGAAGGACTGAAGTCCTTACTACGAACCTTACTGGTGTTTGTAGTG
>PVWI01000133.1 GCA_003003725.1 filamentous cyanobacterium Phorm 6 | reverse complement strand
GGGGGAGAGCATTTTTCTCGGTTTGCGGGGGCCGGTGCTGCGGGGTTGGGCGATAATTTTAGAACTGGAGGTTGAAGAAGCAGAACCGGGAGTTTTAAGGCTTAAGGAAATTGGGGAAGCAGGGAAATTGTACAAAAAACATTTTGTCGATTTGAACGGTTTGGGCGTGCGAGAATTGTGTTTTAATGGGGAAGATTTGATTGTTTTAGCCGGGCCGACGATGACTTTATCGGGGGCGACGAGGGTTTTTCGGTTGAGGGGAATTTTAGGGCGATCCTCTTCGAGGGCTTCGCTAACGGGCGACAGTATTACTGGGCAAGGTGGGGGAGATTTGGAGGTATTGTTTGACTTGCCTTTTCAAGTTGGTACGGACAATGCTGAGGGGTTGAGTTTGTTTCCCTATTTGGGGGAGGAGAATTCGTTGTTAGTGGTTTACGATTCGCCGGCTGCGAGTAGAATGGTTGGGGAAAATGCGATTTTTGCGGATATTTTTAAATTAGGTTCGTAGTGAGGACTTCAGTCCGCAAAATTTAGGACTAAAGTCCTTACTACAAACAGAAATTTGGTTAATTGTCGATCGCATCTCCTCCCAGCGGCCTGCTGTAGCGCTTCAATTCATCAATCAATCGAGTATCGTTAGAAGCTGTTCTCGCCCCTGCTTCGGCCGCCCAGCGCTTCAAATCTTCAATTTGCGATCGCGCGATCGCAGCTAAAGGTACTGTATCCTCGATCGACCTCAAAACATCCTCCGTCGTCAAATCTCGGCGCTGTCCGTTCACAAAAGTACCAAAAGCCCGGTACAATCCATCAATCACAACTTGCTCAATTTCCGCACCGCTAAAATTCTCAGCAGACTTCGCCAAAACCTCCAAATCAAAATCGCGCAATCTAGTTGGCCGCAAACGCTGCAAATGCACCTTAAAAATATCTTGCCTTTCTGATTCCGAGGGCAAATTCAAAAAGAAAATCTCATCAAACCTGCCTTTTCTCAGCAACTCCGCCGGCAAAATCCGCACGTTATTTGCAGTTGCGACGATAAACACCGGGCTGGTTTTTTCCTGCATCCAAGTAATCAAACTGCCGAATACGCGGCGCGAAGTTCCCGAATCGCCGTCACCACCGCTGATAATGTTGCCGAAGGCTTTATCTATTTCATCGATCCACAAGACGCAAGGTGCGATCGCCTCTGCTAATTGTATCATTTGTCGAACGCGGCTTTCGCTTTCCCCGACCACGCCGCCGAACAATCTGCCAGTATCCAAACGCAGCAACGGCAAACGCCATTCGCAAGCAATAGTTTTGGCAGATAAAGATTTGCCTGTTCCTTGAATTCCTACTAACAAAACGCCTTTAGGATTGGGTATACCGTAGCGGCGCGCCTCGTCAGTAAAAGCATCTTGCCGCATCTTTACCCACTGCTTCAAATTCTCCAATCCTCCCACATTTTTTAGGGATTCTTTGGAGTTAAGAAACTCCAAAATTCCTGTTTGCCGAATTGCTTGCTGTTTTTCCTCCAAAACTCCGTCAATATCTGACTCGTTAATTTGCTGTTTGGCGGCCAAAGCTTTAGCCAAAACCCGCCCGATTCTAGCGCGGCTCAAACCCTGACAAGCTTTAACTAATTGTTCTTTTGCTAAGCCACTAACTTGCAACTGTTCCGGCTTTTCCACAATATGGGAAATTAAATGATTGATTTCTTGGATGTTGGGCAAAGGGAAATCAATTACCGTCACATCTTCTTTCAATTCTTCTGGTAATTCCAGCGTGTGAGAAGTGAGGACGATCGTTTTTTTGCTGCGCTTCAATTCCCTGGTTAAATTGCGCAATTCCCGGACTACTGGGGCATTTTTGTCGGTGTACGGAGCTCTCAAAATTGGGTGCAGATCCCGCAGTACAAATATGGTATATTCTTCGACAGCAGTTTTGCCGATACGATCGAGCGCTGCCATTACCGAACCTTTTCCAGAACCGTTATCCTCCCAGCCGCGCACGATATCCCAGAACAATACTCGGCGCGCGGGTGTTACTTGCAGCGCTACTTGGGCGATTACAGCTTCGACTGGTTCCTCTTCTGCGCCGACAATGTACAGCAGCGAATAGCGGGCGCGAATCATCAAATCCAGCCGCTTTACCAGTGAATCGAAAGGATTGTTTTCGCTGAGATTGACGGCATCTAATTCTCGAAATTGTGGGCGATCTAATGTCATCTTATTTGATATATAATATGTAAATTTAACTCGATTAAATATTTTGGTTTTAATAAGAACTTTAGTTATTCAAAATGATTAAAACTAACTAAACTCCGTACTAGGAAAGAACCTTCAAATTATATCGGACTAAAGGTTTGTAGTGAGGACTTTAGTCCTTCAAAAGAATTTAAACTGACTAAAATCCGTACTACGAACGAACCTTGAAATTATAACAGAATAGGGATAATTTGGCTACTTAGCAACTTTTCGGGCTTGTTTCACCAGATCGATCAGAGTGTGGTGGGCATCTTCGGCGTCGGTTAAAGCGCGATGGCTACGCCCCGGCTTACGCCTACGAACTTGACTCTGACAGGCACTGTTTCGCCATTTACTTCAGCGGTTAAATCCATGCCGTCGGCATCAATCGCGAGCATTTGAGCGGAGGTCGCCTCTGGTTTGCCGCCGTAGGCTTGAGCGTACAGGACTACGGCGCTAGCGTGATCGTCGTTCATGTGAGTGCAGATGCGATCGCTAATTTCAGTGGAAAACTGTTCTGACATGGGGAGATTCCTCAGATGCAATATCGATCGATTGTACTGCGATCGGTAAGACAAATTTGCAGTTGACAAATCACTTCGCAATTTGCTAAGATAATATGAAGAGAATTTTAGAGGAAGTCTTATAGATTAGATGGGTAAATTTGTTTATGATTGAGGAACTGTATGCACGTTATTTCTGAATCTAGACTCAAAAAATTCTGGGAAAAGTATCCTGACGCTAAAACAAGCCTGCGATCTTGGTACAAAAAAGCGACAATAGCCCAGTGGTCTAACCTAGCTGAAGTGAAAGCCGTTTTCTCATCAGCAGATATAGTTGGAAACTTTACTGTTTTTAACATCAGAGGTAATAACTACAGACTGATTACCTTTATAGATTATGAATCTCGGCCTAAAAAAATTTTTATTCGCTCTGTACTTACTCATGAACAATATGACGAAGATAAATGGAAAAAAGACTTGTGGTATGAATGATAATTTTATCATTTTAAAAGTTACGCAATAATCCTAGCGATAGGGGCAATTCCCCGTGGTTGCCCCTACATTCACACCATAGATATATTGAGGATCTGCGTAATTCCTGTCCTTTCTTAATATAGGATACTCACATGAACAACTCTAGCGCTTATATCGAACTACTCAAAACATTTCCTCCCCGACCCATAACTGGTGAGGAGGAGTTAATGGCAACTCAAGAAGCGATCGACTCTCTGTTGGATAAAGGCGAACTGACTCCAGACGAACGCGACTATCTAAACGTACTAGGAACCCTGGTTTATGAGTATGAGCAAACTTTAGAACCCATACCTGACATTTACGGCATAGAACTATTAAAGGCTTTAATCGAAGAATTTGAACTCAGACAAAAAGACCTAGTTCCTATTTTTAAAACCGAGTCTATTGTCTCAGATATCCTCCATGAAAAGCGTCAACTTACCACCGAACATATACAAAAACTTGCAGAGTTTTTCAGCGTCTCGCCGGCTGTTTTCTTTCCACTGCATAAACTTGTTTGTAAGACTGCATAAAGTTGTTTGTAGTAAGGACTTTAGTCCCGATCGACTAAAAGCTTTAAGAGAGGACTTCATTCCTCACTACAAACTGCACAGCCTAACTAAAAGCTCGATCGTCAAACGGCAATTCATCAAACAACGAATCAATCTCAGTCTCATGGAAAGTATCATATCGTTTCCGCTTGTATCGGAATGATTTAACCTTACTAGAACACAGAGGGAGAGAATATATATCTGAATCATTCCGATGCTACCGGATTTGATATCAGGCTTCGCTACTTGCTGCTTGGTTGCTTGAATGCAGCTTAGTTACTGGTAAATCAGGAAAATTTCCTACAGCAACAGGCTGCGATTTTTCCAACTTAACTACCGGCAATTCCCCGCCATTGCCTCCATTTTTGCTAGTTTGATTCCACATCATCATTCCCAGCAAACCGTCAACCAAACCGCCGCCGCTACCATTACCGCTAACCGCAACATCTGGGACAACTCGCACCTGACTATCACCGATAATTTGCATTAATTGCAAAGCCGTATAACCGGAACCGCCCAAAGCCACGACACCCGCCTGATAAGCTTCAGCTTGAGCATTTCCCTTCACCCGAATCGACTCAGCTTCGCCTTGAGCTTGTTTGACCTGAGAATTCGCTTTTAACTCGGAAATCTTCACGCCTTGTTCGGATTTTACCATCTCTTGTTGAATCTCAGCCAAAGCAGTTTCCCTAACCAATTGTTGCCGCTGAGTTTGTGCTAGTTGCTGCACCTCATAAGTCTTGCGCTGTTCCTCAGCAATTTTGCGGTCTGTTTGAGTTTGCATCAACTCTGCTGGCGGTAAAATATCCCCGATCAAAGTATCAATTGCTTGCACGTCGTAGGTACGCAAAGCTGCTTTGATATACTCGGCGGCTTCCGCTTGTCTGCCGCTTCTGGCTGAAAGAAAATCTAATACAGAATAAGCTTGAGCCGAGTTGCGGAAATAATTACCGATTGTCGGCTGCAAAACGTGGTCTACTAAATTCTGCATCGAACCGACGCGAGAGATAACTTTCGGAGCATCCAAAGCTCCCACGTGAATGATTTGAGC
Organism: filamentous cyanobacterium Phorm 6; assembly: GCA_003003725.1. Lineage (GTDB taxonomy): Bacteria > Cyanobacteriota > Cyanobacteriia > Cyanobacteriales > Microcoleaceae > Microcoleus. The sequence goes on along the minus strand of PVWI01000133.1, from coordinate 11,938 downwards.
TACTTCTAAATCGAAGGCAAAACCGTCTTGAGAACGCACGGTTAAAGACGAAAGTTTAGAGTCGTAACTGTGCCGTTCTGTTTTCCCCGACCAGTTCAATACAATGTTTGTGGTCGGCACTAATTCTACTTTCAAAATGCGAGTATTTAGCGGATGTTTGCCTGGATAAAGAGGTGTCACCCACACGCCTTTGTTGCCGACATTTACTAAGTTGCCGTGGGTGAAAGCTGCGCCGCTGACATCTTCTGAGGTTTTGCCGACATAGGAAATCACGGCGCCGACATAGCCGATCGGGATTTCGGTCATTGCCACCTGGTCAACCCCGACAAACCAAGGGTTTAAGTTCCACGAACCGGACAGCAGAACCTGTTCCTGCAAACCGCGCCGCCCGCCGGCGGTGATAAATTTTTGCGCGTTTTGGAAGTTGTCGTGATTGGGAATAATTGGGCCGGCAATTTCGCCATCTTGAATCGGAACGCCGTCATAGGTTGTGACAATTCCTACTTTGTCGGGGGCGATTGTGTACAGCTTCAACTGTTCGGCTGTCATCCCGTGTTTTGTAGCATTTCCTGCTGTGATTACGGTAAATAATGCCGTGTTAATTCGATAGCTGCCGCCCGTCAAAATGCCGAGTTGCCGACCTTTTTCGCCGCCTTCTTTGAGGAATTTGCGAGCATCTTGAAAATTGTCGCATTCTGTGATTTTTCCGAGGATGCGCTGTGGCGGATTCGACTCGCCGCCTGCTGCGATAACTAAGCCAATTTCGCCTTGCGGAACTATTGTTAAAGATTCTTTGCGGACGTTGTACTGCAAAGGCCAATAACCCCAGTGCCAACCGGGAGGTAATGTATCAGCTTGATATCCAGCTTCTCCGTTTAAGGCAATTAAGTCTCCTGGGGGCAAAGACTTGCCGCCGAAGCTAAACTTTTTACTGACAATGCCGACTTCTCGATCGCCAATTACGACTAATCCGCCAAAAAATAGCGGTAGCACTAGAATAATTATCATACTGCCGATCGCGATCGGGATAACTCCGCCCGCATCGAGCTGCATTGTTTGCACGGGAACCGTGGTGCGCAACTGCCCTAGCTGCCAGCTAGAATCGGGTTTTGCTGCTAGCTGAGTCGAGGAGTGAGTTGCAGGGGGGATATCGCCAGCAGCTAATACCGGCGAGGGTTTCAAACTGGCTGTGGCACTCAAAGCTAGAGAAGCCGAAACAGCGGCTACTATTTGTTTTAAAACTCGGACTTTCAGTTGAGTCTTGGGCAAAAGTGAATAAAGCATTTTTTTGATATGGGCTAATTTGTTCTATTAGTTCTAGCTTAGCTCTAATCCCAACTTCTGATGTAAAATTTAATGTCTTATTTTTCATTACTTGAAGTCATAATAGTCATATTTATCAGTGAAAATACGGATATAGTTTTTCTCGTTTAGGTGAGGGATCTATGATAATTGGTAATTAGTAATTGGCAATTGGCAAGAAAGCAATCGCGCACGGGGGCGAACTCAGTTGAGAACTGCTATAAGATTAAAATCAATGATGCAACAAACTGAAAAAATAAGGACACGGCATTGCCGTGTCCCTACAGATACTCACCTACAATAAGCAGCGGATAACTCTAGACAAACTGGCCGGTGGGATTTGTTCGCACGCGACGAATCCCAATCACCGACGGCATCGGCGATCGGCGCGAATCATTCGAGATATTGCTCGGCCACAAACTCCCCCGCGAAACAGTCCGAGTTTGATTGAAAACAGCACCATTTAAATCCAACATCTCAATTTGTCGGCGCAAAACAGTACCATCATCGATCGGGCAATCTTCCCCCGGATGCTGAACCGAAAGCAACAGCGTATCTCCCACAAAAGTCGGCCCAGTCATTTCGCAGCGGTTCGGGCCTTGTGCAAAGGGAATTACACTGCCCGCATTCGGCCCCGATGTTGGAATGTAGAACAACCAATTGTTACCGAAAACACCCGTAAAATCCGAGACATTTCCAGTTTTTTTATGGTCGATCGCACTTGGCTTGCCAACAGCACCCACATCAAAACCGTTGTGCGTAGAAGTAGACATATCAGTCACACCCCAAATATTGCCTTGAGGGTCAAAAGCCAAGTTGTCCACACTCGCAAATCCCGCCCCAGCTACTGTACCAGCTTCTCCACCTTGGGCTAAACGCTGCCAGCGGAAAGTCAAACCAGCACCATCGGCACTATCTTCAATTATTTTGTAAATTCCTCCCGACTGCTGGGTGCTATTGAGTCCTGCCGTGTATTTAGCAACAGTAAAAATGCGAGAATCTGGATAGCCATCGCTTCCCGGTGCGCCGTCAGTATAGGCAATGAAAACTTCCTTCGTAGTAGGATTAACTTCCAAATCTTCCGGCCGCGCCGTCGGAGTCCCGCCAATCAAATTAGCAGCTAAGAAAGCATCAACTAAAACCGCACCTTGGCTGCTGTAAAAATTAGCAAGAGTTTTATTTTTGTAGCCGGGAAGTGCTGTTGCTTCATTAGTGGTATCTGCTACAAAAGAACCGCCATCTTCGGTTTGAGCGGCAATTCCGGCGCGTTTTGGCAAGCGAGTATTGCCATCTCTTTGAGCTTTGCCAAAACTTGCCAATTCCGCCTCGGCAACTTTTTGGGGACTCACTGGATTGGTTTGGGAATTGATTGTCAGCGGCAGCCATCTTCCCGCACCGTTGCGATTGTATTGGGCGACGTACAAAACGCCGTCTTCCAATAATTGGCTGTTGGTTTTAGCTGCGGGATTTGTGACTGTACCGTTGCTGACAAATTTCCAGGTGTGTCCGCCGCGCCGATCGTCCCCCATGTACACTACTAACTTGCGTCCCGCTTCGGCGCGAATGGCGACGTTTTCGTGGCGGAAACGGCCTAAAGCTGTGTGTTTGCGGGGGCGGAAGTTGGGATCTTGGGGATCGACTTCTACCATCCAGCCGTATTTTTCGCCCACTAAGCCGAATTCTTCGCCGGTAGTACCCTTGGGATAGCCGGTTTGGCCGCCGTTGGGTTTGATGTTTTCCTGAACTCCCACGAAGAATAGTTCGCTACCTTGGAAATTTTCTTCGGCGGAGAGGATTGTGCCCCAGGGGGTGGTGCCGCCGGAACAGTTGTATGCTGTGCCGATGATGCGGTTGCCGAGTCCGTCGCTGTTGACTGCTGCGAAGACTTGGGTGGCTGCGGGGCCTGTACCTGTGAGATAGTTATTGTCGCCTTGTCTGGTTCCCCATCGGGTGACATCTTTGTATTTATCTGAACGCTGGCTGTTGATTCCGAGGCCGGAAAGTCCGTGAATGCGTCGGTTGAGGGGGTCGCGGGCGATCGCCTGAAAGCGTCCGTCAGCTTGTTTGGTGATGCGGACGATCGAACCACCGAGATTGTACAGGAATTCGCCGAGGGTATCGCGATTTTTTACAGACAAGTCTATGCCGAGGACGGCGCGATCGCTCGCTGGAAAAGATGCCACATCTGCCGGGGCTTCGGGCGCCACTTTCGACATCGGGAAAGATATGTACTCGTGGTTAACCCAGAGATACCCGTCATCAGTGCTGCCACGCAGGCCTACGAAGCCCGTGTAATCGTTGTTGTAGCCAAAATAGTCGGCAGAATCGGGGAAAACTCGATCGCCCCAGCGGAGAATCACATAACGTTCGTATTCCGGCGGCACAACCACATCGTCAACCACGCTGTAACTGGTTAATTTCGTATCCCCCGACGCACTCATCACAGTGCCGATTCCCCCCGGCGCAGTCGGCATGAAACTCGACATTTCTCGATAAATTGGCAGCGGGTGGGGAAGTCTTAGAGGAGTGAAAGATGTTGGAACTACAGCAACGGCATCGCTGGAATTGATGCCGAACAGTGTTTGAGTTAGCTTAGGAGCAAGCACAGTGGTAGCTGCACTGCTGCCGAAGAAAATTAGCAGTTGTCGGCGAGTTATTTTAGACATAAATTCCTTTTGATCCCAACATCCCTAGTCAGACGAGTCTTTATAGAAATTTACTACTATTAAATTAAGGATAGTTAAACTTCTGGTTAATTAAAGTAGGGGAATATTTTGGTTAAAAACACGTTAAATAAAAACGTTCGTAGTGCGGACTTTAGTCCGTGACCTATTGCGGACTGAAGTCCGCACTACGAGCCGTTTTTATTATGATGGTAATCGACCGGACATGATATCAATCATCTCGAAAACCAGAATCGTTTTGTCGAGATGCCGGCCGGCTCGGCCCCGGTACATTAATAATTTGTCCCGGGCCAGAATTTGCGGGCGAGATATTAGAATCTCTGAATCCCAGCAGCAATTTAGCATCTGCAAAATATCTCGTCCACCGTTCGATGCTCGCATCTTTCTGCCACTGGCTGCGGGATACTCTCGATCGCAAAACCGGAACTCTTTGCCGGCTGCGATCGGCTGTAACTATCACCGTAACTTCTGTTAATCCTGGATTTTCTTGAAACTCGCGGGCGATCGACAATGCGGCCAAATCTTCCGCCTGCTGCACTAAACTTGCAAAAGATTGACTATCCTCCGAATCTAGGGTAAGATAGCTTTCCTTAGTTTCTGCTAAAGATACTGATATACTTGCGGCAAAAAAGACCGTTGCTAAAATAAAGGTTGAACATAACCGCCGGTGCAAACTCATTATTTTTTCAAGTAAATGCTGACAATTGTCAATGATAATAAACAAAATTTAACAGCCGATTAAGCTCAGATTAAAATAATATTTTGTAGTGTGGGGTTTGCCCAAAAATAGGGCTTGTAGGGGAGATAACTAAATGCTTCTTCCTTCTTCCTTCTTCCTGCTTCCTGCTTCCTTCTTCCTTCTTCCTGCTTCCTGCTTCCTTCTTCCTTCTTCCTGCAATGAAATCAACAAAATGCGCGATCGCCCTCGGTAGCAACTTAGGCGACTCCCTCGCCACACTCAAAAGTGCGATCGCAACTCTCAACAATACTCCAGAAATCACAGTAAATTCTTATTCGAGTTGGTATCAAACCGCCCCCGTCGGGCCGCCACAACCCGATTATATTAATGCCTGTGCCATCCTAGAAGTTGCACTAGAACCCGAACAATTGCTAGCAACTTTATTAGAAATTGAAATAAAATTTAATCGGATTCGCCGCGAAAAATGGGGGCCGAGAACCCTCGACCTAGATTTGCTGCTGTATGATGATTTAATCCTAGACACTCCGACACTGACTTTACCTCATCCCCGGATGACCGAAAGAGCTTTTGTATTAGTACCTTTAGCCGAAATTGCGCCGGATTGGGTGCATCCTGTGACGAAAAGTGCGATCGCACAACTCCTGGAAACGGTAAACTGTTCAGGAGTGGAAAAAATGAAAGTGTAGAAATTGAGCAAAATTCCGGGCTGCGATCGCATATCATGTCTTAAATCGGTGCAGTCCAACATTATTCACTTATCGCTTATGTCGATCGGTCCAGAACTACCCCAACTCCTCAAACAGCGCCTATTTTACCAAGGGCGCAAATTCAACTTTGACGTAGCCACCCTCCGGCTTCCCAACGGTTCCGAAGGCGACTGGGAATGTATTCGCCACCCAGGCGGAGCACTCGCGGTTCCCGTCACCCCCGAAGGTAAACTCGTCTTGGTGCGACAATACCGGTTCGCCGCCAAAGGGCGGATTTTAGAATTTCCCGCTGGTACTGTCGAAATCAATGAAAGCCCAGCCGAAACTATCAAACGCGAAATAGAAGAAGAAACCGGATATCGCGCCGGAAAATGGCAGAAATTAGGGCAGTTTATGCTAGCCCCCGGTTATTCCGATGAAATCATTTATGCTTTTTTAGCGCAAGACTTAGAAAAACTGGAAAAGCCACCAGCACAAGACGATGATGAAGACATGGAGACAGTTTTATTAACTCCCGAAGAATTAGAAAAAGCTATCTTAGCAGGCGAACCAATTGACGCGAAATCTATTTCTAGCTTTTTCTTGGCGCGTCCATTTTTGACTTGAAGCAGATGTATTGCCGACAGAGAAAAAATGGTTGAAATAGTAGTAGGGTGCGCAGTGCGCACCCTAATTAATGTATAGTAGTATAGTAGTAATCCTAAATGATTCAGATAAATTTGTAGGGGTAGTGTCCCCGTGCCTACCCCTTATCTATCGGGCAACCACGGGGGGATTGCCCTACAATAATTATGCAAATGATTTAGGATTGCTATAGTAGTAAGGTGCGCACTGCGCACCCTATGGCGAACTGTATAAACTTAAAATATAATCAAAAAAATGTCCGATCTAATTTTATTTTGGCACCGCCGCGACTTGCGCATTTCTGACAACATCGGACTAGCAGCAGCGCGCCAGCAAAGCCCGAAAGTAGTCGGTATTTTTTGTCTAGATCCCAACATTCTCGATCGCGACGACATAGCGCCAGCCAGAGTCACATACATGATCGGTTGCTTGCAAAAACTTTCCTCACGTTATGCTGAATGTGGGAGTCAATTACTGATAATTCAAGACGAACCTAGTCAAGGAATTCCGAAATTAGCCACAGCTATAAACGCGAAAGCAGTATTTTGGAATTTGGATGTGGAGCCCTATGCAAAAGAGCGCGATTTGGCAGTATCAAATGCTCTCCAACAAGCAGGAATTACCATCCAAACATTCTGGGATCAACTCCTACACGCTCCAGATGAAATTCGCACTGGCACGGGAACCATATATACAGTTTACACACCATTTTGGAAAAAATGGAACAGCAAACCCAAAGCCGAACCAGTGGAGACATTGCCATTAATTTCTCTGGAATTAATGACCGGATTAACGGCAGAAGAACAAGAAATCGCCAACCAAGTAGGTGCAATTGAAACACTGCCAACTGCTTCTAGTTTGGGATTTATTTGGGAAAATTCGCTGTTAATAGAACCCGGAGAAGATGCAGCACGAGCCAAGTTGGAAGAATTTTGCGATCGCACAATTTACCAATATCAAGAACAGCGAAATTTCCCCGCAATTAGCGGCACATCACAACTCAGCGCCGCCCTCAAATTTGGTGCAATAGGCATCCGCACTGTTTGGCAAGCTACCCAGATAGTAATGGATAATTGCCGTAACGAAGAAACGCGCACAAATATCCGTACTTGGCAACAGGAAATAGCGTGGCGGGAATTTTACCAACACTCCATGTATAACTTCCCAGAATTAGCAGACGGCCCCTACCGTCAAGCATTCAAATACTTTCCTTGGGAGAACGATGAAAAGCTCTTTCAAGCTTGGTGTAGAGGCAAAACTGGCTACCCGATTATCGATGCGGCAATGCGACAGTTAAATCAGACAGGTTGGATGCACAATCGCTGCCGCATGATAGTTGCTAGTTTCCTCACCAAAGATTTAATTATTAACTGGCAGTGGGGCGAAAAATACTTCATGCAAAAATTGATTGATGGCGACCTTTCTGCTAATAATGGCGGCTGGCAATGGAGCGCGTCGAGTGGCATGGATCAGAAACCTTTGCGAATATTTAATCCCGCTAGTCAAGCTCAAAAATTCGACCCTGAAGGGGAGTATATTCGGCACTATGTTCCAGAATTGCGTCGAGTTGATACGAAACTTTTGCTAACTGGAAATATTTCGCCTTTAGAACGCCGGCTTCTTCATTATCCCGATCCGATCGTAGACCACAACGAGCAGCAGCGCAAGTTTAAGGAGCTTTATAAACAGCAAAAAATAGTTTAATAGTTATTGGTTATTGGTTATTGGTTATTTTTTGGTTGTTATTTTGTTTTGCTAATTACCAATCAGTAAGGTGCGCCCGTAAGCACCGGACAGTTCCAAATATTGCATAAGTTATCAGTATGTAAGGTGCGCAATGCGCACCCTACAAGATTTTTGTCGCAAGTTATCAGTAAGGTATGCAGCGCGCACCTGAAAGTTTAAAATATTGCATAAGTTATAATGAACTTAAAATAGATCGGAGGTTGAAATGGTAACTCTGCAATTAAGACAAATCACTGTACCGCCTGGACATAGAGTGCTGTTCCATGATGTCAACTGGCAGGAATTTGAAGCAATTTTAGAAGAATTGGGAGAACACCGTGCCTCTAGAATAGCTTACAGTCAAGGAACTTTGGAGATTAGGATGCCGCTACCAGAACATGAATTTAATAAAGAAATTCTTGGTGATATAGTCAAGATACTGCTTGAAGAACTTGAAATCGATCGAGAATGTTTTGGTTCGACTACTTTTAAGCGAAAGAGTATGTTGCAAGGAATTGAACCTGATAACTGTTTTTACATTCAAAATTATGCTCTAATGATTGGCAAAAAGCGCATCGATTTAAGTATCGATCCGCCGCCTGATTTGGTAATTGAAGTGGATCTAACTTCCAAGACTCAACTGGACGCTTACGAGGCGCTGGGAGTACCGGAAATTTGGCGGTACGAAAATAATCAGCTTCAGATTAATGTGCTTGAAGATGGGAAATATGTGGCATCGGAAATTAGTCCGACATTTCCAAATCTGCCAATTATTGAAGCGCTTTCTCAATATTGCGAACAAAGTCAAACAGCGGGTACGAGTCAAACTCTCAGATTGTTTCGCAAGTGGGTTAGAGAACAAATCACGCCTTGAGGACTTCAGTAGCAGAGGACACGGCAGTGCCGTTTCCCTACCTCAAAATAATCGTAGCTTGCGAGGCTTGGGCGCCATCGTGCTCGAGAGGTATGTAACTATGGGCAGACTAATTGTAGGGAAACGACTGTCTTGTCGCTGATTGTGGGTAATATTAATTCCGAAGCTACCGGATGTGAGAAAACAAATTATGCTTTGAGGACTGAAGTCCTCACTACAAACCTGACTATAATTTTTTAACAGGACTTAGTGTTGATGGTTTTAGTTTCGCTGTTGGGTGATGGAGAGAGAGTAGGGGTGTTGACCTTGAGCCCGATCGCCCACAAAGATCACATAAGTTCCCTTGTCCCCATAACCCGAAAATTCGACATTCCCCGCACCAGCATTCGCCGGTAGCACGCAGAAACGACCCCTCGGCCCCTGAATCATCAAACTCGGAGCTCCCGCCGTTTGTACTGCAATTTTCCAGTAAGGTAAATCCTGTGTTACTTCGATGACTTGGTTCGGCCCTTGGGCTACAAAACCGCAGTCGCCGCTATTGTTCGGGCCGCCGGAGACTCCAGAAACGCTCAGCGGTTCACGAAATCCCGGAGCAATTTGTAGCGGTTGGCTCCGAAGGGCTCCCGCAGGCGCTAAAATCATTGCCAAGGCTAGGGTTACGATCGAGCCAAAGCGTAGTCTGGGGCGATCGCAGGGATAATATATCTTCATTTTTATCCTTATTTATCCGAAATTTATCGGAACAGAATGGCTTCGGTTCTACTTCCTTGACAGTAGAAGATAATTAGGGCTTGGGAACACGCTAATGTGACTCTTATTAATGTGACCGTCCTAAAATGATTAAAGTACAGCTAAACTAACTCCAATTTTTTTTATGAATCCTCAAAATAACTTCAATTGGCAGCAGGCGATCGGAGCACTAAAAGCTAAACTAGAGCGATCGCCCCTCATCCAACAAAATCCAAACAGCTATCAAGCCGTCGGAACCTTCTACAATCAATTTCTGGACAAGTTTCAAAAATTGCCCAAACCGGGACAGGTGGCAGTCTTTGCCGTCGGAGCGATAATTGTCCTGACAGTCTTCAATAGCATCGTACAGCTAATTTCAGCGCTGATGACTCTTGCTGTTCTCGGAGTGCTAATCTACATAGCGTACAAATTGGCAATTTCTCCTGATTCCTCCAACACTAACGACTAACTAATAGGAAATTCTAAATATGGCTAGCCCAACCGCACCCGGTGGTATTAATCAACCCGATCCGTCTTGGCAGACACAATCCCAGCAAATGCCACTGCTGGTTCGCAGGTGTGGCGCTTGGGCAGTTGAAATTTCGTTAATTGCGGCCAGCGCCCTCGTTCCCTTCAGCATCGGCGCATTGGTTAACAAGGAATCTCAAACCGTGCCACTCAATCCCTCGGTAGCAGCAGTCTCCGAAACCGTCGCCCGTACTTTGGGCATCCCCGTGCGCGATCGCAACCCCAGAGTCGCACCCCTAACTAATCTATTCTGGTCTGGGGCACTGCTAGCACCGGCAGTTTTAGCTGCGTGGCAGTTGTTTTTGCTCGCCAGAACCGGTCAAACTCTCCCGAAACGCTGGTTTGGGGTCAAACTTGTCACAGCGTCGGGTGTTCCTCCGGGTTTTCGGCGAGTGCTAATTCGTGAAAGTTTGGGGCGCTGGGGAGTGCCTCTGGGCTTCGCTTACGGCATTTGGCGCTTGAGTGGCGCGTTTCCAGATTTAATCATTTTAGGTGGGTTGAGCGGCTTGGCAATCATCGCAGACGGGGCTTTTGCGTTGCGCTACAAACGGCAGTCGGGGCACGATCGACTTGTGAATACTTTGGTTGTCAATGCTCGATCGCACGAACTGTCTACAAATCCTGTCAAAAGTCAAGAATGGACTGAGGAAGATGCCCAAATTGCGGCTTTGGTTTTGACTCCCGAAACTGGAGTGAAGGAAGATCCCAGTTTGTGGAATTGGATGCGCCAACATCCAGGCACAACTTTAGTAATAGTTACCATCGGCGGCGCGGGATTGATTTTAAGTTTGTTTGTTGGCACTCTGATTTACACTCAAACTCAAGCAAATATGCGGGATTCTCGGCAGCGGAATGACGAATTATTTGTGGCTTTAGTGAATAAATTGTCTCCGAATTCGGCTAACGGGGCATCGGGGAGGCGATCGGCAATTTTGGCTTTGGGCGCGGTGGAAGACTCCCGCGCCGTACCGCTGTTAGCCGATTTGCTGGCTCAAGAAGAGAGCCGCCCGATGTTGGACGCGATCCAGCAAGCTTTAGTTAGTACCGGCCCGAAAGCTTTGCCTGACTTGCGGCGGTTGAATCTAGCTCTCAGCAATGACCTCGAATCCCTGCGATTTGGGGGGAAAACCCCGGAACGAGAGTTAGCAGCCACTCGCCAAAGAACAGTGCAAAGGGCGATCGGCAAAATTCTCACAGTCTATAGCAGCCAGCTCAACGGCGCGGATTTGAGCCGCACAGATTTAAGTCAAAGTCCTGCCGGCCCAGGTCAGTTTACTTTAGTATTAGACAAAGTTGACTTGTCAGGAATTAAGCTCAGAAAAACCAATTTAACCAATGCCAGCTTGCAGGGAACTCGCTTTTATGGAACTGGCGAAGACAGGCGACCTGGTACATTTGACGATTGGATTTCTGACTTAAGCGAAGCTAATTTTGAGGGAGCAAATTTAACCGGAGCATCTTTGAACAGTGCGGTAATGAACCGCACTACTTTTGTACGCGCTGTCCTGAATAAAGCTAATTTTTCAAGCGGAAGTTTGACGGGAGCTAATTTTAGTAGTGCTCTATTAATTGGAGCAAACTTGCAGCAAGCAATGTTAAAAGAGGCAAGTTTTACTGGTGCAGATATCGGAAGCGCAAATTTTTCAAGAGCGGATTTATCCGGTGCGCGTTTGGGAAAAGTCAAGGCTCAAGGCACTCAATTGTCATTGACTAATTTGTCTAAATCGGAATGGCAAAGCGCAGATTTATCAGGTGCAGATTTGAGCGGTGCTAACTTGCAAAACGCAGATTTGAGTTCAGCTAAACTCGCCAATGCGAATTTAAAAGACGCTCGGTTGCAAGATGCTAATTTGCGGAATGCGGACGTGAGTTCGGTTGATTTTAGAGGTGCGAATGTAGCGGGAGCAAATTTTCAAGGTGCAGTCTTTTTAGGGAAGCCCGGTTCGGATCAATTTATTGAAACTCCTGGCGCTGCTAAGTCTGGTAGATTGCAAGGAGTTGATTTTGCGGAGGCTAAGAATTTAGATCAAAGTCAAATTGCTTATATTTGTTTGCAGGGTGGGTT
>PVWI01000132.1 GCA_003003725.1 filamentous cyanobacterium Phorm 6 | reverse complement strand
GCCCAATCCCCAATCTCAACATCAGAACCCACATCTGAATCCACATCTGAATCCCAACCTGAATCCCAACCCGTAACTGTCGAACTGATTGACCTGATTGATGCACAGAAAATCCGAGACATTGCTCAAATTTGGTGGGATGAATATTACCCAGAACATACCCAAAGTTTGATTACTCAAATGTTTGGCTGGCAATCACCGGGTCAAAAATACAGCCAAGAAATTATCAATCAGTGGCTAGAAACAGAAGATGAGTTAGTGCGCGATCGAATCACTCAATTGTTTACTATCAAAAACAATTCTCATACCGAAGAAACGCCATGAAAACTAAGCTAGAACTGACACTTGAACAGCAATTTAAACTGAAAGTTTACATAGAGCAAATCAAGCTAATTTCTGTTGAAGAATCGCATTTTACTTGTTGAGATGATGCGCCAAAACATGATTAAAGACAACGTAATTAAGGATTTGTTGAGAACTCATGAATAATTTCTGTGATGCGATCGAAGCTAGTAAAATTCTCTGCATCGGAACTCGAACTCTGCTTCGTTATCGCCAGCAAAACAAACTTTTAGAGGGCAATCATTGGGGCGTAATCCTGGTGGAAAGGTTTTATACAATTCCGTTTTGCTCGAACAATTAGTAATTTGTAAAGGTAATGTTGCCGACCCTGAGCATCAGAGATTTATTGAGAGATATCTGCGCGATCGACCTGAAAACCAGCCGTTGAAACCGGGTCGAAAACGGGCAGCAAATCTGGCAATTGTGGCGGATTAACAAGTCCGGCATAATTTTCGTAGAGGGTGCGGACATCGTGACCGGTGAGAGCAGCGATCGCCACAGGATTCATCCCAGATTCCAACCCATGCGAAATTAGGGTGTGTCGTGTTGTGTACGGTCGTCGATAATCAATCCCTAAATCTGCCAGTGCCGGCTTCCAGTAACGCTTGCAGAAGTTCTTAGAGTCGTAGCTTGCGGGGCGGTACGCCATCGCCAATCCTTCAGAGCTGGTGAAGATTAAATCATCCGGCGAGCAGTCGTTTGTTTGCCTGTTCAACAAAAGCTGTTGCAGTCGTGGCGTTAGCGGCACTGTGCGAGCTTTGTTAGTTTTGGTGGATTTTCGAGATTCAGAGCCATTGCTCATACTTTCCCCAATCCAGATGCGTTAGCGGAGCCCTCGAAGAAGATCGCACTCCGGCGAGCAATGTCGCCACAATAGCGCTGCTGCTTCCCCGGTGCGGAGTCCGACACCAAATTTAAACTCCACATAGTCCGCGTAGTTAGTGAGGTTTGAATCTGAGCGAAATTTATGGACGATGGCACTTATTTCTGTAAGCGTGAACGGTTGCGGGCGCTGCTTTGGTGGGACTGAAATTAAGGTTTCAGTCCAAGGGTTTTGTGTGACTAGCTTTTTTTTCTGTGCCCACTCCCAACAAGCATTCATCATTACAATTCGTTCGCGCACGGTGACGGGTTCAAGTTTCTGTGCCAAACAATCCCGAAAACTCTCAGAAACAGTTTCAGTAACAGCGATGGCGTTTTTGTTTCTGAAAAACGTTTCTATGTGTTTCTGAAATCCAACATATTTGTTCACGGTACCGATCGAAATTGTACGCTTTTTGTGAAGAAGGAAGCGATCGAACAATTCATTGACAGAGATTGATTCTTGTTTTTGAGGTTTGTACTTCACCAGCGACGATATCAACGTTCAGTTATGTTTTGTGTAAGTATTGCTGCATATACTTTCTAGTCATTGTCATTTATTGATATATCATTTTTATCGGTTTCTGGAGATTTTTCATAATTTCGAGATTCTCGAACAGCTAGCCATTCCAGCAGAGCCATACGGACGATCGACGCCAGTGACTGATTCGGCTCGATCGCAAAAACCCGCAGCCGATCGCGCAAACCACCCACATCAAACGTCAGTCGATCGCGCCCATCCCTGCTTTTACCTTTTTTATTATTTTCCTCACTCATAACTTCAGCATATTCGATGAGCGCAACAAATCTTAGCTAAAATATTCAAGTTTTCTGTTGACGTAACATCTGATGGATGTTACAGTTTTGCTTAACGCCCAGAACAGCGCGTCAACGCTGAACTGGACTTTCACCCAATGCCGACAGACGGCACCAGGAGACAAAATGATTTTACAGCAACAGCATCAAATTGTGGTTGAGCGAAAATTCAACCCCAACTCTACAGTGGTAGCTTTCGGCAAGACAGCCGAAGAAGCAGCAGACAAAGTTTTTGAACAAGCTCGCGAATATGGCTACTGGGACGCAACGAAAACTTACCCAGTAGAAACCAATTCAGAAACAGCGCCTGACCCCGGTACAGGTCAGCGCTAGGCTTTTTTTTATCCTACCGTGAGCTATCGTCTACCCCCTAATTTCGATACCAGACGATGGCTCACGAACAAGCTTATGAAGCGTCAGAAACCAATTGCAGCCCAGATTCAAGAGCAATCGGGAACTCGTAATTTTTGGACTCGATCGCAACTCAAGCAAATCCTCGGTTACATCAACCGAAAAAATAAACGGCAACGAAAAACTGTCCCGATGTCTGAGGCGACATTTAAGCGCCGACTGACATTGTTGGAGGAAGAATGCCCAGAGTGCGATCGAGTCCTCCACACCCGCAAATTCTCAGATTTTCAGAAGTGGTGTTTGGTTCAGGTAGAGGAAATATTCATTGCCTGCGATCGAGACATCGAGAAGACCCGTAACTTTTTGCAAAATATAGGACTACCAACAGATGACTACGATTTCAAGAGTTGACCTTAAATTTGAATTGGGCTTAGGGAAAGTTAGCGACATTACCAGCGTCCGCAAAGCATTAGGTCATCGCAAATGGCAAAATGCTCAGGTCGAAGGAGTGGATATCGACGAGGTACGCGAATATTATCGACTGGTTCGCGAAAAGATGATGTCCTCAACTGACGCGCTGATTCAAATTGCCTCAGAGCGCAACGGGTATGCCGAACAGTGTGACGATATCAACGATCGAGAAATTGACCACAGCCAACATCAAGACGGCGAAGAAGAAACTAATGGGATGGTGCTGGCTGTCCGCAACGCAACTCAAGAAGCGAGTTTGGCAATGACCGACGTAGCCGATGCAGCCAGTGACCAAATTGTTGACGCTTTTTACATCGCACTCGGAGCCAACGTTGTCGATAAATTGACCGAGCGCAGTTCTCAGGTGCGATCGAACTTTGCTCAAATTACTGAGGCAATTCGCCAAACTCCTCTGGATTTACGGAAAGGAAGTCTGCCGGGAAAAAAAGCCCCGAAGCAAATTTCTGGACTTTGGGGTTAATCGAATCTTGTGCAGAATTAGCTGACGTTTTGACCGATCGGCTAGTTCTGCAACATGAATTTAAACTTGCTGTAAAACAAGCTCGTAGAGAAATATTGCTGACTTCAATGTTTTTCATATTGCTACAAAAACGTCAGCAAACAAATCAAAACGCCACAGAAATAACAATTTTAATGACAGGAGTTTGTTAAAGGTGTACTTACATCAAGGTGAAATTTTCAAGGTTGTAAATTTGTGTTGGTCTAAGTCTTTGCCAAACACTGGATTTTTGACAACCAAAGAACATGAAACAGGGATTAAGTTAGCTGATGAAAACGGGCATTTTGCCGTTGCTGAAGCTGCATCTCTAGGCATTTACGTTTGTTCTGAATGTTATGTGGTCTACGGAAAAATCATTGCAAAGTGTCAGTGTGAGGTGAAATAGTGTTGAAAAATTTACTGAATTTATTGCCAGTGTCGATCGTCCGCAAAATTGGAGATAGTAGCTTTGCTAATCTTCAGAAACGTGGAGAAATTAACATTTGGATGGTTGGCTGCAAAAAAACTTCTTCTTTAGTTTTCAACAGAAATGAATTGACTGAAGAAGAAGAAGAAGAAGAAGAAGAGGATAACTCGATTCCCAAAGCGTTTTTTTACTTGGGATTACGCTTTAGTATTTTTCGCTGCTATCTATTGCAAAGTAAATCAACTTCTTCGTGGTGCTGTGATTGGTTTGTTTATGATGGCATTGAATTGATTGCCAAAGGTAAATCTAATTCTGAAGAAAACGCGATCGCATCAGCAAAAAAGTGGATTGAAAGTTTTTTGGGAGACGATTTGGAAGCGTAAACAATGACCAAAAATCACTCACCTGAATACACAAACTACATTCGATCGAACATCTGGTATTCTCGATCGCGCAAATTCAAACAAACCACAGGAAATAGATGCGTTCTATTTCCTTGGCTAACAGCAAATCACTCACACCATTTGACTTACAGCAATCTTAAATCTGAAAGGTTTATTAGAGATTGCGTCCCTTTGTCAAAGAAAGCACATGAGATTATTCACTATCCAATACTTTGGAAAAACAAAAGAAACCGATTTTTTGTCAACGGATATTTGAGGGTGATGGGAATTATTGTTTGGTTGTTTGCTGTAGTTTTTGGAGGAAAGAAAAATGTTTGATTGGTTATTTGAATCCGCTCAACCTGAACCGGAAGAGTCTGTGGAAATAAAGACTTCTTTGATGTAACCAAACGCAAATAAATTGCTTGCTAAATCAGTGATTTGGCAAGCGATTCTCAAATAAATGGAGGGAAAAAATGGCAAGCACATTCAATGAAGTTGCTTACGCTGAAATCCTCAATACCTTAGTCGGTGGCGAGCTGACCGAGGGTGGAGAAGGAATGCTCGGAGAATTTTTTGATATCGATAGTGATATCAGCAAATACACTCCCGAAATGTGGGGAAAATTAACCGATCGCGCTAATCAAGCGCAATGGCTGATAGATAATTTTGACTTGATTAAAGATAGATTTGAAGCGGTTATCAAAGGACAGGTAAAATTCCGAGAATTGCAAGGCTGGCTGATTGAGAAAGGTTTTGCAGGCGCTTCTAAAATCAAGGAAGCACAGGTAAAAGCGCTCGTCGCAGAGAATGATTACCTTGAATCCGTCAAGCAGCAAGATTACAAATTATCGAAGGAAAGGGAACGAGGAACTGAAGAAACAAACGATTTCAATAGAGGGATTGATGCCTCTATTTTGGGTGCGATTCAAGCTTACAAAGAAAAAATCGATGCTCAAATTGCAAGCGCAAAGGGAAACCCAGAATATGAGGCTGCTATGGCTGAATACAACGCAAATAAACCCGATACTTTGCTTTGGGCTAGCGAGATGCTGAAAGGTGGAAGTTATGCAGCTAATCATCCCAAATTTCTAAAAGGCAACCAGCAAGTTATCAGCGGTTTCGCTAGCAACAATAGCAGTGGTAGCAACAATAGCGGTGGCAGTGGTTGGAATTGGGGCGGTGGATCGCGTAAATCATCCGCTGATTATGTGAATGCGAATGTGGCTCGATCGGCTAATAATCTAGCTGGTAATTTTGGGAGAGGCTTGAAGAGAATCTCTAATTTCTTTGGAGCTAACAGATGAACTGGCAAAATCAAGCTAACTTGAATTTCCTAGGAATCTGCTTCAGTGGAGGATTACTTGCTAGCAATCTGGCTTGGGCAAATCCTGATTATTTTTGGCTGTGTGTAGTTTTTCTGATTTGTGTTGCGCTGTGGCTATTTTTTTATCCATCTGAGCCAAAATTTCAAAGATTGTGGAGATTTGGCGGATTGATTTTGATTGTCGGTGCGATCGCAAATAATTGGGAAATGCTAGCCAAATTTTCGCAGCTACAAATATTTGGAGGGATTGCAGGAATCATTTTGATTGGGTTCGCGGGCATTTTTGCTGTTGGTGCGGTAGGGGGTGGAAAATGAGTAAATTAGCGATCGGCTCTTTATTTGGTGGCATTCTCTGTTTGGGATTATCGATCGCACCAATTCCATTTCAGAAATATGCGATGCTGCGTTGCGGGGCTGCTGCGGGTGCGATCGGCTTCTTTTCTCTAGGTCACTTTGAGGCTGGCAAACAGAAAAAATTACAGGCAGAATCGGCTCGACTGAGAGAACTGGAGGAAAAGCAACAGCAGACAATTGATGAGATGGAGTGGAGGAATTTGGAGGCGATCGAACAGGGCAAACGTGAGGCTTTGGTAATCGAAGGTCGGCGCAAAGAGGAAGCTCGAATCGAAGTTGCGGTGGCAGACTACACCGATGATGTGCAGGATGCTTACGTCATTATGCAGGACGGCAAAGGTCGGCTCGATCGAGTCCTTGCGCGTCTACAACCCCCGGAACCGGAACCTGAACCCGAACCCGAACAAATTGCGTTGCCAGAGCCAGAGTTAGCAGCAATTGTTGAAGATATCAAATCCTCAAAAGAATCATTTGCTGCTAAAAAAGCCAAACTGCTCAAATTCATCAATGAGCACGAGCTTGGCTGGATTGCCCAGTGCATGAAGAAACCTATCCTGATCTACGGTGATCAGGGTAGTGGTAAAAGTTATTTCGCCGAGTTTCTGGCATTATGCCGATATTATCTCAGAGGGCATGAAATTGTGTCGATCGCCGACCCTCACTTCCATCAAAATAAGGATGAATGCTGGCAACAACTAGCCAAACTAGGAGTGCCAGGTTTCGGCGCTCATCACAACTATAAAGAGGTAAATTCGCAGATTCTGGCGATGTACGATCGATTCAGCAAGCGCACCCTCAAAAGCCCACCAATCACCTCAATTTTTGATGAAGTGACACGGTATGGACAGGAAGAAGCTACCCAAGAAGCAGCAGCAAAACTCGGATCTAAACTATCGAGTGATCCGCGCAAAGCTAACGAATCTCCTATCATTGTTTCTCATGCCAAAACCCTCGCAGCGCTAGGTAATGGCGATGGCTTTGCTGATGCGATTAAAGGCAATTTTATCATCATCAAACTCAACTCCAATTCAGAACAAGAACCGCTGTGGCGAGGCACTATTTCTGGGATTAAAGATGAAGATGGAGAGCTAATCGAGAATATGAAAATCTCGATCGCACCTGATTGGATTCGGTCAAGTTGGGTTTACGATTTGTTTAATTCAGCCCCAGAAATAATCGCAGAAACAATCACAGAAACAATCACAGAAACAATTCCAGAAACTGATTCTAGTAAGCTCGATAGAATCATGGGCATTTCTGAGGATTATTGGAAAGCTGAATCTAACCCCGAAATGCTCGATCGATTGAAAAAAGAATGGCTCTCGGAGCTTGGCAACTCGCCAAATAATCAGCCAGATAATGCCCAAGATAAGCCAGATAATTCGCTTGCAGAATTATCTGATTCAGATAACCTTATCCAAACCGAGACAACTCCAGAAGCCTTACCCAGAGAGACTTATCCGCTTATTTGGGATGAAGATGACTTTGCAAGATTACTCCCAAATCACTCAGAATCAGCACTTTTTGAGAGGATTTTGGAATTATCTGATAAATGCAAAAGTGCCAGCAAATTGATTTCTGAAGGATTGGGATTTACTCAAGGAAAGAAGAAGCCCAAAAGTTACTCTGATGTGGGGAAACCATGCTTTAAATACATTGTGAGAAAGCATGGCACACCTTCATTGATTGCCAACTTTAAAGATTACCTAGAGAAGGATTGATATGCAGCTAAAGGTTCATAAATTTACAGTAACAGAGACAATTTTTTTAGCTGCTACTCTAACAGCAGCTTCGTTGACAACTCTCGAAGTTACTCCCAAAGTAATAAAGTCAGTTGGGAAACAGTCTGCGATCGTACAAGCAGAAATCAAGAAAAAAAAGCTAGTCGATCCAAGGAATGCTTTTAGTATGGGATTTCTTGTTGGTGGCAGTGTCGGAGCACTTGCTACTATAAAAGTTATTGCAGCAAAAATCAACGGTTATCCTTAAGATAGTCACCATTTTCTTTTTCACCACAGATTTAGCCACTTTAGCCACAGAACTAAATCCGTGGTTTTTTATTGCTAATAACTCCCAAAGCTATCAAAGCTAACCCAGCGACAAACTGTCCATCTGCGTTACTGACTCGATTTGTGGCTACCAAAAGTTCAGCGATTCCGGCAATCACCCCAAATAATGTTGCTAAATTGTCAAGCCTAGTTTGAGTTATCTTCATGTATTTAAGTTAAGGTAAATCTGTGTTTTCTGGCAAACTATCTAGAGCTTCAAAGAATTCATTGTCAAGAGATAAAGCTTTCTCAATCCGATTTAATCTTGCTTCTAGAGTGGCATTTTTAAGTTGATTTTTATCTTGCCATCTCATCAACCTGTTAGTATTTTTGATGAAGTCTGTCTCTAATCTCCCCCGAAGATTGTCAGAGATTTTGTCAATTCGATAAAATAATTCAGATTTGATTTCGCGGGATGCTAGCCAAAATGAAAAGGAAGAAAATCCGCCAACAATTGCGATCATTGCAGCAACCCAATCCAAAGTTTCTTGTTTCATAATTTATTACCGGGAATAATAGTAGTTGTAAACACAAAATTTGGGTCTGCCACACAACGCCGATCGGACTTGATCAATTGCATAAACGCACGATGCCCAACGCGAGTCCGACCGACTAAACAGCCAGCCGACGCTGTGTGAATATCGTCTATTGGGTGGTCATGCCCCCAATGTTGGTTTATGCCAAAATAACCTTCATCGATCGCATCTCCAGTCCGAATCATGTCTCGGTTATAATCCCGGTGAACGCGAACTAACCCAACCTGAATCAAAGCCTCGTGTGGGTCAGAGTAACCGTGGATGCCGATTTGCCACGATTGATATTGTCCAAAGGCAATTCTAGCGGCACCTTTGGGGTTCATCGGATTGTCGGTGTAGTAGTAGCCTGGTTCAGTCGTTCCTTCCCAAGCGCCTTCGATTACTGCGTTGCCGTTTCGTAGCTTGCGGGGCGGTACGCCATCGAATGCAAACACAAGCCTTAAATCGTTGAAATGATTGGATTTGTCAGAGTTGATGGTTCCGTTTTTATCCATTCCTTCGACATAAACTATATTTTTTTCTCCTGGCAACCGAAAGATTTCGTAGTTTTCGGATTCCATGTAACTGAGTATTTTTTCAATTAATTTCATGGTTTTTCAGGTTTAGGATAGGTTTAACTTTTTGAATTCGTTGGGGAGTATGAAATTTGGCTCTGACCAGATGCCGACTTTTTTACGGTTAGCATTAGCTGTTTCTGTGATGATTCCCCGTATTACAGCCAGTTCTCGGCTGGTGTAGGAATAACGGTTATAGGGAAGGTAACTAACCGCCATTCCAGCTTTACAAAGGGCAATTTGTACGTTATTCGCCACCGAAATTTTGTTGTTGATATACAAGTCGCATACCCAGCGATCGAATCGGTCTTTTTCGATCGGAATACAAATCAGCGGTTTTTGATGAACCAAATTTATTAATGCAGTTTTGGCTCGTTCTGCCCAACTCCAATGATTTTGGATTTTATAGTCAGTGCTATTCTGAGTAGACTTTTTGGTTTCTGGTGTATCAATCCACTGCAACCGGGCGACAAATTGTTCCCCTTGAAAGTTGAGGTTTAGGGTGTCTCCATCCGATACAAATTTAGATAAAACTGAGTATCCGTTGTTAGCTATTAGCATTGATTAATCCTAAAATAATTCTATTTTAGTAAATATTTTAGGATTAATCAAGTGCTTAAAAGTTGACTAAAACTGGTTGAATCCAAAGACGTTTGGTTTGTTTCCAGCGCTTATCTTCACCTGATTGTAGCACTCGCCAATGCCCACGTCTCCAGTGAATACACGGAGAAGAATGTGTGCTTTTTTCTGCGGATAATACAGATTTAGATTGATAATTTTTCCCCAACCAACGCGGGTATCTCACAACCGAAGAAGGTCGATGGCTTGCGCCCCGGCTTGCGCCTACGATCGCAAATCCTTTACTCGTTTGTCTCGCTTCAGTTTCAGTGACATCGCTAAAAAGTGATGGTGAAAATTCAAGAGCTAATAAAATATTGATAGCTAAGTTTCTCAGTTTATCTAAAAATAAATCGTCAGTCTCTGATAACTTAACCGATGCTGGGTAAGGTTCCATATCTCCAGAATCGCTAATTGGACTGGCTGCATTCCAAACAATACCATTAGAATCTACGGTGCAGACCTGAAAATACAAACGATCATCATTTTCCTTATCTGCTTTTACTCCTATTCCTTTCCATTTATAAGAATCCCACTCTGGATGATTAGGATGAGTGCACCCAATTACTAGATAATCAAGTGTTCCTCGCTCTGGCGTAGTGATTAAATCTTTAGGTAATGCCACTATAAAGCTAGGCAAACTTGGCTGCCAACCAGCCATAATGTTTTTATTGAGAAGAGAATCAGTCTTATCAAAAGATTCACCCAAACTCGATGTCAAGCAATAAATTGGTGATTCTTGAGCAAACCATAAAGCTGTGCGGTAGGAATTGGTAAATCCCATAGAGTCTACATCTTCTGCGTTGCAACAATGATACAAGCTAACCGCTACTATGTTACTCAATTTTCCCCATGATATATATCCCGTCGGCATCTTGTAAGTGCGATCGCCTCTAACCGCTTCAATCAAAGGTTCGTTTATAACGAGATTCGATATGATTGCATCGCGCGATGAATTTTTTACTCTGGCTTTTTTTCTGCTCATACGGGCGTTTAATTATTAATATTAACTAATTTTAACTTTAATTCGGTTAATTTGAGTAAAAAAAAAGCACCAAGAATTGTGAGTTCTTGATGCTTTTTTATGAGTTTAAACTTGAATGATTCTAACTTTATTAGAAGGCATTCGTCTAAGGTTTCTGGCAACGCCTCGGCTTCCGTCATGCACAGCTAACATGAAATCGGCAATTCTGCTCATTTCAATATCTTGTGCAGGATATCTGTTAGCGTTTATGATTTGGTAGCCAAAACCAAGTTGGCTCCCAGTCTCGTAAACTTTGACGTTTGGGTATTCGATCGATCGTAAATATCTCAAAGCTAATTGGTCAAATCCTCGGTAATTGCCGATAAGAATTTCAGCTTTGAGATTGCAAACGCCCCGCAAGCTACGCAGATTTTCGGTTCCTGTAAAAAATACTTTCATGATTTTCTGTGATAGATAAAGCAAAATCCCTGATTTAACTCAGAGATTTTGCTAATCTTGATGATTGGCTAAATGGTTGTTAGAATATGACCAATTTGGTCATAGAGTTCAGTTCGATCTGTGTAAGTTCCGTAACCTTGACCAACATAGCGAGCAGAAATGTATAAAATGCAGGAATGTTGGTAATAAGGAAAAAGGTTATCGCCGAGGAAAGGTTCGATATTTTCTCGTTCGTATTTGAGTTTGGCAGTGAATCGATCGATAATACTGACTCGTGGTTGATTGGGGTCAGGTTCCGGTACTTTAGAACCGTATTTGGGAGGAATTCTGATTGCCATATTATTCTAAAAAGATGGGTTGAACTTGATAAGAAAGCCTCTGATTTTACTCAGAGGCTAACGGGCTAGAATTCAAAGTTGTCGGCTGTGTACGGTATATTACCGGAATAAACACCGTTAATAAATTCCATGCGATCGAGGTCAACTAATCCTTGAATTTCTTCAGGAATAGCAAATAAACTTATTTCGCGAATACCGTCGTCAGGATATAGTGCATTAGTTTCAGGAACTTCTGCATTATATTCGCGAATTTGTTCAGCTTCTCGATCGATATCAAACTTGCAGTAGCTAATGCCTTCGCCAATTGAATTGACGAAATTGCTTTTGCGACTTGAACTAAATTTATATTTCGATTCCCAGTTTGCAACTTTGGTAAGATGAAATTGGTGGGTTCTGAAATTGAATTCGATAGTAGTCATGAAGCTCACCGATAAATTTCATATACTTCTGGCGATAGCTCTTAATTTTGTTGTAAGTTAGAGAAGTTTTCGATTAGAAGATTAACCTAAAAAAAAAGCCCCAGAGATTGGATCTCTGAGGCTTTTTAGTTAGTTATTCAGGAAATTGCCGAATTTGCAAATCAGTTGGAAATTCGTCAATATTGCCACCTTTACGGTCTTTGAATTTGAGTTGAAAATTATTCTGTGCAACTCCATCAATATAAGGAGTTGATTGAATCGAATTTGACCCCAATTGCTTGACAAATACGGCGACATTGGTTGGTCGGCATTGTTGGACGATCGAACGAATCCAATCAATATGACACGGACGCGCACCAACACCAGATTCCCCGCCTAGAATAATCCAGTGAAGATAATCAAGCCAAGTTAATTCTGTTTGGGTGAGATTGGAGATTCGGTAAATTTTCGTTAGGTCTACAGCTTCCAAAAGTGGTTCACAGCTTAGAAAAAGTTTAGCTGCTGGAATTTGTAGAAGTTGAGGAATGCGATCGTCAGCAACTTTCTGATTCTCAACACTTGTCCCAACCCAGACATTGGGTAATGGAATTTTGATATTGACTTCATCACCATGAACTTTAAATTTCCATTTACCAGGATTTGCTTCATCGCTCAGAATATTTAATACTTCATCGCATATCCAACGAGCACAGTTGGGATCGGAGAAATATTCCAATAGTCGTTCAGGGCGTTTTGTCAAAACTTGAAAAATGTGTTGTGGACACATTGCCATTACCGCAAAGATTTTGTTTAACCATTCATCCTTCACATTTTTATGACCAATATCTGACATTGAGCAAACAAACACTTTTTTGGGCGATCGCCATGACAGCGGTTTGAGTAGTTGGTTTTCGACAAATTCGATCGTACCGTCCCAATCCTTGACTTTTTGATATTGAGGAAACTGTTGCAACCGTGCTGATTTAGCAGCTTCAGCAGCATAACATCGACTGCAACCGGCGCTGATTTTTGAGCAGCCAACAAGTGGATTCCAAGTTTCAGAGGTCCACGATATTTTAGTTTTACCCATGATTTTGTCCTCAGTAGTTTTGTGAAAGTAGATAACAAGAAATCCGTTCGCACTGCCAGGTACGAACGGAAAAACAATGACGACTTGTTCAGGTCAATGTTTTATTCTAATAAACGGGAACATTCGGGACGTTTCCAATCCGCCAATGGTTCAGTACAGCCGTAGATTTGGCTTCTGAGAAAATCCCAGGCAGATTCGGCGAAATCGTCTCTGAAAGTAAACTCCGATTGATTAATCAAAATTAGAGTTAATCTTCGGGCAGTTGGATTGTAGTCAGCTTTTACAATTGCTGATACCGTGATGACAGTGTTTTCGATTAGAATGCGATCGGGACAAAGTGGATTGTTCATGATTTCCTAGAAGAGTGTTTGATTAAATTAAAGCCGGGGAGAAATCCCCGGCAACGGTGACTATTCAGCGCTACGCAGCATCTTTTGTTCAGGAGCAGACAATGCTTTAGTCTGTAACGAGCCAATGTTCATATCGTAGGTTTCCCAAATCACATCTTTTCGATGTTTGGCTCCAAGAAATAGCAAGCCAAAGTTTTGTAAAGATGGCATTGAAAATTTGTCAACTTTCATGCACCACGACCTGTTAGAGCCTTCGCCTTCTTTTTCTGGTTTAAACTCAACAGCAAATACACAGAGAGAGCGCCATTTATCGTTTTTACCGCTGGCTTGTATGTTCATCAGTTTGGCAAAACACAATTCCATTGCCATGTAGAATTCCTCGATCGCATCTCGGAAACTCCACAAAGCTACATTCTTAAAGCGAACCCGAATAGGTCGGTTGTGAAGCAGATTATTCGATTGGTCAACAAAGATTACTAGATGTTCGCTGACGACTTCCATCGTCTTTTTGTCTAGTAACTCGCGATCGAACTCATACGAACCAACCACCGTATGTTTGAGGTCGCCGTTTTCATCTGAGTCTTTGTAGCGAATATAAGGGGCAACGTTGCCCAATATCGCCATTCGAGCAGTCGTGAAAAGGAAACCTTTTTCTTTGGTTCCATTTGGAAATTCATGTTCTATCATGTCTTCGAGATTGCTCCAGCCTGCTTTGATTGCGTTCTTTTCGGTGATGAAAATACCGCATGGATTGTCGTTTATGATAATTCCGTATGGCAAACGTGGTATGCGGACAGCATTGAATTCTTCACCTAACAAACTAGGGTCAAATTCAAATTCAGACACTAAAGAACTTACATTGTTTTCGACGATTTCAGGAGTTACATTGTTTTCAGCAGATTTCTTAGTCATGGTTTTGTGAGTGAATTAAGTAAATTAAGTAAATTAAGTGATTGAATGAATCAAAACCCCAAAGCGAAAGCATCGATTAAGTTAATTTTGGGATAGACAGCTATCCCAAAATTGTTACTTAACTTTTGTGCTATTGTTCTGCAATTCTGGTAACATTGCACGCATTCGATCGCCAAGTCCCGGCTTTCCGGCAACACCAGAAAATTTGTAATCAAACCATTTTATTTCTGAGTCAGTTTGCTCAAATCCAATAGTTGTGATTACTTCCAAAAGTTCTAAACCTTTTGAAGCAAAAGTTTTTCTGTACTCAAGCCAAGATTGCAAAGCATTGGTTGTGCCATCATTAAGCATTCCATGACAATAATTGCCATGAAAATCAATGAATGTGAGATTTACCCAATGTTGAGCTTTCAAATGCTTGAATGGTTTGGACCAGATTGGTTCTGAAGCTTCAAGGATAATTATCCGCATTTCATTGTCAACTTTAGTCAATTTATTATTACCTTCATCGCGGTAGATTGTGCCATCTTTGCGATTGAAACGATATTTTCTTTGGTTCATGATTCCAATTAATTCTCGTCTTTTTCAAATTGTTTGCGGTTCTATTCAGCCCTACCGCATTGGCGAGAGAAATCAATACCTTCTCATGGAAGCCAAAGCATTTACTTCAGATAAACTGCGAGACTTGGCACTTTATGTTCAGTCTTTTTGAGTGCGATCGAGCGTTGTTTCCGAAGCGTTTCCAGATACACAGAAACTAAAAATGTTTGATGTTTTGCTTCCGCTGCTTCTATCATTTCCTGTATTTCTTGGATGTAAGCCTTGTTGTTTTCGATGGCGGTTGCGTTCGATCGACACAATTTCTCGTATTCTCTGTCAATATCTTCATTCAGTCGAACAACCGAGGTATTTTTATCGTCATACCGATTGCGAAGAACTAGCACAATTTTAGCATTAGTGTCAGAAAAAACTAAGCTTTTACCATTTGGTGATTGGTTGGCTTCAAGAATATCGAAAGCTTCAAGAATTGCGTCAGGTTCGATCGCTTCTGCTTCAAACTTCAAAGATTCGATTTGCTTGCGAATTTCTGCGATTCTTTTGAGGTGTTTCATGTTATGATTGGTTTGATACCCATTAACTGCACAAAAAAAACGGTTAGTTCTTTCTCAACTAACCGCTTTTTTTTTGTTACCAATCTATGGCATTTATCGCAGCTTCTTCGGGAGTTCCCTCAAAGTCATCTTCAAGGGAAGATGAAGATGCCTTAGAATGCTGGAAGGCTAACCAAGCAATTTGTGCTTTGTTAGTGAAGTATTCTTCGAGTTCTTGCGTGCGTAAGCCTCTTGCTAATTGCTCCTTCATGTCCTCGGACATATCCGAAAAATCATCAGGATTGTCGCATTCGTGCATCAATTCAGAATCGTATTCACGTAACTCTATCGCTTGTTGCAAGTCATCAAATGGCAAATTCCGATAGAAATGCTTGAAATCCCGATTGATGAACCATTCAGGGTCGGATTCGATCGACTCAATATGCTGCTCAATCCACTTCAGAAAAGCAAACTTTACTTGCTCCTGAGTGAATAAACTACAGCTTTGACAATCAGTTGCTTGAAGTCGCTCGATAACTTCATCCAAATTGACTACTTGTTCCATGAACTTCAACAAAACTTTGGTTGATTCAGTCCATTTGACAGGAAGTGCTTGAACTCCTCGTAACTCTGAATTCATTATTTTATCCAAGAAACATCATTACCCCAAAGCGATAGCAACAATTGCGTTGCCTTGGGGTTTTGTTGAAATTTATGTTTCTGTTGTTTCCCGAGCCAGAGAATTCAACAAATAGAGAAGAGTGCCAGCACCGACAGTGGTGTAGATTGTAGGTGGAAATTCGGTGTTACGAATGATGATGTAGCTATCATCTGATTGTCGATCGCAACTTTTTATATCACCACGATCGATCGCACCAACAGCTAATTTCTTAATCCGATTGTGAATGTGTGCTATGACTTTTTTCTTTTTCATGGTTTGTTTCTTGTTGTTTTCTCTCTGGATTCCACTTTCTAATTCATATTTAGGAAATGAACTAGAAAGTGGAATAGGTAAATTAATTGGGAAGATTACCATTCAATGCGATCGATTTGTGCCTCAGACATTGATCGACCGTCATTAAATTCGTAAATCCAGCCAGTAGGAATGACAGGGGCTTCGTCTGGTACATAATGCCTAGAAACGACGTAGCCATTGATTTGGTATTCTGGGAGCGGGATTGACCATTCGGGGTCTGTATTCCATTGAAGGGAACGGTAATCTTGAATTTCAGTCTTTTTAATCAACATAATTTTCGCAAATTAAACAACACTTCCTTATTGCGAAGCATCTTTACGAAAAACTTATTGTTTTTGTGCCTGTTTCTATTCTTCTGCTTGAGATGAACATTTGAGAAGATAGAGAAAAATTACCGCGCTGTTAGTAGTGTGAGTTATGGGCTTCAAATCGCTAGTTCTGGTGATGATGTAGGTGTCGTCAGGTTGTCTATCGCACGTTGTAATATCCCCGCGAACGATCGCACCATAAGTAAGGTTTTTGATTCGATCGTGCTTTTCCTGGTTCTTGTTCATGATTTGTTTTGTGGATAAAAGTGATAATCACACTTTGCACCCATATAAACGTGCAAAGTGTGATTATGGTTGAATCCCACATTCCGCACCCCCAACTGGCACATAGGGGGATTGAGGGAGTAAAAGTGAATCATCCAAGACAAAAATGAGTA
>PVWI01000477.1 GCA_003003725.1 filamentous cyanobacterium Phorm 6 | reverse complement strand
GCAGATTGTCCGTCATAATTCAACCGCTGAAACCGCCCGTCCTTCCACTGATTGTCTAAAATAAAATTAGCACTTGTCACAGCTAATTCCAGATATTCCAAATTTGCAAAAACAGCCGCAGCGCGCGCCAAGCCAGAAATCATTAAACTGTTCCAAGCAGCAATCATTTTCGTGTCAGTAACTGCCGGAATTCTACCCGACCAACTTTCATTCTTAGCTTCTTGATTGTTGCGGGCTGGGGGAAAAGTTTTCACAGTATCGGGATTGCCCCCGTAGCGAACAGCAAAAAGTTTAGCCAAAGCCGTTTCTACAGTTGCGCTGAGTTTTCCGGGCTGGTAGCGCTGCAATACATTTTTGCCTTCAAAATTGCCTGCGCGAGTTACAGTAAACTGTGCTTGAATTTCCGCTAATTCCTCAGCAGTTAACAGTTGTTCCAGTTCGACGTAAGTCCAAACATAAAATGCTCCTTCTTCCGGTTCAACTTCCTCTGAAGTGTTAAAACTGTCGGCATCCTGTGCGGCGTAAAAATAGCCTGCGGTTGCGGTCATTTCTCGCTTCAACCATTCTACTGTCCGCGCGATCGCACTTTCAAACGCAGGTTCTTGGATTCCCGCGCTCCACAAATTTGCTAAATATTCGACAATTTGACCGTTGTCATAGAGCATTTTTTCAAAGTGCGGCACAGTCCAAGTTGCATCAACCGTGTAGCGGTGAAATCCTCCGGCTACGTGGTCGTAAATGCCGCCCAATGCTAAGTCTAATCCGCGCTGAGTGCAGACTTGTTTGCTGTCGTGTTTTGATTCAAAATTAAAGCGCGTTCCCCGCAGTGCTAACTCAGCATAAGGCATCATGGGAAAACTTGGCCCGGGGTTGCTGCCGGCAATAATTCCGGTGTTGAGTTCCCAGCCTTTTTGGAAGATTTCGCGATTTAGTTCTGCGGTTCCTGCTGACAGCGCTGCCGACTGTTGGAGGTTCTCTAAAATCTCTGCTTTGAAAGCTTCTACTTTGCCTTTTTCTGTGTCGTAAAAGCGGCGAATTGCTTGCAAAACTTCTAAGAATCCCGGTCTTCCGTAGCGGGGTTCTACGGGGAAATAAGTGCCTCCGTAGAAGGGAATTCGCTCGTCGGGAGTGAGAAAAACGTTGAGCGGCCAACCGCCTTGACCGGTCATCATTTGCAAGGTTTGCATATATATGCTGTCGATGTCCGGGCGTTCTTCGCGATCGACTTTGATTGGTATAAAGTGCGAATTCATGTATTGGGCGATCGCGCGATCGGAAAATGCTTCTCCTTCCATCACCGTACACCAGTGGCAGCTAGAATAGCCTATTGACAGAAAAATCGGCTTATTTTGGCTCTTGGCCGTTTCTAAGGCTTCGTCGCACCAGGGCCACCAGTCGATCGGATTTTCGCTGTGTTTCCGCAGGTAAAGGCTTTGGGATTGAGCAAGACGGTTCACCATAATCAAATATACTTTAACTCGTACTGAGTAAGCTTGTCAGTTATTTAGCAGTTTAGCGCGGACTGTTTTAATTGAGTTGTTGCCGATAATTATGTTTTAATATTATCACTGCTTATCTCGATCTAACATGAGTTTATCATCTCGCAGAACCTTCAATCAACAGCTAGGACAATTTTTGCTGAGTGCTGCTGTTCCTCCTGCTGTTCTCAGACTGTACCAAACTGCATCCTCGGAACAAGCTTTATTAGAAACTAATCTTAACAATTCTCTGGCAAAAGCAGACCCAGAAATAGAATTATTAGTCCCGACATTTTTAGGTAACGACAAGCGCCGTTTCTACGGCAGAGGTGTTCCGAAAAGTTTGAAATTAATCGACAAATTTCAGCTAGGAAGCGGACGGACTTTTCTGGGAAGGCGATCGCAAATTTGGAGCGGCGCGGGTTGGACTGGACAGCCCACAATTACCCGAGACCGAGACAAAACTTATTTAATTATAGGTTCTTTCGACCACTATTTGCACAAAATAGACATGGCGACGAATAAAGAAGTTTGGCGCTATGAATTTGATGATATCATTAAAGGTTCATCAACAATTTATATCGATGAAAAAGCCAGCGCCGAAAACAGAATTGTGATTTTGCAAGGCAGCCGCAGCGGCGGTGGTGGCAAAAGTGTCGTACCGAGTTTTAGGGCAATATCTTTTAGAACTGGCAAGGAAATTTGGAAGCTGGACATCAGGAAAACACCCAGCTACAGTCAGGATAATGACAGCAGTCCTTTGTATTTGGGTGATGGCGTGTTGTTCAATGCGGGCGAAAATGCGATCGGTTATTTTCTCAACAGTTCTGCCAGCAAAGCCAAAGTTAAACAAGGAATCAAGCAACCGCAGATATTGTCGGAAGTCCAGCTTTATGCAGCCGGAGATATCAGCAAGCACGGCGGCAACTTGGTAGCGGAATCATCACCATCTAGGCTAAAAGATAGAATATTTATAGCTGCTGGTTCCGGTCATATTTACGGTATTAGCATTGAAACAAAAAAGATAGTCTGGGATTTTTATACAGGTTCAGATTTGGATGGAAGTGCTGTAATTTCTAAATCCGGTAAACTGTTTTGTGCGATTGAGAAACAATACATTCAGGGCAACGGCGGAGTCCTCAAACTCAATCCTAACAAGGAACCAAATGCCAGTGTCGAATGGTTTTTGCCTACGGGAAACCGCCGCCTTTCTAGTTGGGAAGGCGGGATAATTGGCTCGGTGGCGCTGAACGACGAGTACAACCCTGGGGGGTTTCCAGCGCTGTTTGCCACAAATGCGATCGACGGCAATTTGTACATCGGTTCCCAAGATATGATTACAGGTAAAAAAAATGCTGTGCCTTGGCGCAAACAGTCTTACGATACTCCGATAATAGTCTTTAAAAAAGAGATTGGT
>PVWI01000476.1 GCA_003003725.1 filamentous cyanobacterium Phorm 6 | reverse complement strand
GCAGTGCCGTGTCCCTACAGATTTGGTGAAAAATGTCAGATTTCGGGTAGGGAGACGGCATTGCCGTGTCCGGCCCAAGAGGAGACGGCAGTGCCGTGTCCCTACAGATTTGGTGAAAAATGTCAGATTTCGGGTAGGGAGACGGCATTGCCGTGTCCGGCCCAAGAGGAGACGGCAGTGCCGTGTCCCTACAGATTTGGTGAAAAATGTCAGATTTCGGGTAGGGAGACGGCATTGCCGTGTCCGGCCCACAGATTTGCTGAAAAATGTCAGATTCCGGGTAGGGAGACGGCAATGCCGTGTCCGGCCCACAGATTGCCTGGAAAATGTAACGAGTTGTAACGTATAATTAAGGCGAAGCGAATAGAGGGCAGTAGTATTAAATGCGAGTTGCGATCGCCGGAGCCGGCCTAGCAGGGTTATCCTGTGCAAAATATCTCACCGATGCGGGCCATACCCCCATCCTCCTAGAAAGTCGGGACGTACTCGGCGGCAAGGTAGCCGCTTGGAAAGATGCAGATGGCGACTGGTACGAAACCGGCCTCCACATATTTTTCGGTGCATACCCCAATATGCTCCAATTATTCAAAGAACTAGACATCGAAGACCGGCTGCAATGGAAACAGCACTCGATGATTTTCAATCAGCCGGAAACGCCCGGAACCTATTCGCGCTTTGATTTTCCGAATATTCCGGCTCCATTCAACGGCCTTGTGGCTATCCTGAGAAACAACGATATGCTCACCTGGGGCGAAAAAATCAGTTTCGGCCTCGGTTTGATTCCGGCGATACTTCAGGGCCAGAAATACGTTGAAGAAATGGACAAATACTCCTTTTCCGACTGGCTGAAAAAGCAAAACGTCCCCCCCAGAGTCGAAAAAGAAGTATTCATCGCCATGTCTAAGGCGCTGAATTTTATCGACCCCCACGAAATATCTGCAACCATTCTGCTGACAGCCCTTAACCGCTTCTTGCAAGAGACAAAAGGCTCGAAAATGGCTTTTTTAGACGGCCCCCCTACGGAGAGGTTGTGTCAGCCGATGGTAGACTACATAACTGAGCGCGGTGGCGAAGTCCGGCTGAATGCACCCATCGGGGAATTTTTGCTCAACGATGACAACACGGTGCGCGGTTTCCAGATTCGGGGTGTCAAAGGGGCAGAGTCAGAAGTTCTGACGGCTGATATTTACGTTTCGGCGATGCCGGTTGACCCGCTGAAGTTGATGATGCCGAAACCTTGGGGCGAAATGGATTATTTCAAAAAGCTCGAAGGTTTGGAGGGAGTACCGGTGATTAATGTACACTTGTGGTTCGATCGCAAGCTGACAGATATCGACCATTTGCTGTTCTCGCGATCGCCCTTGCTGAGCGTCTACGCCGACATGAGCAACACCTGCCGCGAATATGCCAACCCAGACAAATCCATGCTGGAACTGGTACTCGCACCGGCCAAAGACTGGATAGGCAAGTCTGACGAAGATATCGTCGCAGCCACAATGGTCGAGTTAGAAAAACTCTTTCCTGACCAAATCCCAGAGCCCGCCAAAGTGCTGAAATATCACGTAGTCAAAACCCCACGTTCCGTCTACAAAGCCACTCCCGGCCGTCAAGAGTGTCGTCCCACCCAAAAAAGTCCGATTAGCAATTTCTATCTAACGGGTGATTATACGATGCAGCGTTATCTTGCGAGTATGGAAGGTGCCGTGCTTTCTGGTAAGCTGACAGCGCAGGCTATTTCAACAGCCAATAACAAATGAAAAATTAAGAATTTTTCATAAAGCAGTAAAAAATCTCCCGTTGTCTAAACGGGGGAATGTCAGTTCTAATCTTTAAATTTCTTATTCTCGGATGCTGCAACTGTCAAAACTCCAGTGCATGAGAACTCTGGCTTCTTTGGATGAATCCTACGAACTGTGTCGCCAAGTCACAGCGAGTTATGCCAAAAATTTTTATTTAGGCACTCAACTCATGCCCGAAGCTAAGCGTCGGGCTATCTGGGCGATTTACGTCTGGTGCCGCCGCACCGACGAACTCGTAGACGGGCCTGGTTCTGAGGCCACGACCCCTGAAACCCTAAATTTATGGGAAAAACGCCTAGAATCGGTGTTTGCGGGCCATCCCCATGATGATTACGACGTGGCTTTGGTGGATACCTTGTCTCGTTTCCCGATCGACATTCAGCCGTTTCGCGAGATGATTGCGGGCCAGCAAATGGACTTGTACCGCAGCCGCTACGAAACTTTTGAAGAGCTCAATCTTTACTGTTATCGAGTAGCGGGTACTGTCGGGCTGATGTCGATGTCTGTGATGGGTGTAGACGAATCGAACCGGGCTGCCAACTGGAATTGGCACTGGGGAAATAAAATTCCCAAGGAAGAAGCAATCGCCCTCGGTATAGCCAAGCAGTTAACTAACATTCTGCGCGATGTCGGAGAAGATGCGCGTCGTGGCCGCATTTACCTGCCCTTAGAAGACTTAGCGCTGTTTAACTACACTGAAGAAGATTTATTCAACGGTGTAATTGACGAACGCTGGCGGGAATTGATGAAGTTTCAAATCCAGCGAGCTCGCAAATTATACGCCAGCGCCGAGCCCGGAATCAAAGTTTTGAGTCCCGATATCCGCTGGACAGTGTGGGCTGCTACGATGTTGTACAGCAGAATCTTAAATGCGATCGAACGCAATCAGTACGATGTTTTTCAGAAGCGGGCTTATGTCAGCAATTCTCAGAAACTTCTGTGTCTCCCCGCCGCTTGGATAAAGTCAAAAGTGCTTTAGCCGCAGGCAATTTTGCTGGCGATTCGGGAAGGGGTAAGGGGTATTTGTCAAGTTACAAATTATATGATGTCCGGCAAATTGCATATTAGATTTGTAGGGACACGGCACTGCCGTGTCCTTACCTGTAATGTGTTAATC
>PVWI01000475.1 GCA_003003725.1 filamentous cyanobacterium Phorm 6 | reverse complement strand
GTATATCCGATCATTTTCAGCAAGGCGTCGTTAGCTTCAGTAATTTCGCCGCCCGCCTCCCAGAAACCGATGCCAATCATATTAGATTCTACCACGCTGCGGAATCGCGTTTCGCTTTCTTTCAAAGCTATTTCGGTTTTTTTTGCTGCGGTAATATCTGCGAGAATTATGCCAGCGCCGATGATTTCTCCCCTTTCATTTTTGACTGGGTAGTAGTTGCTGAGCAAATAGCCCAACTCTCCGAGTTTTCCAAGATTTTCGCCGCTAATTTCTACGTTTAAAACCGATTCGCCGGAGTCGAGAACTTGCTGAATTATTGGTGCAAATTTGTGCGCGGATTCTGGGAACAATTGGCGGAAGTCTTGACCTAGATGCTGTTCGGCGGACAAACCCTGGAGTTCTGCTAAGACGTGATTGATATGGAGGTAGCGCATTTCGCGATCGAGAAAACAAATCCCTAGGGGAGATGCTTCTAACAGCGAGTCAATTAAAGCAAATGATCGCGCTGTTTGAGATAGTGCTTGTTGTGCTTCTGCATAAAGTCTGGCATTGTCTAGGGCGATCGCCACGCGATATGCTAAATCTTCTAGCATTGCCATATCTTCTGCACTGTAGCGGCGGCCCAACTTCTGCGTAAAGCAAGTGAGCGCACCCATTACCCGCCCGCGGGCTTTCAGCGGTACGCAAGCATGAGAGCCGATATTGAGCGATTCCCTACGGGATAGCTTCGCTTCACGCAATATTTCGATTTCTGCTGCATTTTCGGCTGCTACTGCTAAAATCTCCTCATCCACTTCGGCAATTAGCTCGGATTTGCCGGTGCGAATTACCAGCGGATAGCCGTTAACTGCATCGGAGGCTAACGGGCTGCGGACTCTCAAGTTATTCAGAGTATCAAGCGTAGAGGGTTCTGCGTGAGCTACAGCCACTAGGCGCACTTTTGAGTCGGTTTCGGTCAAATGAATGTAGCACCCATCTGCGATCGAATTAACTGCTAATTCAGCGACATTTTGCAGCACTGTTTCCCCGTCAAACGCATCAGCCAGAATTTTGCTAACTTCTGCTAAAAATGCCGAACGCTGCTGTTCTTTTTCCGCTTTTTCCCTGGCTGCTAGCTCGATTTTTAACTGCAATCTTTGAGTTTCTGCAAGTTTGAGTTCTGTGATATCGCGGGCGACAATTAATGCCGATTCTGGTACGCCGTCTTTGTCAAATTCTGGAACTACGCGAGATTGATAACTTCTGATACCGTCGGTTGAGTGCGCCTTAAATTCGATGATTTCTTCTCTGCCTGTTTCTAACACTTTGTACAGGGTTTCGTCCCACATCTGGCACAGTTCTGGCGGCATTCCTAGGTCTTGACTGCTTTTACCGAGGAAGAATGAAACTGGTTTTCCTTGGCTTCTGGCAACTGCTTGATTGACATAAATATAACGCTGTTCTTTGTCGGTGCGGATAATCACATCGGGCGTATTTTCTAGCAGTGTTCTCAGTTGCTGTTCGCTGCTAGACAAAGCTGCTTGCGTTTGTTGTCTTTCGGTGACATCTCGCACCGTGCCCACGTGTCCAATGAGTTCGCCGGAGTCGGAGAACATCGGCGCCGAACCAACATTAATCCAGCGGACAATCCCTTCTGCTGTTTGCAGGCGATATTCGATCGCATATTCCCCAGCTTCCCGAGTATAATCCAGCCATTGGCTCAATACGCGCGATCGGTCTTCCGGGTGAATACAATTCTCCCAACCGTCTCCTAAAATTTCTGCCAAACTCAAGTCGTAAATCGCCAGACAGCAGGGGTTTGCATAGGTGTAGCGCCCCTCGAAATCGGCCATAAAAATGCCCGCCGGCGAACATGAGCTCAAACAGCGAAATCGTTCTTCTTGAGCTTGCAGTGCTTCTTTAGCTACTGTCAGTTCTGCTGTGCGCTGTTTGACGCTGGTTTCTAGCTGGGTGTAGGATAAAGCTAGGGCTATTTCTGCTGCTTTGCGATCGGTAATATCTATGCCAGTTGCGATCGCATATTCTACCACACCATCGCCATCGACTATCACAGTATTCGACCAAGAAATGAAGCGCCTGTCGCCGTTTTTAGTCCGCCAATAATTCTGATATTCGCTGTAAAATTTTTCGGATTTGAGTTTGCTAAAAACTGTTTGAACAGGTTCTATTTCTTCGGGAATTAAAAATAGATCCCAAACATATTTATCCACAACTTCTGCTGCTGAGTAGCCTGTGGTTTTTTCGCAAGCTTGGTTGAACCTGACAATCCGTCCTTGGCTGTCAAGAACTACAATCAAGCAAGCCGAGGTGTCAATTACTTTTGAAATAATCTGGCGTTCTATTTCTAGTTCTTGTTCAGAGGACTTTAAGCCAAAATACCAAGCGCTAACCATTGCAACTGCCAAAAGTAAGATTGCAGGAGTTGCCTGAAATGCAAAGACTAACAGAGTTGTCAGCAGTAAGGCCGTGGCGGCGCTAAATGTAGCAAGGCTGTAGGATTTAATGGGTAAGGGCAAGACCTGAAACCAACTCATTTTTTGTTGACCTGTAGCGATGGCGCGATCGTGCGATTTCTGGTACCGATGAAACAATCTTGTTAAAACTAATTATGTGTTTTTTCTATACCAAACCACATTTATCTGCGGCGTGCCATCTTCCCAGAGATAGATTTGCAACGGGACTGGTGCTGGATAAGCTGTTATTGTAGATGAAGCGACAAACTGAATAAGCTGATTTCTCGGAGGAACAAGCAGCGTGAATCACAAGCTGGCAAAAATTATCGGATTATTTTTCGCAGCCGCCATCGTCTTCGGATTCATTGGTTACGCGCTACAAGATCCCAAGTTGGTCAGTAACTCAGTGATGTCGATCGGCTTTCCCAATGTTACCTCAGTGGCCGTCGGGGCGATCGACAACCAGCGCGACCAAATCTATCTCAACGG
>PVWI01000131.1 GCA_003003725.1 filamentous cyanobacterium Phorm 6 | reverse complement strand
TTTCCATCACATCGTAGGTCGTATCTCGGGGAGCGATGCCCGTCCCGCCATTAAAAATGATTGCATCCACATCTCCACGCTGGGAAAACGCCTGCATTTGCAATACGATCTTTGCCGCATCATCTTTAACCACAGTGTAAGCTACCACAGAGTGACCAGCCTCTTTTAGCAGCTTCTTTGTTAACAAGCCACTATTGTCTGTTTCCGCCGAGCGCGTGTCGCTAACAGTAATGATAGCGCAGTTTACGGTTATTTTAGATAAGTCTGGGTGAGGAATTTGCGTCATAAAGCAGATATTGAAGGAAGAAGGAAGAGGAAAAAAGGAATAAGGAACAGGGAAGAAGGAACAGAAAAGGGTTGCATCTGGTGCGCGTGCAAATATATTCGTAGGGGCTCTCGCACTGACGGCAGTAAATATCTAGTTCTCACTCATAAATTATTTGCCGTCAGTGCGAGAGCCATTCCACATTGAGATGCAACCCAGGAAAAAGAGAAGAAGTCATTAGTTAGTTGTTCTTTGTTCGTTGTTAGTTATTGATTATAAAATAACCAATGCCCTGTTTTGCTAATTCCCTGTTTTCCCAATTCCCCATAAATTATGCCTTGCTAAGTCCTAAGCCCTTTACTTCCGAGTATCGTTCCATGAAACGCATAAATCGTTCCCATTCTGCGGCACTTTTCATTATATAAAGAGCTTCCAAACCCGCAGGCTGACCGTTGATGAACTTAGCCTTAACTTCGCGAGTCAGAAGTTCGCCTTCTTCGTCGATCATGTACATTCCAGTAATTTCTTGGTTGCTTGTGCTGCTAAGAGCTTTGGGGTTTTCAAACACAAATGTGGCAGTACCTTGATCTCCGCTTTTAGAACGGGTTAGGCGCACTTCGGGCACAGCATCTTCATCGATACCCCGGGAAAATTGAATTTTAGCCATAATTTGACAGTCGAACCTTCAAGATTGCTGAATTTCTTAATCTTTTATCATAAAACGATTTGGTACTCGCAAATCAAGACTTGGGAAGTAAGAGAGGTTGATCCCAACTATGCCTTCTCCCTCTTCCCAATTCCGTTAGACGATGTAGGGAGAGTTAATGGGCTGGGCCCGGTTTGTGGCTACTAGAGTCTGGTACACGAGCGCGGATATCTCGGCGCGGGTGATGTCGCGGGCGGGGAAAATCTTGGTGCGTGTGGGATAGTTGACCACGATTTTGCGCTCTGTGGCGGTTGCTATGGCTGCGGTGGCAAAACTGGGAATCAAAGCTCGATCGTCATAAACACTCAAAGAATTAGGATTCCCGCCCATTAACTGCAAGCCGTTTACCAAAGATACAAGAGCCTGACTTCTAGTCAAATTCTGCTCCGGGCGAAACGTGTTGTCTGGGTATCCAACCAAAAAACCAGCTCGATTAGCTTTGACGATCGCACTTTGCGCCCAAAAATCCGCCGCCACATCCTGAAAAACCGTCGCCTGACGCCGTGGTGCGAGATCAAACGCCTTCGCCAGCATTGCGGCATACTCGGCTCTAGTTAAATTGCGATCGGGCTTAAAAGTACCGTCGGGAAACCCGTTGACAATGTTCATCTTTGCTAGGCGATCGATAAAATCCTTAGCCCAATTCGTGTTAATATCGCTGAACGTCCCCACAGGAGTCGGTGTCGGAGTCGGTGTCGGTGTCGGTGTCGGAGTTGGCGTCAGATTACCCAACTCAAACAAACCCTTCACCCGCGAAGAATTGATCTGATTTCCGATCGCCAAAATCTTCACCCCAGTCGCATTTTGCAAGTCGAATTCACCGTTATCCCGAAAAATATTGCCACCCAAATCTTGAGCCGTACCAATATCTGGCAGTGACTTCCCCACCGCAGTCAAACCATCTTCCGTATTTTTTTCAATCCGATTCTTGCGCAAATTCGGCTTAGATTCCCCCGCTAAAACGATACCAGAGCGATTTTCCAAAATTTGGTTATCCACAATCAAAGGAGCCGACTTAGCTTGCAGAGAAATGCCGAAACCCGTATTTTGAAAAATATTGCGTCGTATTACTCCCTTAGCACTCCCCGCCATAATTACGCCAGCCGCTGAGTTTTTCAAAAATACATTGTCGAGAATCGCCGGATTAGCAGTACCCGTGGCAAAAACGCCTTCGCGCTTGCAAAGTGTGAAAGTGCAGTTAGCGACAGTCGGAGAAGTTGACTCAATCCAGACTCCTGTGCCGCGACTATCGAGATTCGTGACAGTTATTCCGCGCAATTGGGAATCATTTGCTAGCAATATGGTAATATTTTGCCCCGCAGCGCTGGGACTAACAAATTTGCCGCTTCCTTGAATCAGAGTGCCACTACCTTTGTTAGCTTCATTCCCGCTCACTTTGACTCCCGAGGGGATTTCTAAGGGGAATTGTTCGCCGCTACCAGCGCTGTAAGTTCCTGGCGCTAACCCAATTGTGGTTCCTGATGCAGCGCGAGTGAGGGCACGGGCGATCGTTTTGAATGGAGCCGATTGGCTGCCGGCTGCTGAATCGTTACCTGTTGCTGAGTTGACGAAAAGTGTTGCCATGTTTTTGTAAAAGAGATAATTTGCGATTCCCTACGGGATAGCTTCGCACGCGCGTGCGTTGATGCACTTTTCATTCTCTACCAAGCTGACACCGAATCTATATTCTGTTTCATTCGCCGATAGTCGAAATTCCCTGTCCAAAAACCTTCACCGCTTCAGCCAAATCAGTTTCGCCCATCAAAATGCAGCGCCTTAGTAAGTCAATATCCAGCCTTTCCAATCCTGACAGTTGACTCTGAATTACTTCTTCATATCCATCTTCCCGCAGATGATATAGCCGCAAGGTGCCATCCTCCCAAAACCAGATTTCTGGCACACCCAAAGCCCGATATTTTGGCAACTTTGTCAGTCCACCGCTAGTATAAACCACCTCGATCGACAAATCGGGAATCAACTTAGGTTTCCCGAAACAAAAGGATTTGTCTGCTTGAGTTGAAACTTCTCCCGTCTTCTCTTGTGTCATGGAACCAGAAGGGTAAAACCTAATACCTTGCGTCAGCAGAAAAGTTGTCACCAGATAACCAATGATTTCCGAAAAATTTTCGTGTTGGAATCCCGGCGTCAGAATCTCGATCGCACCTGCAAAGAAAGACAACTTTATGCCTGGGGAGTCTTCCGAGGCTTTCTGGATTAACTTGAATTGTTCCCAGGTGCCGTTGAGCACCACTCGCCCATCGAGAATTTCCCGATCGAGAACTTGTGTCATTGACCTACACCATCATCTCTTATGGGAATTATAGCGTATTGTGCGATCGACTCTACAGAAGATCCATGCAGCAATTGTAGCTGAGGAATCGGAACAGTTTTTCTCGTTTTATTAGAACCAGTTATGAATGCTGATCGTATCATGTCCACTCGATCATCAGCGGTTAGAGGCGAGGTTAAATAGCAGGGGAAAATTGTCTGAGGCCTTAAGCAAACTGAATTAATTTGGATTGTTCATTCATGGCTACCGCTAATTACAGAAATTACATCTAATTCTGGTATTGAAAAGCGTCGGCACTCAGCAACGCTGATGGTGTAGCGAACATCGCCAATGCCATTTCGGAGATCCGACTCAAGAATTCTGGGAAAATCTCCCTCGACTTTGAAATAGTTAACTTCTCGTGGCGTATAGCCAATTTGTTCATAGTGGGGAATATGTATATCCAAATAGCCAACTTCAAAAAGGAGTATTTCTAATTCTTCTTGGGCTATAAGGTCGTTTTCGAGAAGTGACCTAAGACTGGCGACAATATCCGGTAGGGATTCACCTCGTTCTTGTCTAGCATCGAGGGATAGGTGCAGTAAAATCAGTGTGCCAGTGCCAGTATCATCTAGTTGTCGTTCACTGGATATCGCTAGTTTCTGATGCTGTTTGGCTGTAGTAGTTTTGACTTCAACAGCACAGTGTTGAAACTGGAAATCCTGTTGAGTTCCTTTTGCACCTGTCCAGCATTTGACTCCTTGACGAGAGCCAAGTTGAGGAATAACAATCTGTCGCAGAAACCAGAGTTCACCATATAATCCTTGCTGTTCCGCTTGGCTCAGTCCTTCGGCGTTATGTTTTTCTAAGAATGCTTGCCATCGCCGCAGACGGGTAAAGAATGCCACTACAGCGTTTTGCTCATCCGCAATCGGGGCAATTGCATCAACAATATCCTGTACTAATGTTGTAAAGATATCGCTGTAACGCGAGTTAATAAGTACCAGTTGCAGGGTGACATGGGCATCATCATCATCTTGCAGGGCTACACGCCTAACCTCAAAGCAGTTGGAATTCGGAAAAACAGCGGCTTTTCCGATAGCTTTGTGATTTACCCGCATCATCAGCAAACGCGCATTAGAAGGTCTTTCAATAGCGAGATAAACATCGTATGCAATCTCTGGTAATAGGCGGCGGATGATATAGCCAGAGGGTACACTTCCAGTATCCTCCTCCAGTATTTTCCAGGTATTTTGCACCGTCATGGCTGACCAAATTCCTCTTTCCAGTATACATTGTTAACCTTATATTCGACCATCTGGGCTGTCTTGCTATCGGGGAAACTCATCACAAAACCGATCACAGGAATTTCCGAATCGATTACTTCGGGTTCTAGTGGATAGAGCAACAGTAAGCCGTTCTTTGGTGAACGCTTGGAACGCAAAATTTTTCCGTTAGGTGTATTGCCAGCCCCC
This sequence comes from filamentous cyanobacterium Phorm 6, assembly GCA_003003725.1. Taxonomy (GTDB): domain Bacteria; phylum Cyanobacteriota; class Cyanobacteriia; order Cyanobacteriales; family Microcoleaceae; genus Microcoleus. Next base: position 12,334 of record PVWI01000131.1, on the reverse strand, counting down.
GGTGGTTTACCAGCCTCTTCTCGCTGAATCCTAGTGAGATCGAGAATCTCTTGACGAGTTACCTCTGATAGATCGAGCCATTCATCCGTTGGACTCAGGAGTCGAGACTTGCTCAGGCGATATTCTTGAGAAGATTCAGGGGAGGCATCCTTACGCAGAGTTGTACCCACTTCATGTCCCGCAATACACCTTTTTTTGCCTCGATTATTTGATATAAGAATAACAGTCCATAACACGAGTTCTTTTTGAGGAAGTTGAGCGTTAATGTAATCTACAAGGTGTGTGGTGTTCGCAGTTTTAACTTTAGGATGTGATTGATAGCCTGAAATAAAATTGGTAATTTTTTGAGCCGGGACATCTTGCCAGATATAGTTGTTTTCTTTCCTAGAGTATTCACCAAGTGTTCTCAGCATTTCTTCAGTAACTTCAAGGTTTTGTTGGTTTTTATTTTCATCCTTATAGAAGATGGTGGTTTCACTAAGGCTTCTGGTGTATGACAGTTGCATGACGGTGCCTGTCTTCATCTTATTAGCCCCGGTGATGACCAGCCCCTGTGGGTGCGTGCGAACTTTTAGACCGAATTCATCAGGTGTCGCTCCGGCATCAGCCATATAGTCAAACTCTTGCCGGAGTTCCTCACTGGCAACAGTGATGTGTTCGTACCATTCAACCAAGTCATTAGTTGTGTACAATCGGCAAAGGTCGAGATATCCTGGTCTGTATCCAAACCATCGACCCATTTGCATCAGCGTGTCGTACATCTTTGATGCTCGGAGATAATAGCTGACGCTCAGACCTTCCAAGGTCAAACCACGAGACAATTTATCGCCGCCGATCGCAATAACACTCAGCCCATTCTTGTGTTCCCAGTAGTCTAGTACATCCTTTGCTGTGCCGTTGATTTTCTTAACCTGAATCTTAGAGGCAGCCGGGTTCAGTAAAAGTTTGACTTCTTCCCAAGAAACTGACTTTAGTTGTGGATCGGCTATGGATAAGAGTATGGATGAAGTAGTTGGCACAAAGTCATCTTTCCATAGCTGCTCAAATTCTTCCTCTAGCTTGCCTGGTGCGGTGCTGTCGCCATACCGAAGTCGTTTTTGTAGGGAAGTCAACTCGTCTTTGACTTGCTTTGCTACCTCGGATTGGACAGCCGTAAAACGGGCGACATGAACTAGCATTGAGTTGTGTTCGTTCTCCTGTCCTCGCACAATTCTTGCAGAACAACAAAGAATAAACGCCCTAATTGCCTCCTTGAGAGAACCTGGAAGTTCACCCGGAACATGATCTTTTTTGTGTTTGTCCGGCATCCATTCTCTTTGGTCTTCTACTGGTCGGATGATAGGCAAGGCTTCTGATACTTCTAGACCAATAGCTGGAGCGGTGTCCAGTCCAAATACCTCTACTGGACCGATGTAATTTGATGGTGCAGGTAGGTTGATAATGAAACTACGTGGAAAGAGATCGTCTCCAAATTCTTGATTTTTTTGCTCGGCATCTGGGTAGATGAAGATGTTAGCAAATGGTGTAGCTGTGTAACCCACATAAGCACTCCTTTCAAAACTGTGAAGCAGCTTCCTGATTAATCCATTAATTGCTGAAACATCATACTCTTCTTGAACTTTGCCATTTTCATCGAATAGTGGGGGATTTGTGTTGATCGAGGCATTGTCTGCCTCGTCATCAATGACGAGTAAGGGAACTCCTCTGACGATGCGTTTCCCTGATTTTTCATCTTTATCTCCATGACGCAAAGCCCACTGTAGGAGATTTTTGAGTACAGTTGTATTTTTTTTGACAACAAACAATAATGGATTTCCAGCCCCTGCTGATACCCCAAACTGACCTGCTACTTTTTTACTAAAATCACCATTATTAGCACTGTTTGTAGCTGAATCAGCAATCAGCCTCTTTCCAACAGGAATTAGCCCCGCTCCAATGGAGGAACTCTCTTGAGTCGAAGCTCTGTGTACTTGTGAGTCATATCCGAGAAAACCTTCGTCTAGACGCAGTTGTGTCTGGCTCCGCAAGCTGTTCTGCATACCAGCAAACACAATAATCAGTTTATATCCTGCATCAACCGCCTTGCATATCAGACCAGTATAATTCGCTGTTTTTCCAGACTGAACCTGTCCAACAACCATTCCTCTCCGATCCCAAGTTCCTGAACGTAAGGGGTTCTCTAGGAGTTGAAGAATGGAGTCTGTCAACTGGTCTAAACCTTTGGTAATCGCTGGTGCCCAGCCCTTTTCTTCCTCCAAATAACGTACATAACGGTTCCAGAAATCCCAATTGATTTCACTGTTGCGGTCAGGCAACCAAGGAATGTGACCGTCTTTATTTTCTAGTACAGTACATAGACCCATCCTGATGTTGAAAAGACTTTCAAGTTCCCGGACGAGCTTTTCCTCATCTACCTCAAAGGTACGACCATGATCGTTAGTGAGCATGGTGAGAACAGATCTAACTTTGTCCTGAATGATTTGTCGGGTGCGTGTCTGTTCACTTTTCCCCAAGTAAGATCGGGTTATGACAAGAGCCATCTCATAATCGTTCATTTTAGGTATCCTCCATTTATTTGTCTGTTTTTAGTTGTGAAATGCACTTGAGGTCTACCTGAAGCTAGGTTGACCCATTTCGGACTGAGCCTCGTAGTAGGCTTGTACTTGCTTTACAATTGGTCTGGCGATCGCTTCAGCTAAAAGAGGTGGTACAGAATTCCCAACTAGCTCAAACATTCTCGTCATAGGTGCATCAAATACAAAATGATCTGGGAAACTTTGCAGTCTAGCAGCCTCTCTTACAGAGATACTTCTAGTTTGTGTTGGATGGATATAGGCCAAACAATCTTTCTGCATATGTGCCGTTAGTGTCCATGAGGGTTTATTCCAGTCTAAGCGTTTATACTTATCCTCAAAACTCTTATCGCTGTAGCGTTTGAACTCATCAGGTATATCTTTATATATACCACCTTGAGGCATGATGCTAAAAATGTGCAAGTCCTGATCATTATGCGATCGACACATATGATTCATTACCGTATCACAAGATTGAGTTCTCATTAACTTTTGATACTGGGATTTAGGCAAACAATGGTAAGCTTTAGCAACGTCTATTTGCTTGGGTGCAGTGCTTTTCCTCTTCAATAATAAAGGTATAGACGTTAATTCAGGTAAATCTCCAATTGCTTCCCCGACAGAGACAGGAGAACCTGTCTTAGCATCTGGAAACTCGAAAGTTAGATTCATATCTTTACGCCTACCAACAATGAATAAGCGTTTACGAACTTGAGGAACACCGTAATCAGAAGCGGTTAGAATTTGATCCCTGATCTCGTAGCCTGGATAATCATCGCTTTTTGTAATCAATCCCTTTTCTAAATCCTTTTTTAAAGTAGGAAATATCCAGTGATTGCGGAGATAATTGACGTTTTCAATTACAAAAAATAGAGGCTTATAATATTGAACTACTCTCACAAACTCTTCATATAAAAAATTTCTAGCATCAGTTTCGATATGTTTTCCTAAAGACTTCATTTTACCCTTGCCTACTACTGAAAATACTTGGCAGGGTGGGCCCCCAATTAAAATATCAATTTTTCCCGGCTCCAACCCCAGCTTACTCAAATCAGTAATAGATTCGATAGACTGAGCATCACGCATCAGTGTACAGTTAGGAAAGTTTTTATGATGTGTTCTGATAGCATGAGGATTTTTATCAATTCCCCCTAAAATTTCACACCCAGCATTCTGAAAGCCTAAGCTCATCCCACCTGCACCGCAAAAAATATCGAGTACAGTAGGTGATTTCATATTTTTTATTTCTGGTCTAAGTCCTAGCATTATCGATAAAAAACTACGCGATTTTTAATGATTTTACATTCATTTGTAGATAATATAGCATAAATATTAAAATATGTATTGACTTTTTTCTACTTCCCAGGCAAAGCCTGGGAACCCAGATGCTTTGGCTCTAACTCACCTTAACTCCCACCCAATTTCACAATACAAGACGCATCCAAAACCACGACAATTTCATTCTGGAAAACAGCACAACTTGTCATTGCTGGAACTAATGCAGGAATTTTCCCTTGTTTTAGAGAAAGCATCGCCTCTGGTGTCGCATCAAAGTCATCGATCCAGCCGTAATCCTCGACATACTGAAAAGTCAAAGCATTGCGATCGAGCATCCAAAAATCAATTCCATACTTGTTGATGAAGTTTTGCAAAATAGCGCGATCGGGAGTATACTGAACACGAATCAAATCGTTAATTCGCTGTAAATATCGGCTGTAGTAACCTTTCTGATAAGGCACTGCATATTCCTTTGCTACCAAAACAGCGCGCTGACTAAATGTTGGCAAATTGTCCGCTTCTCCGGCAATTGAAGCAATCAGGGTATCTTTCGGTTGTTGCTGAAAAAACTTGTACAATTCTGGCATTTCACCTTGTACATATCCCACGCTGGGGAAATCTTCGACAAAGCAGGGATAAAGGATAACTACCACAGCAATTGTTGCTGTCGTAATTAGCGCAACTAGATTTTTTAACTGACATTTTGTTGCGGTTTTTGATGCCCAATGACCGACTCCATCGATAATTAAAGTTAGGGCGATCGCACTTATAAAAACAATAACAAACCGCAAGCTATAAGCCGTATAGCGTCCAGGCTGATATAGCTTAAAAATGGTGGCATGAGCCGCAAAAAACATCGCCAAGGATGCTAACATTAGCTGAAGCAGCAGCCAGATTTTGCTTTGAATCTGATTTGCTAAGGGAAAAGCCGATCGCCAAAACAGCAGCAGCGGAAATAACAGCCCCACACAGTGAGTCACAGGCGTAAACAGCGACTTAGGAAAAATCCCGCTTCCCCTACCAGTCAGCCAATAATCTTTAAAATTAGGACGAAAAAAAGCATTTCTACCATTTGCGGCAAATACTCCCATTTGCTTCGCTTCTGCTGCTGTATAAGTCGGGCCAAATTCAGAGTTATCTAAGGCATAGGGCAGCATTACTGCAAAAATAACTCCCAAACCTGTACTGCAAAATAGGTAATTTGGGCGATCGCGCGACAAGCATAAACGCCCATTTTCCCAGCCTAGCAAGCGCAAAACTAAGATTCCGGCCGCCACCAAGGCGTAAGGAGGATAGAAGAGTCCGATCAGGGCGATCGCTCCCAAACAGGGCAGCAACGAACTGCGCGACAAATAATATAAAAAAGCTAGAAATATGGGATATATAAAAGCTCTTGGCGTTGTAGAAGCCAAATCGTCGGTCATCCACATATGCTGATTTAACAACAAAGATGCCATAAATCCAGTCATCGGCACTGGCAGCATTTCTAGGCACAATCCAAAACAGTAATAAGTGGAGATTAATGCCAGAAATAGCGGCAATATTTTGTGAAATAATAGCGGGTGAATGCCAATTGTTGCTGCTAGTTTGTAAAGAGTGCTGTAGCCTGCGGGGGCGATAGATTGAAAATAATTAGCAATGAAATCATTGGGGAATAATTCAGGATCGATAAAACGCATCATCCAGAAAACGTGCTGTCTGGCATCGTCTTGCACCATATACTCGGCGCTAAAGGCTTGTTTCGTGCCTAAAATCCCGTAAACTGCGGCAAATGTCAGCGTCAGAATCAACCAAAATATTGTACGCGATCGGGATGTGCGATCGACAGTCGCAGTCAGGAATTTGTGCAATTGTGCGATCGGCATGGCAAACAAAAATACTTTTGATTAAATTGAAATTTTAAAGCAAATACATTCTACCATCCTTCTGTAGTAGTAAGGTGCGCAATGCGCACCCTACAATTAGAGTCTATGCATAGTTTCTCAAAAAAAATAGCTCACAAATGTGAGCTTAACTATGTTTAAGTTACAAATCTTCGTCTATCAACTTTCAAGCTGGAAATGACACAAATAGCGCTACAACACCAAGGGCGATCGAACCGACACCCAACAGAAATGACCAGAAACGGTGGAAACTACTAACCTTTGTGCCACTATCACTATTTAGTTCAATTAAATCCATCCAAGGCGCAACACCGCGACGGAACCAACCCAAAGCATTAACCTCCATTCCAATCAAACTTTTCACCCGTTTCATCCCAAACAGAAAATTACCAATCGGGCCAAAACGAGAAGCATAGTGCAGATACATCATTCCCGTTGGATCTTGCAATTTCAAATCAGAACCGAACGCATAACCAGCATCGCCGCGACCAATTAATACACCCTCAAGTTTCGCAGGTTGACCCCGTAAAGGACTAGCATAGGGGTCAGACATTAACGTTAAGACATCCAATTCTTCGGCTGCTTGATAATTGGGAAACATCACCAAAGTCTTGAGCAAAACTCCCGTACCCAAACCAATTAAAGGACAGGCAATCATCATCATCGGATTTGCAGCAGACAGAGAAATCCCGATCGCAAAACCCACAGCCAAGCCCAGAATTTCCGCACTATAAAGCAGCAAATCGGACACAAAGTTACCGTACAGTTTCCGCTTGCTCAAATGATGACCTTCACCAATAATTCGGCCCATATCAAACTCAATATCCAAGCCTAATTGTTCTGCGTAGGTGCTCAAAGCGCGAACTCGCTTACCAGTCAGCGGGTGAGTCGAATTCAACTCCATCCACCAACCCCAAGGATTAAACATATCCCACAGAAACACTCGCCCAATTTTTTCCGGTTGTGAAGAAATCCGGTAAGCGGTACCTGTAGAAGTGGCAGCTTTCGCATCGTAAATCCCCAAAGCCCGAGTTCCTTCTAATAAACGACTCGGTTCTGTCGCCCTTTGTCCTTCTTCCAAAATACCGTAAGCAATCTTTACCAAAGCGCGCGATAAAGCATTGGGGTTCCCGGTAGTTTCGGCGGCAAAATGGTCAGCAAAATATTCTCGCGTCCGCGACAAATACAACAACAAATAAGTGCCTGCAATGTAAAATAAATAAGCAACAGCAGCTACAGTACCGGCCGCATCTTCAGCTTTTTTGCCTCCCTTCCGACCGAGGCTTTGAGCTGTAGTGTAAATTAAATAAGTAATCTGCACCAAAGTCGAAGCTAAAGTCATTACTGCAAAGTCCCAGTGGACGATGTGACCAAATTCATGGGCGTAAACAGTGGCAATTTCATCGTCATCTAAATAGGTAAAAAGACCTTCACTTACGACTACGCGAGCGCTGTTTGGTAAGGAACCATAGGTAAAAGCTGTGGGGTTTTGGTCGTCAATAATTCCTAAACGCGGCTGTTTGAGGTTTCTCTGTTTGCAAATCTTCTGAATAACTTTTGCAGTTTCGGGACTTTTGCTTTCAATTTCTGCTAGGGAAACCCAGCGAGTATTGTAAAGCCAATTTTGGGTTAAGTCCATCAAGTAAGGCGATAGGAAAAAAGCTGCGATATTAAAAATCAAAGTTATGGGAAGTGCGATCGCCAATCCGACGACTGGATCGGGACTATTGATAATCAAAACTGAGGCTAAGGATAGCGCTAACACCATACCAAACAGCATGACAATGGTGACGCCGGAGGCTAAAACAAGATTTCCACCAGTTTTCTGGATCAGTTTAACGCCGGCTTTGGGCGATCGCCCTGCCTTGCGTAAAGGAGCTTGAGATGACATAATAATCTCCAAAGGTTATTGATAAATAGAAATTCACGTCTGATTTTGTATGTACTTTACTGTTTTAGCTTGTCAATTGGGATTGTTGTACCGATTCTCAACAAAAATATAGAATTTGCTGACGAATTATTAAGATTAAAAGAGAGTATAATAAATTTTTCACAAGTTGCTGTTATGTCAATTCTGGAAATTGCCCAAAAAACCCGCCAAGCTGCTCGAAAATTGGCAGTTTTGTCCGCAGAAGCCAAAAATCAAGCTATTGAAACTATTGCTCAAGCTTTAGAAGTTGCTGCGCCGGAAATTGTGGCGGCGAATGTGGCGGATCGCGCGGCGGCTGAGGTTGATGGAATTGCTAAACCGTTGTACGATCGCCTGAAGTTGGATGAGAGTAAGTTGAAAAGTGCGATCGCAGGCGTGCGAGACGTTGCCAAACTCCCAGACCCGATCGGTGCCGTGCAAATTCATCGCGAATTGGACACAGGATTAATTCTGAAGCGCGTTACCTGTCCTTTGGGCGTTTTAGGGATTATTTTTGAAGCGCGTCCAGAAGCTTTAATTCAGATAGTATCCTTGGCAATAAAATCGGGAAATGGCGTAATTCTCAAAGGTGGCAAAGAAGCAGTTCGTTCTTGTGAAATATTAACAAAAGTCATTCGCCAAGCATTAGCAGAAACCGTAGTCAATCCCGAAGTTGTGCAGTTACTAACCACGCGGGAAGAAACAATCGAACTGCTAAAAATGGATGAATATATAGATTTGATTATTCCCAGAGGTTCCAACTCTTTTGTGCAGTTTGTGCAGAACAATACCCGAATTCCAGTCTTGGGACACGCGGACGGAATTTGTCATTTGTATGCAGACAAAGCTGCGGATATTAACAAAGCAGTAGAGATTGCCGTCGATGCCAAAACTCAATATCCCGCTGCGTGTAATGCCATTGAAACTATGTTGGTTCACAGGGCGATCGCCCCCAAATTCCTGACCATAGTTGCCCAAGCATTGCAGCAGAAAAAAGTCGAACTGCGGGGAGACGAAACCACTCGCAAAATCTTGGATATTACCGCAGCAACAGAAACAGATTGGTCTACAGAATACAGCGATTTAATCTTATCAATCAAAATCGTAGACTCTGTGGAAGAAGCAATTAATCACATCAATACTTACGGTTCCAGACACACAGATGTCATTGTCACCGAAGACAAAGAAGCCGCCGAAACCTTTTTAAATCAAGTCGATGCAGCCGGAGTTTATCACAATTGTTCGACTCGATTTGCTGACGGTTTCCGCTACGGTTTTGGTGCAGAAGTGGGGATTAGCACGCAGCAAATGCCGCCTCGCGGGCCTGTTGGTTTAGAGGGTTTGATTACCTATAAGTATCGAGTTGTTGGAGATGGTCATATTGCTGCGAGTTATGTGGGGAATGAGGCTAAGGAATTTACGCATCGGGAGTTGTAGAATATCATAGTGCGATCGTTCATATAGCTTTTGCTTTCATTTCCTCGCTCTTCTTGAAATGATCTGCGTTAATCTGCGTTAATCTGCTTTTCATCTGCGGTTGATTTATCAATCAAAGATTTATGCAATTCAAATCTAATGTACGATCGCCCTCCCATTCAACCAAACCTAGCTACAATAAGCTATACTGTGCTCCCCAACTCGAACAAACTTCAGTTGTCTATGTCTAACTCATCCCTCCTCGCCCCAGGTTCCAGTCTCGAAAAACGCTACCGCATCATCCGCGAATTGGGCCGCGGCGGTTTCGGGCGCACTTACCTCGCAGAAGATACCAACCGCTACAACGAACAATGCGTGCTCAAAGAGTTCTCCCCGGTGGTTCACAGCCCCAAAGCCTCCGAATTGTTCGATCGCGAATCGAGCATCCTTTACAGCCTTCAACACCCGCAAATCCCCCGCTTCCGAGAACTTCTGCGAACCGATATCGGCGGTAGTAAAGCTTTGTTTTTAGTCCAAGATTATATCAAAGGTCAAACCTACGAAGAAATACTGATATCGCGTCAACAACAAGGTAAAAATTTTAGCGAAGCTGAAGTTACTCAACTGCTATTTCAGCTTTTACCAGTTTTAGAATACATCCACTCAAAAAATTTAATTCACCGCGATATTTCGCCGGACAATATTATTCAGCATGATGCTGACAAACTGCCATTTTTAATTGATTTCGGTTCTGTCAAGCAAATTGCAGCAAGTGCTCTATTTCAGTCTAAGGGACAATCGGATACGGCGATCGGCAAACAGGGATATTCGCCCACCGAACAAATGCACCAGGGTAAAGTATCTCCGGCTAGTGATTTGTATGCTTTGGCTGTCACCGCTTTAGTCTTGCTGACAGGGAAAAAGCCTCAAAAATTGTACGATGTTAATAGCAAAACTTGGGATTGGCGGGCTCGCGTCAGTGTCAGCCAAACTCTGGGGATGGTATTGGATCGGATGTTAGCAGATCGGGCGGGCGATCGCTACCAATCCGCAAAAGAAGTCCGTGAAGCACTCAAAGATCCAAAATTATCCCAAATTGGCAGCATCATCTCCCAAATGGTAACAATGAATTTTGTCGGCCGCCCCTTCAAAAACACAACTCAAACTCCTGCCAGCAATCATACTCCTGTCAATCAAAACCCTCAAATTGTTAAAAATATCAACATTTTTAAGTTAATTCCTTGGAAAGGATTAGCAAGTTTGAGTGTGGTTTTATTACCAGGAATATTAGCTTTTAGTGTAGTCAAGACAGGTTTTACCTTACCAAAACTGCCTGAATTACCCAAGTTTCCTGAACTACCGCAATTTCCCAATACGTCTTTAGATTCAGAGATAGCTAGGCAAGAAAAAATTGGCAAGCGACGCAAAAGTCTCAACATTGAGCAGGATATTTTTTATACTCAAGTAGATGAATTATTTTATAATAAATATCCTGAATTAAAAGGTCGTACATTGACAGAAAAGCCAGAAGATGCAGAAATTAGACAAAAATGGTGTGCAGTTGCTGAGGATTTTCTGGACAAGTTGGAGAAGGGAGGACAGTTTTGAAATTTAAGATAGAATAAGAGTTTTTTAACCGCAGAGGGCGCAGAGAGGAGAAAGAAAGAGAGGGAAGAGAAGGAGAACTTTATCTGGTTTAATAAAAGTTGGTATAGGCAACGCACTTTTAGTTTATTGCAAAATGGATTCTATTCAACTTACAGGGATTCGCTGTTACGGATACACTGGCTATCTGCCGGAAGAGCAGGTTTTGGGGCAGTGGTTTGAAGTGGATGTTACTCTCTGGCTGGATTTATCGCAAGCTGGAAAAAGTGATGATATTGAACATACTCTCGATTATCGTAGTGCTATTAGTATGGTTCAAACGCTAGTCAAAGAGTCAAAGTTTTTGTTGATTGAACGTCTAGCAGATACGATAGCTCAATCGCTTTTACAACTACCGTTAGTTGAGAAAGTTAAACTACAACTTTCAAAACCTGCCGCCCCGATTCCTGATTTTGGTGGCAGAATTACTCTAGAAATTACTAGAAGTCATTAGTCCTTAGTTCTTAGTCATCAGTCTTTAATCTGCATTAGACTTGTCACTAATGACTGATGACTGATGACTGATGACTGATGACTGATGACTATTGACTAATTACCACTTCAGCAAATTAAATTCTTCCATGTCTACGGTATCGCGGTTGCGATAAATTGCCAGCACAATTGCCAAACCAACGGCTGCTTCAGCAGCGGCTACTGTAACTACAAACACGGTAAATACTTGTCCTTTAATTTGTACGGGGTCAAGATAATTGGAAAAACCCATCAAGTTAAGATTGACCGCATTCAGCATCAATTCGATCGACATTAACACGCGCACTGCATTTCTGCTCGTAATTAAACCGTAAATACCAATGCAGAAAAGCGCGGCAGCTAATAACAGGAAATACTGAAGTTGTAGTTGCATAAATTTAAGGAAGAAGGAAGTTCGGCAACGGATTATGTAACGGATGTAACGGAGGTCAGTCGGAAGAAAGAAGAACGGCAATTAACTGGTTCCGAGGCAAAGCCTGGGAACCAGTAGAATACTACTTAGATTCGGGTGAAGAAGCATCTCCAGCCGCAACTAATTCGCGAGGTCTTTCTGGTAAACTAAAAGCTGGTGTTTCAGATAGTTTGTTGGACAATTCATCGGGGAAGAAGTCGCGGCGGGCTAACACAATTGCTCCTACCATTGCCATTAACAAAAATACTGATGCTAACTCGAATGGTAGCAGATAGTCTGTGAAGAAGTGTTTGGCGATTGTCACGATCGAGCTTTCGGCCGGTGGTGCACCTGTCGTAGCGACAATCGCCCAAGGAGTGGACACTACCATCGTACCCAAAAGCGCAAACAAACCACCACAAACTACTGCTGTTGCTACTTGACGCACCCAAGCGTTGGGAATAGTGCGGAAATCTTCTCGCTTGTTCACCAACATAATCGCAAACAAAATCAAGACGTTGACAGCGCCAACATAAATCAATACTTGCGCTGCTGCTACAAAGTCAGCATTCAACAACAGGTACAAGCCGGCAATGCTGGTGAATACGCCACACAGCAGAAATGCTGAGTAAACGATGTTTGAGAACAGCACTACTCCTAATGCTCCTCCAATCATCATTACTGACAGTATGCCAAATGAAACAATTTGAACTCCTTCAGCTAGATTCACAATTTTTAAGCCTTTGGT
>PVWI01000474.1 GCA_003003725.1 filamentous cyanobacterium Phorm 6 | reverse complement strand
GAGTACGATTACTCGATCGCCCGGATAGCTGCTACACCAGTGATGTACAAAATTCGAGCCGATAAATCCAGCTCCGCCTGTCACCAACAATCGGCGAGCCGATCGCAAATAGCCTTGATTCCCGATGTCTGTCATAAAAATAAGAGTTTTTCCAATAACTTAAGTCTTTTCAAAAGTAGCCTTAAAAGTAGTTTCTCATCAAGTATTTGCCTCCCTGCGATTAAATTTTCTATTGTCTGACTTCAGATTTTCTGATTTGGGGGCGAACAAAATATGAGATCGCCAGACTTGAACTCCTAGAAATTTGTCAGTCAAAATGCTTAGACAACAAGGATTTCAGGTTTTGAAACTGGCGATTTTAGATTTGAATTACGCGCAGGCAATTGTTGGGAATTGCGATCGATCCATGATTTCGGCGACGCTGCGCCAGTTGATACATTTGTAAAGAGCTGCTACCATTAATTTTTTAACTATCCTTTACAAACTTGGCGAGACACCATGAAAAAGCTTCAAGTGTTAGCTGGCATTGTTTCCACCGTCGCGATCGCAAGCAGCATCGCACTAGGTGACGCCGCATTTGCTTTCCCCTGTTCCTACAAAAAATCTGGGGCTGCTCAATCTGGTTCTGCGACAACTCTCCTGGGTTCCGGCGGCTCGGATGGAATGAATCCGTGGAAATCCTACAAGACAGCAGCTCTTGGTTTTCTGGGTTTGGCTGGAGTTTTGGGTGCAGGTGCGGGGTACATGAGCTACCGCGCCGGCAAGCGCGCCTCTGCTGCTTGCGATGCGATGAGTGATAATTTTGAGGTTTTTGAAGAGCTGGCCGAGCCGATCGCAGATGCAAGTGTAGCTGAGACTGTCGGTGCGGTTGCTGTGGTTCGCGAACACCCGGAAGCTCCAGGCGGCGAGCTAGATTTGCCGGCGGAGCAAGTTGCAGAGTCAGTTTCTGAAAGTGCGATCGAACCAGTGGAGCGCGCGATCGTCAAATAGACTGCAATCAGTCAGGTTTGTAGTGCGGACTTTAGTCCGCTTGCTTGGCTGCGGACTTTAGTCCGCTTGCTTGGCTGCGGACTTTAGTCCGCTTGCTTGGCTGCGGACTGAAGTCCGCACTACGAACCTTTTTTTTATCTCCCGCCAAAGCATTCGCTGAGAGAATCTCCCATCTTGCAAGATGGGAGGTTTTTTAATGTGAAATTGAGGAGCATTTGTGTTTTGCGTTTAATAATGTCGGGATATCGCGAGCTTTTGAGGCGATCGCGCGCTGAATAAAAAATGCTTTTTTTCCAGCCGGATCTGGCTCTTCGCTCCTGCTTTTTACAGGCTTTTTAGGATTGTCTAATATCGACTGTTTGAAATTAGATCGCTCAAAGCGAGATTGTGCGCCGGGGCGATCGCCACCAAAATTCTCGATCTCAATCTGAAGGTAGATGAAAACAGTTCCAATAGGGTGATATTATGGAAAGCAATGCCCAAAAGATGACAACTATAGGTTATTATGAGTGGTTTGCGCGATCGATTCAATCAAATTACAGGTAAAACTAGATTAGCAGTTTGTCGCGTGTTCGTTCAGCTAACAGGTGAAGAAGTTGCACCGATTTTAGGAGTTCTCAACAGTACCGCCAGAGAAGCAATTGATGCCGATGGCGATGTAACAGTTTTGGGAGAAGGCCTTGTAGAAATTTGCAATCACTTGTTACAGTATGACAACTACTGGCAAGCAGCCGCTAATGAAGGTGATGTTTTTTGGAATGAAGGCGAAGCGGGCGATTATGTGGATGAACTTTTTACTGATTCAGCCTCCCGCTATCTCAGCGAACCTCAATACAGCACATCTGCTGACGAGAAAAATTCCCCGTTGTCTTTGCCCGTAACTAGAAATGTCGTAGTGATGCTGACAGTTGCTTATGAAGGTGAAGTTCCAGCCCTAGAAACAGACCTCGCTGACATGGGCGCGCTGAAAGCTGGTTTAAAAGAATTGATTAATTTACAATACCAGGAAAGGCTGCGAGCCGTGCAAGTTCACTTTTCTCCCGCACAGTTGGGAGACGAACTTAACAACGACCAAGTTTTGGTCAATTTCCCAGAACTCATTCCCCTTTAAAAACTGGAAAAGTTGCCATCAAAATAACGAACCAGTGCTTTGGTAAAAATAATTCGCTTTGACAAAAAGAATGTTAGCCCACACGATTTAAAAAAAAGAGGAAACATAAAAAAGTTCGATCGTTCGGACTTTTTAACGAGGAAGGACTCGGGGCTTTGTAAAAAGATTTTTTCATAGGGCGATAGGGGATGCTTGCGGTTAGATAAAAGACTCGCCGCGACATTCATCTGGCACTCTTAAAGCTGGCGCAGAAATGCTTTCACGACTAATAACCAATGAGCAAACATTATTGACTATGCTGCGAAAACTGACAGTTTATTTGATGGCTGTAATTTTGTTGGTGACGACAACCGCCTGCGGTTCTCCTACAGCCCAAGCTCCGACAAATCCTGCTGCAAATCAGGAGATTAACAGGGTGCGTACTTCACCAAAGAATAACTTGAGTCAAGGGGAATATCCCGTACAGCAAGCTACCTACGACGATGGTGATGGCGAGTACAGTTTGATGTTGCTAAATACTCCCCCCGGCACTACGCCAGTTTATCGCAGTACCGATTTACAAATGGCTCGTTTGACGGCGGAAGAAATATCGGGTGGTAAGAAAAGTTATCTAAAAATTGATAACAATAATGCGAGCTTGCATTTGACAGAAGATTTTAAAATTGAGTACGTTCACAACGTTACTGAAACTGTGAATAATCCTCAAACTGGTCAGCCGCAAACAGTGGTAGTGAGACAGCAATCAGGGTTTTGGGCGCCGTTTGCTGGGGCGATCGCCGGTCAGGCGATCGGCAGTTTGTTATTTACACCGCGATATTATATGCCGCCTATGTATCAGCCGGGGATTATGAACGGATATGGCGGG
>PVWI01000473.1 GCA_003003725.1 filamentous cyanobacterium Phorm 6 | reverse complement strand
CCTTTGAGTTGTGGCAAGAAACTGTGAGGTCAAAATCTTTGCCTTGGCAGGAGTGCGAAATCGAAATAGCCCGAGAACTTCGAGTTGCGATTACTAGCATTGAGTTACGGAAAATCAATCAGCAGCTCAAGTTAGCTTTGTCGGCTACCAAAATCGGATTTTGGGACTGGGACGTGCAGAACAATCGCGTTGTTTGGTCGAGGGAACATGAAGAGTTGTTTGGGTTGGCTTCGGGCACTTTTCCCGGAACTTATCAAAGTTTTACAGCTTGCATTCACCCAGAAGATTTAGAAAGTGTGGAGAATGCTATCAATCAGGCGCGAGTCCAGCGAGCAGATTTCTGTCACGAAAACCGCGTGATTTGGCCGGATGGCAGCATTCACTGGATTGAGGGGAAAGGTAAGTTTTTTTATAGCGAAGCGGGCGATGCAGTGCGGATGGTGGGGACTGTTACAGAAATTACCGATCGCAAAGCTAGAGAATTACAGTTGCGCCTGTTGGAATCAGCAGTCACCACGACTAACGACGCCGTGTTAATTACGGAAGCTGAACCGATTGACGAACCGGGCCCGCGAATTCTGTATGTCAACCCAGCTTTCACGCGGATGAGTGGCTATACGCTAGAAGAAGTTTTGGGCAAAACGCCGCGCATTTTGCAAGGAGAAAAAACAGATAGAGCAAGTCTAGATAGCATTCGGACAGCTTTGAAAAATTGGCAGCCGGTGCGGGTTGAGTTGATAAATTACCGCAAAGACGGGACGGAATTTTGGGTAGAATTGAGTATTGTTCCCATAACCAACGAAAGTGGTTGGTTTACCCATTGGGTGGCCGTGCAGCGCGATATTAGCGATGCCGTGGCGGCAGCTACGCAACGCAAACAAGCTGAATCCGCCCTCCAACAGCTCAACGAACGGTTAGAAATGCGAGTTTTGCAGCGAACCAGAGAACTAGAAACCTCTCAAGCAGAACTCCGGGAAAACGAAGCTTTATTTCGCTCTCTGAGCGAGAGTTCCCCTGTGGGCATTTTCAAAATCGATGGTGGGGGACAATGTACCTATACAAATCCGCGCTGTCAAGCAATTGGTGGCTTCACAGCAGCAGAAGCTTTGGGCAACGGCTGGATGCAGTTTGTTCACCCGGAAGATATTAAACTACTTCAGTCTAAATGGTCGGAATCGCGATCGTTAGATGGGGAATTTTCCTGCGAATTCCGCCACATCCAGCCAGACGGAACAATCCGGCTTGGTAGGGTTAAAATAGCTCCAATTTTGTCCGACGGAGGTCAACTAATCGGTTACGTCGGCACAGTCATAGATATCACAGAAAGTCGGGCAATTGAAAAAATGAAAAATGAGTTTATTTCGATTGTCAGCCACGAACTGCGAACACCGCTAGCCTCAATTCGCGGTTCTTTAGGTTTGCTGGCGGCTGGGGTGCTGAAGAATAAACCGGAAACTGCCAAACAGATGTTAGAAATCGCGTCGAGCGAAACCGAACGGTTAGTGCGTTTGGTCAACGATATTCTCGACTTAGAGCGGCTCGATTCGAGCGAAATTACCATTGTCAAGCAGTGTTGCGATGCGCAGGTTTTGATGCGGAAGTCTGCGGAAGCTGTGCTGTCTCTGGCTGCTGACAAGCAGATTGATTTGTCGATTTTGCCCGCAACCGCACAAATTTGGGCTGACCCCGACAGAATCGTGCAATTGCTGGTAAATTTGTTGAGCAATGCGATTAAATTCTCCGCTTCGGGGTGTACAGTAACTGTCAGGGCTGAAGATTTGGGCAGTCAGGTTTTATTTGAAGTCAAAGATCGAGGGCGGGGAATTCCTATTGATCAACTAGAAACTATCTTTGGCAGATTTCAACAGGTGGATGCTTCTGACTCCCGCCAAAAAGGAGGTACGGGTTTGGGTTTGGCTATTTGTCGCAGCATCGCAGAGCAGCATGATGGCAGAATTTGGGCCGAAAGTGTGGTCTCAGAAGGCAGTAGTTTCTATTTCACATTGCCTGCACCGTTAGAAGGCGAAGGGGGAAAAAGTTAGATTGTTTGGTTCCTTGCAATGCTTTGCGGGGTGCATGAGTTTGGGATGACTCATTGGTGTTAACTTAAAGTTAAATATAGTACGGATTTACTGTTTGACGACGAGACCCTGATCCCCCCTAACCCCCCTTAAGAAGGGGGGGACAAGAGCGTTCTCAAAGTCCAGAAAAAAAAGGGGGGGACTGGAGTCTTCTCAAAGTCCCCCACTTAAGAAGGGGGACTGGAGTCTTCTCAAAGTCCCCCTTCTTAAGTGGGATTTAGGGGGATCTAGCCTCGGATGAAAGCGAGATTTATTAGGGGTTTTACTCTATATTTGACACCAATGGGGAGGGCTATATTTCGATTTTTATGTTCTCGGTTTAAGTAGGTGTATTTCGCGTGCGTAAGTCCTGTTTCGGTTAACCGCAATTTATTTAAAATAAGGGTTTAAATTATGTCAGCAAAGTGCATTCTGGTAATCGATGATGAAAAAAACCTCCGCAGTGTGATTCAGGCTTGTCTGGAACATTTAGGCGGCTGGACAGTGCTGAGCGCGCCCGATAGCACTCAAGGATTGCTTTTAGCTGAAACTGAATTACCTGACGCTATTCTATTAGATGTGATGATGCCCGATATGGACGGAGTTACTCTGTTTGGTTTGCTGCAAAAAAATGCTGCGACTAGGGGGATTCCGGTGATTTTTCTGACGGCTAAGGTGCAGGCGATGGATTTGAGCGAGTTTGCTGATTTGGGGGTGGCGGGGGTGATTGCTAAGCCTTTTGATCCTTTGGTTTTGGCGCAGCAAGTTGCGGATATTCTGGGTTGGGAATCGTTGGTCAGTTGACAGTTGACAGTTGACAGATGAGGGCGACCTCTACCTACAAGGAAGAGGATTGGAGTAATGAATAGTCTGATTTTAATTTCTCCCTACAAGGGTTCTGGCTTTAAACCAATTCTTT
>PVWI01000472.1 GCA_003003725.1 filamentous cyanobacterium Phorm 6 | reverse complement strand
AGGCATGGCTGCTACTGGATAATGCTTTTACGGTCACGCTACCACAAGACCGTAAAAGATGTCAAATGGGTTCTATAATGGTTTTATTGGCGGTGCTGTGGGCGAACCGCTGCCTTACGGCTATGCGGATGACGGTTTTGGGGGAAGAGTTAGAGACTCTGGTGCCGATGCTTTTGTGGTCAATTTTGATTGGTTGCTGGGTCGAAATTTTGGTCTGTTCGGGCGGTATTCCTACGGGCAGCTTGAGATAAATCCGGTAAATCGCGATCGCTCTGGCGGAGACATTAAAGTACAATCTTTTCAAGTTGGCATGGGATTTCCAGATATTGGAAAAAAGGGCGCACTGGGCGTACTTTCCTTTGTGGTTCCCCACGATTATATATCGGGTCGCAGGTTCTTGCTGGCGGGCGGCGGCAATGGAGGTACTCAGTACGAGGTGGAGGGTTCGTATTATTACCCGATTACTAATAATATTGCGATCGTTCCGGCATTCTACGCTATCTTCAATGCGAACAACTTTGATGGCAATCCCACCGTGTTTGTGGGCAATCTTCGCACTCAGTTCAGCTTTTAAGCAGAGTCCGGGTATGGGGCACGGCGGGCAACATTGGTGTTAACTTAGCGTCAAAGGTAGTCACAGACTGCTGTTTACCGCTGAGTCTAGATCCCCCCTAACCCCCCTTAAGAAAGGGGGAACCGGAAGTGGATCAAAGTCCCTTGTTAAGGGGGGGACAAGAATCTTCTCAAAGTCCCCCTTGCTTTCGGGGGATTTAGGGGGATCTGGACTCGGATAAAAGCGAGATTTTTCAATGGTTTTAGTCTTAATTTGAGACCAATCGGTACTGTCGCGTCTCTACATATCTGGTGTAACAGCGCCGCTGTGATGTATCCTTAAGAATGAGGCAGCCCAAATCTACTGTTGTTATTTAACATAAACATATTAGATGTGAGGCTGAATCAACAATTTTTAACAACAGTGAATTCACTTTAGTTTTAACTTAAGGATAACTGACTTTGGGTCTTTCATTTCGCGCGATTCGCCGCACTCAATCTCTCCACGAACAAACTTACCAAGCTCTCCGAACTGCTATCCTGTCGGGGGAATTAGCGGCTGGAGAACGCCTGATCGAAACACAATTAGCCGAAATGCTAAATGTCAGCCGCACTCCGGTGAGAGAGGCTTTGTGCCAACTGCAACGAGAGAATTTAGTGACGGCAGATCCGCATCATGGCTTGCGCGTGGCCGCGCTGTCGATAGCCGATGCAGCGGATCTTTATGATTGCCGGATCGCTTTGGAACAGCTATCGGTAGCCCAAGCCTGCCAAAATGCTACACCGGCTCAATTGCAACAATTAGAATCTCTCGTGCTACAAGCAGAAAGTACCGGAAATTTGCGATCGGGCGAATTGACAAATTATCAATTGCTTTACGCTGACTACCAATTTCATCGGTTGCTAGCACAAAGTTCTGGCAATCCTTGGTTAGTAACTTTGTTGGATCAGGTGTTTGACAAAATGATCTTAGTGCGGCTGCGCACGATAGCATACAATCCCGGTGTCTTGGAAATTCGCAGCGAGCACCGCCGGATTTATCAAGCTGTGAGCGAACAAAATGCAGACGCAGCCCAGCAAGCGATAAAAGAGCATTTAATCGCCAGTAAAGTGCGGGTAATTAAAGAAATTCAGGAGATAGAAAAGCAAGATGGTAAAATAGATAAATTAGACCTCTTGCAAAAATAGTTAGGATGGGCTTCTAGCCTTGTCATTACCCACATTTTTCATTTTTCGTTTACCTACTAGCCCGCCGTAGGTTCAAACCTACGGCTAATAGCTAAAGTCCGTTAAAACGGACTAAAAGAACCAGAAACTTAGTCGGTTTTAACCGACTTACGCTATTAGTCAGGGACTTGAGTCCCTGGCGGGATAACGGCGTAGTGAGGGTTTCAGGAGATGTGGGTAATGACAAGGCTTCTAGCCCGTCCTAAAATTTGATTAAAATGACTTTTTTAATTCAAGTCTATTGAAATAAATCAAATCACGAAACCCGGTTTATTTGTAGGGATGAATAGACCCGATACCCCTTAAGCATAAATGGTTTGATTCCCGTAATACGCAACTGTCAACTGTCAACTGTCAACTGTCAACTGTTATATATGTCAGCAAATTATCCCAGAGAATTAGTCGGTTACGGGCAAAATCCTCCCAATCCTCAATGGCCCGATCGATCGCGCATAGCGCTGCAATTTGTGATCAACTACGAAGAAGGCGGAGAAACCTGCATCCTCCACGGCGACTCTTCTTCGGAAACATTTCTGTCAGAAATTGTCGGGGCCGAGCCCCTATCGGGACTGCGCCACATGAATATGGAATCGTGTTACGAATACGGCAGTCGGGCGGGTTTGTGGCGGCTGCACCGGATGTTTACTTCTCGGAAGATACCGGTCACTGTTTACGGAGTGGCGATGGCCTTAGAAAGGCATCCCGAAGCAGTTGCAGCGATGTTGGAGGCCGATTGGGAAATTGCCAGCCACGGCTACCGCTGGATTGATTATAAGTATTTTGGGGAAGAGGCGGAACGGGAGCATTTGCAAAGGGCGATCGCCATTCACACCCAAGTTACCGGCAGCCGTCCCCTCGGCTGGTATACGGGGCGCACAAGTGCCCACACCCGCAAGCTAGTAGTCGAAGAAGGTGGTTTTCTCTACGATGCGGACAGCTACGCGGATGATTTGCCTTATTGGGTGTACGAGTGCGACAAGCCTCACTTGGTAATTCCTTATACCCTCGACAATAACGATATGCGGTTTGCGACGAGTCAGGGGTTTAATTCTGGCGATCAGTTTTTTGCTTACCTGCGCGATGCTTTTGATTTACTCTACGCCGAGGGCGAGACTGCACCGAAGATGATGAGTGTGGGGCTGCACTGCCGTTTGGCGGGGAGGCCGGGGCGGGCGGCGGCCCTGGCGCGTTTTTTGGATT
>PVWI01000130.1 GCA_003003725.1 filamentous cyanobacterium Phorm 6 | reverse complement strand
TGCTAAGGGGGGGGAGCAAGAGTGTCTATAATCCAAAATTCATAATTCACAATTTATATGAGTTCAAAAATCACCCTCACCATCACAGAAGGCAATCTCAAAGGTCAAGAATTCACCTTTGAATCCCGCACAACTTGCATCATCGGCCGCGCCAAAGACTGCTATCCCAAAATTCCCGACGACGACAAACACCGCACCATTTCCCGCTATCACTGCTTGCTAGATATCAATCCTCCCGATATCCGAGTGCGGGATTTTGGCAGCAAAAATGGTACGTTTGTTAATGGCGAAAAAATTGGTCAGCGAGAAGCACATCAAACTCCCGAACAAGCCGCAAATATCCAATTTCCAGAATTTGACTTGCAGGGCGGAGATGAATTCAAACTCAGCGATACTTCCTTTCGAGTTGGCGTTGCCCTTGACCCGGAAATTGCCAAAAATATCAAATCGGAAAGACCCCCGACTATTCCCCAAAATCAACCGCAACTGTGGGAAATGCTCAAAGCTTTTCTGTTAAAAGCTGTCGGTGGTGAAAAGAATATCGGAGTTCTCGGCGATTATGTGTTGCTGAAGGAATTGGGTAAAGGTGGTTTTAGTTTAGTGTATCTGGCAGAACACAAGCGGACAAAAGAACAAATTGCCCTGAAAGTAATGCTGCCAAAAGTAGCGGCGAATCAGCGGGCTGTTAATTGGTTTTTGCGGGAAGTTGAAAATATGAAACATTTAAAACATCCCAATGTAGTAAGTTTAAAAGAGTCTGGTTATGCCGATGAAACTTTCTTTTTTACGATGGAATACTGCAATGTTGGCAGCGTTGTTGATTTGATGGCAAAACGCGGTGTCAACACTTTGCCTGTGGATGAAGCTGTGGCGATTATCCTGCAAGTTTTAGATGGTTTGACTTACACCCACAATGTGGAAATTCCGAATGTTAAATTGGCTGATGGCAGTTTTGGTAAAGGACGCGGTTTGATTCACCGCGATTTGAAGCCGGGGAATATTTTTCTGGCGAATGTGGGCGGGAAACAAGTTGCGAAGGTTGGGGATTATGGCTTAGCAAAGGCTTTTGATTTGGCGGGATTAAGCGGTCAAACTCTGACGGGAAGCGCGGTGGGGACGCTGGGTTTTATGCCGCGACAGCAGGTGATTAATTTTAAGTACGTGCAGCCGGAGGTTGATGTGTGGGCGGCGGCGGCTTGTTTGTATGCTATGTTGACTGGGTGTTTGCCGCGCAATTTGCAGGGCCAAGACCCGTTTTTGGCGGTTTTGCAATGTGATGCTGTTCCAATTTGCGATCGCACTTCTGCAATTCCCAAACCGCTAGCTAAAGTTATTGACTTAGCTTTGATTGACAATCCTGAAATTTATTAAAAAAGTGCAGTAGATTTTAAACAAGCCTTACTAAACACCATATCATAAATTAATGAATCCACGATTTTTATTGCAGTCTCCCGAAAATAAACCTCGGTGGCTTGTCCTATTTTTGTTAGCTGTCACTGCTGCTTTCGGAATTGCCGTAACAACAGTTTACTTCAAAAGTGCGTTAGCGAAGCTGGCCGTAGACATCGCCCAAAACAGTCTATCCTTATCTGTAGATGTTACAGCCGATCGCCACTCGATCAGCCCCGACATCTATGGTATGAACGATGTTATCGATCCAGCCCTCGCCAAAGAGTTAGCAATTCCAGTAGCACGCTGGGGAGGAAATCAAACCAGCCGCTACAACTGGTTAGTCGATTCTTCCAACAGCGGCGATGACTTTTTTTTCGTCGGTGGCGGCGATAATAAAAATCCCGTTCCCGGCGATTCGAGCGATAAAATGGTTAAGACTAACCGTACAAACGGCAGCAAAAGCATCGTTACTATTCCGATGATTGGCTATGTAAATAAGTTTAGCACTTGGAATTGCGGCTTTAGAGTATCAAAATACGGCCCGCAAGAAAAAACAAATCCTTACATTTTTCCTGAAGGCGATAAGTGCGGCAACGGGAAGCGTCCCGATGGCACTGCAATCGCTGATAACAACCGCCTTGATGTCAGTATTGTTAGTGATGCAGCTTTCCAAAAACCGTGGGTTCAACACTTAGTTAAAACCCACGGTACTGCTGCTAAAGGCGGCGTGCAAATTTATCAAATGGACAACGAACCAAGTGGCTGGGGAAATACTCACCGCGATGTTCATCCAGAAGCGACAAGTTATGATGAATTGCGCGATCGCACTTACCAATATGCCTCAATGGTAAAAGCTACAGATCCCACCGCTAAGGTACTTGGCCCGTCGGATTTTGGCTGGCCGGTTTATGTGGATTCGGGGGTAAAGGGCGATCGGGAAAAACACGGCGGTATCTGGTTTGCGCGGTGGTATTTACAGCAAATGCGCGCTTACGAACAGCAAAAAGGTGTGCGGATTCTCGACTATTTCGACGAACACTACTATCCTGTCGTCGATGACCTCTGTTTGGCGAATTGTCCCGTAGGTGACGCTAAGACGCAATCCGCCCGGTTGCGATCGACTCGTTCTCTGTGGGATAGCACCTACACTGATGAAAGTTGGATAGGTAAATCGAATCCGCCCCTAACAATTATTCCCCGGTTTCGAGACTGGGTAAAGCAGGATTATCCAGGTACAAAAGTCGCAATTACTGAATACAATTGGGGCGGTGTAGAGTCGATGAATGGTGCTTTAGCCCAAGCCGATGTACTGGGGATTTTTGGGCGAGAACAAGTAGATTTAGCCACGCTGTGGGGGCCTCCGAAGTCGTCGGAACCGACGGCCTATACTTTCCGAATGTACATGAATTACGACGGCAAGGGCGGTAAGTATGGCGATACTTGGGTGCGATCGCACAGCACAGATCAAGGACAATTATCAATCTATGGATCGCAACGCACTAGCGACGGTGCTTTGACGCTGGTAATCATTAATAAAACCAGCCAAAACTTGACCAGCAACTTGAGTCTGAAAGGATTTAACCCAGGTGCCAAAGCTCAAGTTTACACTTACAGCGAGGCGAATTTGCGGGCGATCGTCCGTCAGAGCGATTTAGCTGTCAACACTGCTGGCTTTGGGGCAACTTACCCCGCCAATTCTATAACTTTGGTGGCAATTCCCAAGGCTAATTCTTAGCGGGACTTAACTTAACCCACGGAATTCACCCGCCAGAACCGGAATGATTAAACCGCAGAGGACGCAGAGGACACTGAGGAAGAGAAGAGAGAGATGAATAATTCTGACATTTTTAATCTGAAATTAGACCTGAAGCGTCCATGCGATCGTCCTCAGCATCCGAGTGTGTTAGTGGACAAATACAATTCTCCTGTCCCAGCCATTGCGATCCTACTTGATGTAACGCTACCATCACCGGTTGAATTTGGCGACCTTTGGGCGTGAGGGAATATTCGACACGGGGCGGAATCTCGGCATAAACATGGCGATCGACTAACCCTTGAGATTCCAACTCTCGTAGGCGTTGAGTCAGGGTTTTCGTGCTGATTCCGGGAAGCGCTGCGAGTAATTCATGGGTGCGCCTCGCGCCTCCAAACAGTTCGCGTAAGACCAAAATTGACCACTTATTGTCCAACAAATCCAGCACAAATTGAATCGGACATTTAACCTCTACACACTGACTGGCTTCTAGCATAAACTCCATTCACAGTTGCCTTCACGATAATTTCCATATTTCTTTAGAAATGGCTCAAGCGTCCTATTGGCTTCAATCTTTTACTTCCAGTAACTATAGGATAGCACTGGTAACTGACTTGTGGGCGATCGCAGATTAAGGGATAGTATTGCATAGTCATCAATTCCGAACAATCCACTCTCCTCCTATGGTCAGTTCAATTAGTAAATCGGAGTCGGCTGATCCGCCATCCGGCATTAAAACACCTGTTCAAGAAACTCTATTAACCCCGCGTTTTTACACTACCAATTTTGATGCCGTTGCTCAGATGGATTTGTCTGGACAGCAGGCGGAATTAGAAGCCGTTTTAGCAGAATTGCGCGCCGACTATAACCGCCACCATTTTGTCCGCAATCAGGAGTTTGAGCAATGCTGGGACAACATTGATGGCGAAACACGAAAAGCATTTATTGACTTTCTAGAGCGATCCTGTACCTCAGAATTTTCGGGTTTTCTGTTATTCAAAGAACTCTCCCGCAAACTCAAGAATCGCCAACCGTTGTTATCGGAAGCCTTTAGCCTATACTTTTGACACAAAGGACAACTCCCGCAATCTTTGGTGGCCATTCTCATCTATGGCGAAGGTTGGCACAATAACCACCACGCCCATCCTAACGTTGCCAAAGCAGGCTGGCGCTGGTGGGAATACGATCCGACTTGGTGGGCAATTTGGCTGTTAAAGAGATTGGGTATTGCCCGAAAAATGGTGATGCTACCGACTCAAAATAATACACCTTAGAATCAGAAAATTCCTGGACGCACGCGGAGTCAAAAACCCGGTTTCTGCGTCAATATCTCACAGGAATAGCGACGATTTTTCAGAAAAACCGAGTTTTTTGCGTAAGTCTTAACCATAAATATAGGAGTTGAATCTGAAGCCATGTCTACTGTCATTAAACTCTCCACTTCTGTTTACGGCCCAGTGCAATCCTGGCGCTTTGGGCGATCGCTAGGAATTGATCCGATCGGGCCAGATTCTAGTTGCTCATTTAACTGTGTGTATTGCCAGTTAGGCGAGATTGAGCACCAAAGTTGCAACCGCCAGATTTTTGTCCCGACTCAGAAAATTCAACAGGATCTGCAATCCTTCCCTGTCTGCGATGTGGACACCATCACCCTCAGTGGTAGCGGTGAGCCAACTCTGGCGCTGAATTTAGGCGAAATTCTGGTTATGGCGAAGCAAATGACCGGGAAGCCGGTTGGCGTATTGACCAACGGCAGTTTGCTGGGCGATCGCGCCGTGCGTGAGGAACTGGCGATCGCCGATTGGGTAGCTGTTAAAGTTGATGCCATTTCTGCTGACACATTCCGTCGCATCAATCGCCCCATGCCAACCATCAACCTCCAGGAGATTTGGGCCAGTCTCCTCCAATTTCGCCAACTCTATTCAGGACACCTGGCAATTCAGACGATGCTACTAACCGAGTGGAACGAACAGGATCGGGCAGAGTACATCCGGCGGATGCAAGCATTACTGCCGGACGAAATCCAACTCAACACGCCGACGCGACTTTGCCCGCTAACGCATCAGCTAGAAGCACGAGGGAATGATCTGCCCAATTCCTGTTTATATCCGACAAGGCAACTCAAGCAAGTCAATGCTGAAGTGCTACAGGTTTTTGCCGATCGCATTGAAAAATTAATGGGAATTCCAGTGCGTTATCCATTATTAAAACCAGAGGAAAAGAACCGATGAAACATCAGAAAACAAACCCATATTTTCAGCTTTTAGAAATTCCCCCTGGCTATCTCAACATCATGGGATATGTGGATGAGTCAGAAGTTAATGGGCCGGGTTGTCGAGCCGTGATCTGGGTGCAGGGATGTCTGCGAGAGTGTCCAGGCTGCTTTAATCCGGCTTCCTGGTCTTTTGAGATTAATCAACTAATCAGCGTTGATGCCCTTGCCCAGAAGATTCTCAGTCACCCTCGCAACCAGGCTGTAACCTTTTCGGGCGGAGAACCCTTTTGGCAAGCTCCAGCCTTGGCAGATTTGGCACGCCAAGTCAAAGCAGCAGGATTAAACGTCATGTCGTTTACCGGCTTCACGTTAGAAAAATTGCGATCGGAACAGGCTCCCGCGGGTGTTGACGACTTACTGGAACAACTTGATATTTTAGTCGATGGTGCTTATGTGCAGTCTTTGGCAGTCCACTCACCCGATTCTCTCGTTTCTTCCAGCAACCAGCGGGTACATCTTTTCAATCCTGCTTTTCAGGATCAACTCACTTGGGCGAGCGATCAGATGGAGATTCATATTCTTAAAGATGGCAGTCGGATTTTTACAGGCTACCGGGGTCAACTGAATCTGGCTGAGTCGGAGTTATGAACCCGATCGCATTAAGCATCGACCATCCAAGCAATACACTGTTGCATTTGATTTCGCATGGTTTCTCGATCGGCATCATACCTGCGGCCGTGTCCAGGCAACACCCACTCAAAGTCATAATTAGCCAAATTTTGCATAGATTTAATTTGTTCCGTCCAAGAATACCAACAGGCATTACGAAAACCAATTAGCTGCTGCAAATTGTCCGACCAAGCCAGATGATCGCCGCTAAACAAAAACTGATGATTGTAAAGTAAAACTGTGTGACCTTTCGTGTGACCCGGTACGGAAATAATCAACAAATCATCTGCTATTTGATGCGGTTCGCTGCCGGATAATTGAATTTCTACAGTGCGAGTATCCGCGTTAATTTCGTCAGCATGAAGAATGCGATCGCACTCAAAATGGTCGCGGTATTTTTGATGGTCTGCTACGTCGTCGCGGTGAGTCAAATACAGATAGCGAATGCCGCCCATAGCTTCTATGTTTTTGACCAGCGGCGGCACAAAACGGGGAGAATCAACTAAAATATTTCCTTCGGGGCGGACAATTAAATAACTAGCTGCGCCGTAGGATTTCTCTGAGTGGTAGCCGCAGTGGTAGATATTTTCTGTTACGAGTACGGGCAAATGTTGCTGAACTTCTTTGATATTTTTCGGTTTTTCAACAGTGCCGATCGAACTTGTGGGACAGGACAAAAGAGCCGCCAGACTTCGCATGGATGCTGTTTCGTTAGTTGGCTGCTGGTAAACCGCAGATTGTTCTCCGGCTTGAGTAAATACAGATGGTGCCATCCACCGACAAGTATCGCAGTCAATGCAGCTACTGTCTACGTAAAAATTACCGCTGATATTTTCGGGGCGGCGCAAATTGATATGAGCCATTTTTTCACCTTTTAATCACAAATCAGGGCGAGAAGTCCACAATAGAAAAAGATCGGGGCGAGCTAGAAGCCCACCCCACAATAATTCAGCTTTCGGGGCGGCGTCGAAGCCCACCCCGAAAGCTGAATTCAACTTTCTTGTGGAACGGGCAAGATGCCCGTTCCCCAGAATACTAGAAACTCAAAGTTCCAATTCTACTGCTACTTCTGGCCCGCTGGAAAATCACCCGCTTTCACAGCCACAGTAACCGGTTGTCCGCCGCGGATCAGCTCAAGCTGCATATCTTTACCTACTTTACTTTTCTCAACAATTTCCTGTACGCTGGCAGCATCGCTGACTTCTGAACCATTAATTTTCTTGATCACGTCGGCAACGCGAACTCCAGCTTGTGACGCGGGAGAATCTTTCGCAACTCCCATAACTAACACGCCTTTATCTTCAGTCACCCTCAATTTGGCGTTGGAATTTTTATTGAATTCTGCCTTAATTTCGGGAGTAATAGTTAACATCCGAATGCCGAGATAAGGATGTTCGGCTTTTCCGGTTGTTACTAATTGCTCGGCAATTTGTTGGGCGCGATCGATCGGAATAGCAAAACCCAATCCTTGAGCACCTTGAATAATCGCCGTATTCATACCGATAACTTGACCGCGTTGGTTCAGCAACGGCCCGCCGGAATTGCCGGGATTAATCGCAGCATCGGTTTGAATAAAGCTGACGCGCTTGTCTGCAACGCCCACATCGGCGCTAGAACGGCCTGTGGCGCTAATAATCCCCACAGTCACGGTATTGTCCAAACCGAGGGGATTGCCGATCGCGATCGCCCATTCTCCCGGCTGTAACTCTTCAGATTTACCCAAACTCACCACAGGCAAATTATTAGCTTCAATTTTAACAACAGCCACATCAGTAACTGTATCTATACCTAAAACTTTGCCTACAAACTCCCGCCCGTCTTTCAGTTTTACCGTCACCGTATCCGCACCGTCAACAACGTGAGCGTTAGTCAAAATACGGCCGTCGGAACCAAAAATAAAGCCCGAACCGGAGCCCCGTTCTACCCGATTTCCCGGTTGAATGGGAGATTCCGAGCCGAAAAAGCGGCGGAATTGCTCAGGAATCTCCTCTGGAGTTTGGGTTTTAACCGTGCGAGACGAGTTAATTCGTACCACTGCCGGCCCGACTTCCTGTACAACTTTAGTGACAAAATTAGAGTCTTGAGAGGGCATTATATTGGCAGACAATGCTGAGATTGGTGCTGCACTTGTGGGTTCAGTTTTGATGGCGTTAGAAGAGCCAGGAACTTGAGAAGTTAGCGCGTTGCACCCAACCATCGTGGTGGAGCCGAGCAAAACGAGGGATAAAAAAGCCAGTTTTTTCGGCAGAGAGAAACGGCGAGAATGCTGAGTTTGATTAGACATATTTTTGGTTGACATAGTATTGATTTGGTGGGAGTTAGAGGAAGAGTTATAATTAGGGTTTTGCATTTTTAGTACCTACTGTAATTAGGTGAGAACTAAACGTTCTTTAATTTTAATTCAAGCATTTGTGAGATGTAGTTGCCTGGTGGGGTTTACCCTACATAGTAGTGGCGTAGAAACCGGACTATTGCACGTGAATTGTTGATTCGCTTGTTGTCGAAGGCGATCGCCATACGTTGTCATAATATAGACTACGGTAGCTAGCCCGGATATTCCGCATTTTTCGCGAAATATTCATGAAATCAGTCGCCATCAAAATTTTTTGTAGTGAGGGCTTCAGTCCTCAAATTTTTATGAGGACTGAAGTCCGAACGATCGAACATTAATCTAAAATGCTATTATTGCTCAGGAGGTTCAATGGAACTAACCGCCTCAATTTCCCTCGACTCATTCCTCGAAATTTCCAAAATATCAACCGTATTCTTAATAAAACCGGCCATCGGTACAGCAACTAACAAACCTGCTACTCCCGCCACCTTAACTCCCACCAACAGCGACACTAAAATCCACACGGGATTGAGGCCGATAAAACCGCCTAACAATCGAGGAGCAACCCCGCTTTCAATTACTTGATCAATTACGGTAGCGACAGCTAAAACTGTGACGCCGAGCCAAAAATTGTTTAATGTAATTAGCAAACTGACAACGCAAATACTGAAAGGTGCCCCGAAGGGAATCATCGTCATTACACCCACACCCAAACCGAACAGTAAGCCGAAGGGAACTCGCAGAATTAAAAAAGCAATAGTTATCGACAGTCCCATCAAACCCGCCAAAGTTGCTTGTCCGACGAAGTAGTTGTGGAAGCTTCGCGCCAGCAACGGCCGCAATTGCACGCTCAGATTGGAGGGGAACCACTTAAATAAACCTTCCCACACGCGATCGCCATGTAATAGCAAGTAGAATGTCAGAACTATTGTCAGCAGGAAATTCACCAGACTGTCTGCCGCACCCAAGCCAAATTTGAGGATTTCGCCAGTGAGAGACTGCAATTGAGTTGAAAGTCGATCGTTCAATTGAGTAGTCAAACCGCTAACATTAATGCGAATATTGCGATTTTCTGCCCACTTGTTGAACGCTTCAATCTGTTCTGTGCCCGAAACTATCCAAGTTGGCAGTCTGGTGGCGAGTTCAGTGATTTGGTTCAGCAAAATAGGAGCCAGAGTAATACCTAAAACCACCAATATCAGCAAAGTCAAAAACAATACCGCCAACACCGCCAGATCGCGCTTCAGCCCGTATGTGCGCAGAAAACGCACTGGATAATCCAGCAAAAAAGAGAACACCGTAGCGATTACCAAAACCGTAACCAGCGCGCGAAAATATTCAAAGACTAGGAGGGCTAACCAGCAGTTGAGTACCGCTAGGGGAAATAACAATCCATAAGTCCACCACTGTGGCAGTTGAGTGAAACGTTTCATCTAAGTTGACCGACTTAAAGCTTGAGATTTGAGAGTTATTAATCTTAATATTCGCCGATCGCCTGTAGTCATCTTAATTTTGCATTTATTCATACCTGCCTACTTAACATTTCCAGTTGTTTAGCTGGCAATGAAAATTTGGTTGTAGGCAGACAATGACTGCCACACATATGTTATCTCATTTCCGCAGGTACGGATATATAACCTGCGGAATAAATTATGTTTTGCTATTGACACAGCAGCAGTTTGCCGATCGCAATTCAACCTTTTTTTCCATGCCGTTCGAGAGCTAATTGAATCAAACGGTCTACTAATTCGGGGAAAGAGATACCTGAAGCTTCCCACAGTTGAGGATACATACTGGTAGCAGTGAAGCCAGGGAAAGTGTTGATTTCATTAATCAAGACTTCTCCTGTAGATTCAACATAGAAAAAGTCTACTCGCGCTAAACCGGCAGCATCTACAGCCAAAAATGCTTGCACAGCCATTTCTTGGATTTGGGAGATAATCGCACTACTTACCTTTGCGGGAATTGAACAATCTGCTTCCCCTTGAGTATACTTAGTTTCATAGTCGTAGAAATCACTGTTAAAACTAATTTCTCCAACTGTTGAAGCTTGGGGATTGTCGTTACCCAAAACAGCACATTCTAATTCTCTAGCGATCACGCCTGCTTCCACAATAATCCGTCTGTCGTAGCTGGCGGCGCTATCGAGAGCAGCTTCTAATTCGGCGCGCGATCGCACTTTAGAAATTCCCACCGACGAACCCAAATTTGCTGGTTTCACAAAGCAAGGATAACCCAAAGTTTCCTCAATTTGGTCGCACAGTTTCGGGAAAACGCCAGGATTTGACCAGATTTGAGAACGGTTAACAGCGACATATTTTACCTGGGGTAAACCAGCGTGAGCAAAGGCCATTTTCATCGCAATTTTGTCCATTCCGATGGCCGATCCCAAAACCCCGGAACCGACAAAAGGAAGTTGCATTAATTTCAGCAAACCTTGCACCGTACCGTCTTCACCGTTTGGGCCGTGCAAAACCGGGAGCCAAACATCTACGGCATTAAAATTAGGAAACTGTCTAGATGTGGGAGAGTCATCTTGTTCTGTTGGTTGCTCTATTTCCAGAGGTTTTCCGGTGGCTAAGACTTGTTGAGGTAATGTTCCCGACAGCCAGCGGCCGTTTTTTTGGATGTAAAAGGGCAGAACTTCGTATTTAGAGGCATTTTCGTCAGCAGCGAGGGCGCGGGCGATCGCCCTTGCTGAGCTAATTGAAACTTCATGTTCGCCCGATCGCCCGCCGAATAACAGCCCTATCCGCATCTTCGTCATTTTTCAATATCCCTGTACTTTTTGACAAATATACACGCACAGAGCGCAGCCAACGCAGAAATGAACACTTTAAGACTACTTATCCCCTCCCTTCCACTCTTCCTCTGTGTTCTCTGCGCCCTCTGCGGTAAAAAACTACATCCTGTTAGCAAATAAGTCATCTCTATCCAATATAAACTATACAGACTACTTAAGCTGTACGGGTTGGACAAAACTACTGTGAGCCCGAACAAAACAATTGCCAGACCCATCGATACCCTGACTGTTTTCTACAAAAAACCAAGGTTGATGTTGCCGATCGTACAAAACCCCCAATCCGCTAGGGCCGAGATATATTTCAAACTTCTGCCCTTGTTTCAAAGTGCCAACTACAGGCCAACTACCAATATTTAAATCTACCTTACTCCCGGGATTTTCTATTTCCTCAATAGAATGCGCGCCCATGCGACAATTAAGACCATTCGGGTCTGAATCTACCACTTGCCAATATCGGTGAGAAGTTCTTTGATACTCTCCGCGTTCGTCTGGCTGCGGCAATTCAGCTTGGGGAATGAAATTTTGCGTCGTGTCAAATTCAGAATTTTGTGTCATGTTATTTAAACTCTCTTTATTCCGATTATAGTCATACAGAACTTTTTAGGTATGTGAGGTATGTAACTTTTGTAGGAACAGGATAGTGCCCATTGGTGTCAACTTAAGCCTGAAAGCCTTGATAAATGTCGTTTTTACCATAGTCCAGATCCCCCTAAATCCCCCTTAAGAAGGGGGACTTTGAGTACGTTCTTGTCCCCCCCTTCTTAAGGGGGGCTAGGGGGGATATAGATTTAATAGTCAAAGAGCAATCTCTGACTGGATTTGACCTTAAGTTGACACCTATGGGCAGTGCCGTGTTCCTACGGGGATTGTGAACTCCAAGAACTATTTAAAGTATTTCGCCAGTCAAGCTAAAAGCGCGAATATCTGTAATTTTGACCTGCACTATTTTACCAGCCAATTCAGCAATATCGCCCTTAAAGAATGTGAGACGATTACCGCGAGTGCGTCCCATCACCTGAGTTGGATCTTTGAGATTCTGAACTTCCACCAGAACCTCCTCAATGCGCCCAAAATAGCGCTGTGAACGCTCCATAGCGGTTGTACTGACGACATGATTTATGCGTTGCAGGCGATCGGCTTTTACATCCTCACTCAACTGATTATCCCACAAAGCGGCCGGCGTTCCAGGGCGCGGCGAATAAGCCGCCGTATTCACCAAATCGAAACCAACATCTTCGATCAACTTCACAGTCTTCTCAAACTGCGCCTCCGTCTCCCCCGGAAAACCCACAATCGCATCAGCCGTAATCGAAGCATCCGGCATATAACGGCGAATCATATCAACAATTCGGAGATATTTCTCCTGAGTATAACCACGAGACATCGCCTTCAAAATATCATTATCGCCAGACTGAAAAGGCACATGAAAATGTTCGCAAACCTGCGGCAATTCCGCACAAGCGCGAATCAACCTTTCATTAAAATAGCGAGGGTGGCTAGTAGCAAATCGGAGGCGATCGACTCCCGGAACATCCCGAACAAAATAGAGCAAATCCGTCAAAGTATGCAAGTTGCTGCCATCCGGTTTCGTCCCAGGCAAATCGCGCCCATAAGCATCAATATTCTGCCCCAATAAAGTTACTTCCTTGTAACCTTGGCGGCCCAAATCCTCCATTTCCGCCCGAATTGCCTCCCGTGTTCGCGACTGTTCAACCCCGCGAACATTCGGCACAACACAATAAGTACAGCGTTCATTGCAGCCATAAATTACATTCACCCAAGCAGTCACCTTACTATCGCGGCGAGGCTTAGTAATATCCTCCATAATCTCAACAGCTTCTGTGGCTACAACTTGATTTCCCTGAAAAACTTGTTCCAGCAAATCTTCAAGTCGGTTAGCGTGTTGCGGCCCCATTACTAAGTCCAATTCCGGCACTCTGCGCAATAGCGCTTCACCTTCCTGCTGAGCCACGCATCCCGCTACAACTAAAGTTAAACCCGGTTCCTTGCGCTTGCGGTTAGCCTGCCTTCCGAGGTTAGAATAAACTCTTTGTTCCGCATTGTCTCGAATCGTGCAAGTATTGTAGAGAATCAAGCTAGCTTCGTTCGGGTCTTCCGAAAACTCAAAGCCCATATTTTCCAGAATGCCGGCCATCCGTTCGGAGTCGGCTTTGTTCATCTGGCATCCGAAAGTGGTAATGTGATAGCGGCGGGGTTTAACAGTCATGGCGAATTGCAGGCAAATAAAAAATCTAGGTTTTCAACCTTAACCAACTATTATATAACAAGTCTAAACCATTTGTGAACTTTTCTTTTTCTTAATTCATTAAAAAACAACTTTCACAAACTTGTAGGGTGTGTGAGGCGCGGCGATTAACTTGCGCCACCGACAATCAATTTTCAACCGCGCCTCACGCACCAAAATCTAGTTGTGGCGGTGCGTGAGGGTTAAAAATCTCACAGTTTGAATTCAAAGATTACTCGCCCTCACACACCCTACAGCTAAAATATTTATTTATTTATTTTGTATGTAAAAACTCTAAAATTGTTTGAGCAATACCTTTGGATGCTAAGTAAGGAACCCCATTTCCCACAGTTTTAAACATATTAGTTAGAGTCATATTGTCAGGTAGCGCAAACTTTTTAGGCAAAGACTGAATAGCCAGCGTTTCTGCAACAGAAAGCCTGCGAATTTTGTAAGGATGCAAGTGAACTTCGTTATTTCCATAACAAGCAGTCGGGGAATAACGCCACCTGTGCAAACGCTTGTAAGATTTTTTAGAATCATCTCCCTCATCGACAGCAGCAAACCTTTTAATCCCCGCTTTAGGTTGAAAATAATCTTCCGCATTGCGATGGTTTACAACATCATTTTTTTGGAACCAAAACTGTACTGTTAACTCTTTGGGAATGTCATCAGGGCAAGGCAACAAACTATCGCAGGCAAACGGATCAGTTTCAGGCCAAGGATTAGAAAAAACTTCGGATTTGGGATATAAAATCTGACTCGACCAAGGAAATATACCTTCTGGCAACATTTGGCTATTTTGCTCTAAACAAATGCCCATATCTTTAATAATATTTTTTTGGAAACCTATTAAAATAATTCTATCTCTATCTTGTGGCACACCGTATTCGATCGCATTTATTAAACGTTCCACAAAAAAATATCCCGCATCAGCCAGCTTATGCTTGAGTTCGTCGTAAAAAGCTTTATGTTTTTTGGTTCTCCACAAACCTTTGACATTTTCAAATACAAAGAAATCCGGCTGCTGTTGGCAAATCAATTCAATGTAAGAAGCTGAAAGTTTGCCTTTCTCTCCTTCCCCACCTCGGTTTTTGCCACCGATTGAAAAGTCGGGACAAGGTGGCCCCGCAATAAATCCAATCCTATCGTGTTTCTTCCGGGCATCTTGCATCAATTCCCGCAGGCGATAAGCTGGTTTTCCGCCTACAAGTTGAGTTACATCTGCTTCATCTGCTTCGCAGTATCCGTATTCTGGTAGTGGCAAATTCAGGCACTGCCGAGAGTAGCGGTATGCTTGCATGAAAGGTGGGAAAATTTCATTGACATAGGCTACATTAAAGCCGCTTAATTCAAAACCGAGGTCAAGGAATCCTGAACCGGAAAAAAATGAGAATATACAGGGAGAACGATACATTGAATGATGCCAGCAATTTTCAACAAAGTTTATTATAAATTATTTATGGTACACAATGTGCACTTTATATCATTTCTTAAAAGCCTTAGCCTCGCGCCGGACACGGCAGTGCCGTTTCCCTACTCAAAACTATTACACAAGATTGCATTCATTTGCTTTCATATCTTAAAAAACATCTGCGTTAATCTGTGTTTATCTGCCTTATATCTGCGGTTTCCCTCTAAATCAAAGATTTATGCAATTCAAAACTATTGTTAAAACCATTGGCCGCCTCGGAAACGCCAGTAGGGAAATAAAATTCGCATCAGTGTTTGCGATGCCAGATAAATAGCCAGCCACACTAAACTATAATGTAAAGCAAAAGCTCCTAAGTCAAAATCTTGGGCAGGTATTCCGGGCAAACTGATAGTTTTGATTAATAGCAAGACAAAAAGCGCTTCCCAAATCCCGGCGATTAATTGAAATGCGCCTGGCCAATCTCGATCCCAGCGAAACTTTTGGATGTAAATATATAAGACATCCCAGCCGATGCCAAAAATTGCTAAATAGCCTAAAATCAAGAAAAAAGTTGAGCCAGATTTTGAGGTAATTAAACCTAGAAAAAATGGCAGTGTTACTAAAACGCCTACGGTTGTAAATAAGAGTATTCGAGTTTGCCAGCGGCCAAATAAGGTGGGAGTCATAATAAATTAAGAATTGGGCATTGGGCATTGGGCATTGGCATTGACAACCAATAACCAATAACCAATAACCAATAACCAATAACCAATAACTAATCAACCGGGAGATTTATTAAAAATCCACTTTAACCATTGTACGATCGATCGCCAAACAGTCAATTTCCCAACACCGGGAACTCCGTTAGCTGCCAGACTTTCAACGGAACGCAGGGCGGCGTACTGCAAGCCCAAAAAGCTGTCTACAGGCGCGTAAGACCCCCCCAAAGTAATCGCGCCCGCTGTGTATACCCGCCCTTCTGCGTGAAGAGGGGAAGTGTTGCGCAATTCGGACAGTTCAAAATCATTGTTCGCGCTCAGTCGCCCCAAACTGTTGAGGGGAAGATTGTATTGGGCTACCAAATCGTCTAGCAGGGGACTGGTTTTTACCTTAGCGTCCAAACCCGTAGCGTCAATGATAAAATCAGCTTCTAGCTTAATTTGCCCCTTAAGTTCCTTCTCCCGAATGTAAGTCACCGTGCGGTTTTGACTGTCGCGATCGACTTTCTCGACTTCCCCGAAGGTAATTTGATACCACCCTTGACTTAAACCTTCTTTGACAATACGCCGCCAGTCGCTGCGCTGGGCGGTAGTGGTGCCGCCCCAGTCGGTGAGCAACTGCGAGCGAGATTCGGGGGCGGCTTTTTCTAACATTACTTGTAGTTCCCCGCCCCAGCAAGCTTTTGGCCAGTTGAAGGGTTGAAATTCGTAGTGATTTTCGACGCTTCGCACAGCTCGATCGAATTTGTTACCTTGGGGTTTGGCCGATCGCATCAAATGCAATACTTGAATGTTGCGGTTGCGTTGTCGCGCTTCGTAAATTCGCTGCACAACGCGGGAAGCCACAATCCCCCGCCCTCTAATTAATACGCTGCCGCCTCTCGCCTCCAACTTTTCGTAAACGCCGTCGTGGCTTTCATAAGCGTTGACAACTGAATCAAAATCCTGAGTTTTTTCGCGATAAGCTTGCAAGTCTGGCAGAAATTGAATGGCGGGATAGCCCGTGGCTAAGTGTACGTATTTAGCAATCAAAAAAGCGTGGTCGCGACGATCGGCATTCGATCGAGAATAAGCGATCGCGTACCTGCCGTCATCTGTCTTCCGAATTCCCCGTACTCTCCCATAGCGAAACATCTGATTCCACCCGATACGCACAGTTTCTCTGTCAATCGCATCAAACACATTCCCGGCGCGCGGCGTATAAGTTTCGGCAAAAGTCGGTTCCGCAAACACCTGCCACATCAACTTCAGCGATACCCAGAACCGCCCTTTCAGCAATTCCTGCCAAGCTTCTCGCACAGCGTAGGGAGGCCAGCCCCAAATGTTGTCTGGACAAGCGTCAGAATTCGATCGCAGCCGTTCCCTGAGCGGAATTTGAGAATTTAGGCATAAACGCCGATAACGGGCGTAAGGTTGCTCTTCCATGCCCAGAACTGCAATTCGATCGACCTTCACGCCGCAAATTCTCAGCAAATCCACCCACATCAAACTGCCCAAACCGCCACCAACAGCAGCCCAATCAATCTCTTCAACGGGCAGTCCCATCGATTGGATCG
>PVWI01000471.1 GCA_003003725.1 filamentous cyanobacterium Phorm 6 | reverse complement strand
TTATATCACCGTCTGCGTGCCTCTGCAGTTTCCAAACCCAACCGATTTTTCAAATAATCAGTCATCCAACTAACACTCGCCCTCGATCGCGAAATCCCCCCTTTTAACAAAATCCCACCCTCCCAATCGGGATTAGAAATCGACCAATCAACCCGCAGTAAAAGACTCAAACGTTCCTCCCAACTCTCAGGAAAAAGCGACAACAAAGCGGCCCCAACTTCCCCCAAACTCTCCAACACCACACTGTGACAGTGCACGCAATTCCGGCGCATTTCCCCCGCCGCAACTTGCTTTTGCAGAACTAATTGCCAATCGGGCATAAAACTGCTAACCGCATTCCAATAATTAACCGCCTGTTGTATTTGTTGAGCAAGTTCTTCCTCTTTTTTCTGTTTTGTAGTGCCAGAATGAGAGGGTTTTGTTTGTTTGCTGCTGTGAATGTTGGACAGCAAAGCCATAATAGCACGATCGATCGCACTTAGCGCAAACAATTTGGGCGATCGCCCGTTCAAACTCCCCTTCTCCATCTCCGTCAAACACCGGAACACATCAACCTGCTTAACAACCGATTTTACAACCAAAGCGCGATCGCCCCGGTGATTGAAAAGTACCCTTAGCGACGACTCCAAAGGAACTTGAAAATTGTTCAAATCGGAAAACTTTTGCTGCGAATTTTCCAACCCAACATCCAGAAACAAAATCAGCGCCACAGTCTCGTATCCCAACTGCGGATTTTCCTGCAAAGCCATCTCAAAAGCCGCCCTGCGATGCTGTCCGTCATTAATAGTAAATTTAGCATCCATCGGCACTCGCAAGCGACCGATTTTGCGTTCCTCCGCCTCATTTCCCACAGCTTCAAAAGTAATATCCGCATCAATCGAAGCGGCGATCGCCCCACAAGTATAATTCCCAGAATTATTGACCAAATAATCAGCAATTTCGGGAATTCTAGCCCAGTTAAGCGCCCGTTTCGCCCGCAAAAACGGCGGTAATTCTTCAGAATCTAAAGGAAACAATTTCGGCAAAAAACGCACCGGACACATCGACACGTAATATTCGCGGCCCGCTTGAATTCCCCGGATGACCGGCAAAATGTATTCAAAGGAAGGAGTGGACATATTTTTTGTGACACCGCAGATAAATCTCAAGCAAGGGCGATCGGCAATTAACTCACTTACCCAAAAGTCCGCCAGGGGTTTAAACCCCCGTCTCATAGCTAAAGTCGGTTAAAACCGACTGAAAATCAACCTCAAAATTGATCCGTATTCAGTCCTCTTAAAGAGGACTTTCGCTATGAGACAGGGGTTTTCAACCCCTGGCGGGCCCGACGGTAGCGCGTCAGACCCAGGTTTCGGCAATTAACTCGCTAACCTATAGGTAGCTATTTTTAGTATTTCACAGATATTTTTAAAAAACAAGAGTTGACATCAATTTTAACCCATGATATTTTTGAAAAAATAGCGTAATTATATAAAAACTGCGAATGAATACCAACCCAGCGGCTGACCTCGCTAACCAATTTTTGGAAAAAGAACATCGCGAAAGACAGGAAATCGCACTGTTATTAGATAATTATTTAGGAAAGGACGATCGCATTTTCGTACAAAAAACCCACATGGGAAACACCGAAGCCTACATCGGTTCAGTCACCCTAGAATGGTTAGATTCCCGCGTCCGTTTCGCCTCACAAATGCCGCTTTTCCGACAAAAATTTGACCTCAAGACTAACAACATTGTCCGCGACGACGAAACCATTGACGAAATTATCCAACGCCCCTTGGATTGGTCGCGCCAAGCCCCACTAACTCAATATTTAGCAGCCCGAAAATCCCACAAATTCCCCGCAGTTTTAGTAGTCGTCAGTCCCCCTTGGGTAGACAACCCTCTAGCAGAAGAATGGGATAAAAACGGCGTAGCAACCAAATCGGCCGCTGAATTCACATCCTTTGATAAAAATGATAATTTAGGACTGTTGAATATATCTAAAAATATTTCTGTTTTTGCCTTAGACGGCCAGCACCGGCTGATGGGAATTCAAGGTTTAATGAGTTTAATTAAAACCGGAATCCTGCAAAGATACAACAAAAATAAAAAACCTGTGGGCGCTGCAATTACTCTCGAAGATTTAGCCCAAGAGTATCAAATTGACCCCGACGAAGTACACAAATTAGCTCACGAAAAAATCGGGATTGAGTTTATCCCGGCGGCTGTGGCTGGGGAAACCCGACAGCAAGCACAACGGCGCGTGCGATCGATCTTTGTGCACGTTAACCTCATGGCGGTGACGCTTAGTCAGGGACAGCTAGCATTATTAAACGAAGACAACGGATTTGCGATTTGCGCCCGCAAAATTGCCGTCACCCATCCTTTATTAAAAGAGCAAGAAGACAGAAATCCCCGCGTCAATTGGGATAGCGCCACAGTCGCCGCCCAATCAATGGTGTTGACGACTTTACAAGCGGTTCAAGATATGGCGGAACGGTATTTAGAACATAAATTCCCCCATTGGAAGCCCGAAAAAAAAGGTTTAATTCCCATGCGACCCGAAGATGATGAATTAAAAGAGGGAATTGAAGAGTTTAATAAATTGTTCGATAATTTAGCAACTTTACCCAGCTATCAAAGAATTTTAAGTGGCGAAACAACGGCTAAATTACGCCGATTTAGTTTTGAAAAGCCCGGTGGCGAAGGAAATATTTTGTTCCGTCCAGTCGGTCAAATTGCCTTAGCTAATGCTTTGGGAATTCTAGTATTTAGAAAGAAGCTTTCGCTGACATCTATTTTTGACAAACTCCGCAGATATGATGTGGATGAAGGATTTAGCTACATGGAGAATCCTGAGTCTGCGTGGTACGGGATTTTGTACGATCCGAACAAAAAGCGAATGTTAGTTTCTGGAAGGGATTTGGCTACTAAGTTAATTGTATATTTGGTGGCGGGAATTGACGACGATATGGATCGGGCTCATTTGCGGCAAGCTGTGGCC
>PVWI01000470.1 GCA_003003725.1 filamentous cyanobacterium Phorm 6 | reverse complement strand
ATTCGGGGGTACTTCGCGCAGCGCTCAGATTCATCCCCCTCTGAATATACCGAGGGACTTCCCGGCTGGTAGTTAAACTCTCAATATCAGAATTGATTGTTACGATAACTTGACATTTCTTAGTATAACTTCATATAATCGGAATAGACCACAAAATTAAACCTTTTATTCAGCCCGCAAGGCGTTGACAAATTTCGCTGCGCACGCTCATTAAAACTTTACCCAAATGATTTTGCCCGGTGCCATCGCAGCCGCAGCCCCAGTAGTAATCCGTTGGCGAATCCTCCACAATCAATTGATCCCCTGTGGCGAGGAGAATAGCTTGAATGTCTGGATGAGTCAGAAACTTAGTTAAAACTGCTTCGCGCATAATCGGAATTTTCACCGATTCCCAATCAGCGCGCATCCGGTTGTCTGGAGCGCGACCTAATTGGGCTGCTTCTTGAGGAGTTGGTACGGATCGAATCGCCGCCACTAATCTTTCATCAGCGCTACCGACAAATTTTTGGGATTGATAGTAATGTTCCACAGTCAACCAATCTTGACCGTGTAGGGAAATGTCGTGTAGTGAAAAATTAGAAAAGCAGCCGTAAGGCTCCTCTAGTTTATAAAAATAAACGATCATATTAGTAGTCATCGGCAATTTGACGCCCGCTTTGACTCGCAGCTCCTGTAAA
Organism: filamentous cyanobacterium Phorm 6; assembly: GCA_003003725.1. Lineage (GTDB taxonomy): Bacteria > Cyanobacteriota > Cyanobacteriia > Cyanobacteriales > Microcoleaceae > Microcoleus. The sequence continues at coordinate 2,326 of PVWI01000470.1, read as the reverse complement.
CTGATAGAATGCCCTAGCCAAAGGACTGACCAAAATCAGACCAGTTTCCATGAAGCGGCGATCGACAATAATGCAATCAAATATTTTAGTCACTTGTCTGTTGTGATGAGTTATTAGTTATTAGTTATCAGGAGTAACTCACAAATAACCAATAACTAACAATAATTAACTACAGACTATTAGACTGTCGTAATATCTCTCTCTTTGCCAGCCAGAACTTCTTCTATTTTGACAATGTACTTGTCCGTCAGCTTTTGAATTTTATCTTGCAAGTCTCGCGATTCATCTTTAGAGATATCGCTGCTTTTTTCTTGCTTACGAATCGAGTCAACTGCATCGCGGCGGATATTGCGAATTGCAACTTTACCTTCTTCGGCAAACTTCGCGGCCATTTTGACAAATTCTTGGCGTCTTTCGCTCGTCAGCGGTGGAATGTTCAAGCGAATAACTGAACCGTCGTTGTTGGGAACGAGCCCTACATCTGACAGAGAAATTGCTTTTTCGATGGACGTAAGCGCTGTGCGATCGAACGGTTGAATGTTGATCGTAGTCGCATCCGGCGTGCCGATATTGGCAAGGGATTTGATCGGAGTTGGAGAGCCGTAGTAGTCTACCATGACTCGATCGAGGAGAGAGGCATTTGCCCGTCCCGTCCGAATAGTATTAAAAGACCGTTGAGTAGCCTCAACTGCCTTTTGCATATGATCTTCTGATTCAGCTAACTTCACAAAAACCTCCGACAAGAGTTCCAATAGATTCTCCCATTACTGCTCGGTAAATGTTGCCCGATACCGTCAGGTCAAATACCACAATAGGAATATTATTTTCTTTGCAAAGGGCGATCGCGGTACTATCCATCACCCGCAAGTCTTGATTCAAGACGTGGGCATAGGTGAGGGTTTGATACCTGCGCGCGTTGGGGTTGATGTGGGGGTCAGAATCGTACACCCCATCTACCTTAGTAGCTTTAAAAATCACCTCTGCATCAATTTCAGCCGCTCGCAATGCGGCTGTAGTATCAGTAGTAAAAAAAGGATTGCCAGAACCAGCCCCAAAAATCACTACCCGTTTTTTTTCCAGGTGGCGAATTGCGCGCCGCCGGATGTAGGGTTCAGCTATTTCTTGCATGGCGATCGCCGATTGCACCCTAGTTGGCACTCCTGCTTGTTCCAAAGCATCCTGCAAAGTGATCGCATTCATCACCGTCGCAATCATACCCACATAATCAGCCGTTGCCCGATCCATGCCTGCCGAAGCAGCTTTCACGCCACGAAAAATGTTGCCGCCGCCGACAACGATCGCAATTTGAATGCCTTCGGAGACGACTTTGGCTACTTCCTGGGCGATCGACTGAACGACTATCGGATCGATGCCGTAGCCCAAGCTGCCCATCAGCGCTTCACCGCTGAGCTTCAGCAAAACTCGCTGATAAACCATCCCCATGCCGCCACTATTTTTTTACTCTTTTTGCCTCCACCATAAGATACCAGTACAGGTGCATTTTGAACATCAATTGTCTGGAACAGGCTTTTGATCCGGTTCCAGAGCACCTTGCTGAGAAAGGTTGAGTGAATTTAATCTTTGGGAACAAAATCAAGCGATACAGAATTCATGCAGTAACGCTGACCGGTGGGCCTTGGCCCGTCATTGAATACATGACCGAGATGAGAGTCGCAGACAGCGCAGAGTACCTCCGTGCGACGCATGAACAAGGCGTTATCCGCCTCGCACTTGACATTTTCTTCATTAATGGGCGCGTAGAAACTCGGCCAACCGGTACCGGAATCGTACTTTGTTTCCGATTCAAATAGCTCTGTACCGCAGCAAATACACTTATAAATTCCTGGCTTTTTGCTGTCGTGATACTCGCCGGAGAAAGCTCTTTCTGTTCCCTTTTTTCGGGTGACTTTGAACTGTTCTGGCGTTAGTTGCTGTTGCCATTCGGCGTCCGTTTTTTTAACTTTGTCTGTCATGGCTTAATGTTTGATTCGATAAAATTAGTGGTTGTAGTTAACAATTAACGGCTAATGTTATGTCCGTCTATTATCACTACCGAAAGGGTTCGTAGTGAGGACTTTAGTCCTCAGAGGACTGAAGTCCTCACTACGAACCTTTTTCGGGGACAATTTATTGGACATAATATAACTATATCTTGCTGTTAACTCATGCTTCCATTAATATTAACCTAATTGGCTCCAAATGAACATACCAGGGAAAAGGATTGTCCTTCATAGCCCGCCACTTTTCCTTGAAAACTTCAGCTTGCAATTGATAATCTTGGGAATCATGGGGAGGGGAGTGCAATTTGAGATATAATGTCACGCGA
>PVWI01000015.1 GCA_003003725.1 filamentous cyanobacterium Phorm 6 | reverse complement strand
CCGCCACTACGTCCAAGCGCTGTATTTCCTGACCAAAACCCTCGATCCGACTCGCCCGGTAATTAGCAACGACGGTTGGGAAAGCACAGATACCGATATCCTGGCGATTCACGACTACGACAACAACCCGCAAACTGTGGCCAAGCGCTACGGGCCCGAAGTCCAGTTAGCGGATTTGTTCAATCGCGGGCGTCCGGGAGGGCGAGTCCTCACCCTCGACGGCCACCCGCACCAAGGACAGCCGGTGATGCTGACCGAATTCGGCGGCATAGCCTGCGCCGGCCACGAAAACCCCGATTTTCACAGAGTTTGGGGCTACGTGCGCGCGTCGGACACGCAGGAACTGCAAAAGCGCTATACGGCTCTGTTGCAGGTGGTAAATCGAGTGGAAATGTTCAGCGGATTTTGTTACACGCAGTTGACTGATACTTTCCAAGAAGCTAATGGTTTGCTTTATGCCGATCGCACTCCCAAATTTCCCATAGAGGCGATCGCCGCAGCAACTCTCGGCTGGGATATTCCCGAAGAAAGTGCACAGCAAACTACGACTCAGTGCTAAATAGACTTATGGCAATCAGGTTTGTAGTAAGGACTTCAGTCCTTTCTTAGATTAAGGACTAAAGTCCTTACTACAAACCTTATAGACTGCTTACAAAAATTCCGTTTGTAGTAAGGACTTTAGTCCTTTCTTACAGATATTTAAGGACTAAAGTCCTTACTACAAACCTTAATGCCCCATTACCCCTTTTATTGATGTTTCAAAGTTTTTTCATGGGCGGCTTTGAATGTTCCACCCACAAATTGCTTTCTGGAAAACGCCTTGATGTAACAGCCGCCACCGGCCACGATAAATTTGCAGTCGAGGACTACCAACGCTTGCAGCAGCAGGGCATTTATACAGTCCGCGAAGGCCTCCGCTGGCACTTAATTGAACAGTCACCCGGAAAATACGATTTTTCGAGTTCCCTGCCAATAATTCGCGCCGCCCGCGACACAAAAATGCAGGTAATTTGGGATTTGTTTCACTACGGCTGGCCGGATGATATTGATATTTTCAGTCCCGAATTCGTGTCCAGATTTGCCAAGATGGTGCGCGCTTTTATGCAAGTGCTGACTGACGAAACTGACCAAATACCATTTGTGACACCTGTCAATGAAATTTCATTTATTGCCTGGGCTGGCGGCGATGTTGCTTACATCAATCCCTTTGCGGAGGGGCGGGGAGACGAGCTCAAAATTCAGTTAGTCAAAGCTGCGATCGCAGCGATAGAATCAGTTTGGGAAATCAATCCCCACAGCCGCATCGTTCAGATTGACCCGGTAATTAACATTATTGCCGATCCTGACAAACCGGAGGATAAAGACGCGGCGGAAGGTTATCGCTTATCTCAATATCAAGCTTGGGATATGTTGGCCGGACGTTTTCGCCCCGAACTCGGCGGCCAGGAAAAATATCTCGATATTATTGGGGTGAATTATTACGATCGCAATCAGTGGATTCACAACGAACACCCGATGAAATACACCGATCGGCTGTACCGCCCGTTTAGCGAGATGCTGCAAGAAGTGTTCGCTCGCTACGGCCGCCCCTTATTTGTAGCAGAAACAGGCACTGAAGACGATTTTAGACCTGTCTGGTTTAATTATGTGTGCAATCAGGTAGCGGCGGCGCTGAAAGCAGGAGTTCCGGTAGAGGGAGTCTGCTTGTATCCGATCGTCAACCATCCGGGTTGGGACGATGACAGGCACTGTTACAATGGTTTGTGGGATTATTGCAATGAATCGGGCGATCGAGAAATTTACCAGCCTTTAGCAGACGAATTGCAGTATCAAAGGCGACAGATTGAACCCTTGCTGAAGTCAAAAAACCCATAGCTTTAAGACTTGCGTTGTGACGCTAATGTAGGGTGCGCACTGCGCACCTTAGATCCAGGGACTAACAAATTATCTTAAAAATGCTTGATATTAGACTTGAATTGCAAAAATAGTTAGGCCGGCGCCGAAGCCCATCCCATAAAAATCTTTTTTTCTTGTGGGATGTTGCTCTGAGCATCGTCCCAAAATTTGATTAAAAGGACTTTGGCAAGAGGTCTATTGAAAAAAAATTGATAAAAATTTTTAATTTTGAGTCTTAACATGAGGTTGTTATTTTATGGTAAAACGATCGCTCCAATCATCTTCTTCTGGAATTCAACGGGCGAAAGCAGCGTTTGCCATCAAGGGCTGGACTCAGGAGTATCTAGCCGGAGAAGTCAACTTAAAGACTCGTCAGCCAATTGGGCGATTTTTCACAGGCCAACGGGTCGATCGCCAGACTTTTTTAGGCATTTGTACAATACTTGATTTAGATTGGCGAGAAATTGCCGACCATCCGCCTGCGGAATTACCCGAACCCGGAGACGCCGCCGAGACTGCCTCTGGGAATATTGACAGTTTAGTGCAAGTTGTGCGATCGCAATATCACGACACAATTCAAAACCAATGCGGCATCTTGCAATTACTCGACATCAGCCGCCCAGTCAGCATTGACGACATCTACGTCGATGTCAACATTTTAGAAGAAATAGCCAGCCAACAGTGGTTTGAAATTGCCGACTTGCAAAACTTGGAGCCCGGTGAATTTGAGCGCGTCGGATTGGGCGCAGTTGACCAAAAACAAATACCAGGAATGCAAGCCGTCGAAACCTACTCCAAACTCAGAGTATTAGGTAAACCAGGGGTCGGCAAAACCACCTTTTTGAAACATCTAGCCATTCTGTGCAACCGGGGCAAATTTGCCGCCCATCAAGTGCCAGTTTTCATCGCCCTGAGAGATTTTGCCGAAGAGTGCAGAGATGATGGCAAATTTAGCATCCTAAATTACATTCATCAGGCATTTCTCACATCAGGTATTCCCAATCCGTCTGTAATTGAAACTTTACTCAAAGCCGGTAGAGTTTTGCTGTTGCTAGATGGCATGGATGAAGTGCTCAACCAGGACATTACAGCAGTTCTGAAAGAGATTCGCAAATTCTCAGAAAAATATCACAAAAATCAGTTCGTCGCCACCTGTCGCACCGCCGCCCAAAAACTGCAACTGCAAGGCTTTACCGATGTGGAAATTGCCCCCTTTACCGAGGCTCAAATCACCACCTTCGCGCAAAAGTGGTTTGTAGAATTTGCCAAAAATAACTCTCAATCGGGGGAGATAGAGTCTATGCAGTTTATGCGGAAATTAGACTTGCCGGAAAATTGGCAATTTCGCCAACTGGTAGTTACGCCGCTGTTTCTACATCTTGCTTGCTGGGTGTTTCACGGTCAAGACAAATTTCCGACTAAACGCATGGAGTTTTACAAGCAAGGACTGGATTTGCTGCTGGGGAAATGGGATGAAGCTAAAGGAGTCGAACGCGATGACGTGTACCGAGGGTTTTTATTACCTCAAAAACTCAGGTTGCTGAGTCAGTTGGCGGCAGTCACCTTTGAAGACGGACACTATTTTTTTGAGCAACGGATCATCGAACAATACATTGGGGATTATTTGCGGAATTTGCCAGGTGCGACATTGTTGGAACCAGAGGAACTCCAACTCGAAAGCGAAGCCGTACTCAAAGCAATCGAGGCTCAACATGGGTTGCTCACAGAACGGGCGCGAGGAATTTTTTCGTTTTCCTATCTAGCATTTCAAGAATACTTCACGGCTCGAAAAATTGTTGCCAGTCACAATCTGGGAGGATTAGAGCAAGCGCTGTCCGGGTTGGTGAGTCACATAACTGACCCGCACTGGCGCGAAGTTTTCTTGTTAACAACTGCGATGTTGCGGAGTGCAGATTCGCTGGTGCAGTTGATGAAGCAGCAGATTGATGTATTAGTGGCTCAAGACCCTTATCTGCAAGAATTTTTGCTGTGGGCCAGTCAAAAATCGCAGATGATTCCCACAGAGCCCAAAGTTGCCAACTCACGAGCGTTTTACCTTGCCCTTGCCCAAAGCCCTCATACAGCGGCTCACTTTGCGTTAGCGTGTACCCTGGATCAAGGGATGTTTTTAGATGCGGCGTTAGATAATTTGCTGCTGGAATGTGCGAATCAAAGTCAGGATTTTGCCTGTGCCAATGCTTGTAGTGAGGCACTCAACAATATTCTGGTGACGGTTCTGGATGCTGGATTTTATAAGTCTTTGCAACAATTGAGAGACGAATTGCCATCTGCGAATCAAAACCGAGAATGGCTGGAGGACGGGTGGCAGAAACACTATTCTATCTGGGTGGAAGAGTTGAGGGAGACGATCGCCCATTACCGCAATATTAACCATAGCTGGGAGTTTAGTCCAGCTCAACAGCAAGTGCTGGAATCCTACTACAATGCCAATCAACTTCTGCTCGATTGTCTGCACAGCAATTGTGAAGTGACAGCCGCCATCCGACAGGAAATCGAAGCGACTTTATTGCTGCCTCAGCAGGAACTGGAAGCTCGGGAATGGCAATAAATTCTGAATTAATACAAATTCATGTAAAGAATTATCAAGTATTCACTCAATCAATACAAATCAAACATCTGTTAATACTCGACTTGAAACGTCAATTGCCTATAATTTTTATCAGCAAATTGGGTTGAAAACCCCGTCCTTTGAGGACGGCTTTTTTCCATTTTTAAGTAAAATAACAAATCCATCTTAACAAATAAATATGGTAGAATAGATAAATCAGATAAGATGTAAAAACCTACCTCCGGACTGGGGGAAAGTCTACGCCCAAAACATTTTTGAGGAGATATGACTACGCAGCTACGCTGCAAACGTAGTCAGCGAAAGGAACCCACACTTGCATGGGATATTAAGACCCAAATGTCTTAAGAATCCTCGTGCCTTTAGGCCGAGGAGTGTCAAAAGATAACTCACTCTTAGCTACCTGTAAAACAATACGCTTGGGATAAGCCAGATATCCCTGGCACACCCCTTAACAAGGGGGGACAAGAAAGTTCTCTTGCGTCCCCCTTGCTTTCGGGGGATGCTGCAAGGGATCTCCGGGCAATCAACAGCGCTAACCCAAGCGTATTGATCTGTAAAAGGTTTGTGGGAAAAAACGGCACGTTAACTCGATCGACTCAGGATATGAGATGAACACTTTATTGACTAATGCAATCCCATTGTCAAGGCACTTAAAACACGCTCGTAGTCCGCAGGTTTTAGATACACCAGCGATCGACTGCTGCATGAACAGCCGTCATACTTGTCTGTGCTGTTCTACTGTTTTAGTCCGACATATGCGATCGGGAAGGATTTACTGGCGTTGTGGCTGTTGTCATACAGATATGCCCGCTTAATCAACGCCGACAAGGATGGTTTTCGGACTCGGCAATCATAAATTAGAGGTAAAAATGTCATTCGAGCTAATCAATTTAACATTGCCGACGGTACTGCGAGAAATTGGCGAAGTCTTAGATGACTACCCAGAACATCCCTATCAGTCAGCTTTTGCGATTCATGAATTTCGGCAAAAGCTGATTGCTCATGTTCTGGGCCAAATTCCCAACCATTACACGATCGCCGGAGAAACAGTACCGGTGAGAAAACTGGGCGCTCCACATCGTTCTCCTTTAGCGGAGCGAATGTACCGAGAAATGGTGATTAGAGGGGGCATTCTGCACATCTTGAGAGAAAATGCCGATCGATTGAATCATATGTTTCAGCAACAAAGGGCTTAGAGTTTAGTATTGGCTCCGCTGCACGCTGGGAGCATCTCTTTAGGAGTGTGAAAAGCATTTTCAATGCTCACAATAAAATTGGTTCGTAGTGAGGACTTTAGTCCTCAGATGGATGCGGACTAAAGTCCTCACTACAAACTTTACGATAAAATTGGTTCGTAGTGAGGACTTTAGTCCTCAGATGGATGCGGACTAAAGTCCTCACTACAAACTTCATGGTGGCAGCCAACACATCGACAATCAAGTCAATTTACTAAATATTGAAAAGGAGAATAGTAATGTTAGATATTGATGAAATGGGACAAAAAGAAATTCAAGAGTTTCTACAACAAGTAGGATACGGTCATCTTGGCTATATACACGAAGGAAAACCCTACGTGATGCCAATGCACTATTATTTCAAAGATTCCGATATCTACCTGTTTACAACCGAAGGTATGAAGACTCATGACATAAACGTGAATCCAGAAGTCTGCTTACAGGTAGAAGAAATTCACGATCCGCTGCATTGGCGCAGCGTGATCGTGAGTGGCCGAGCCGATCGCCTAACCGAGCAGCAAGACATCGATCTAGCCATGCAATTAATCAAAGGGGAAAATCCCACACTTTCGCCTGCGATCAATCGAACTTGGATCGACTCTTGGGGACGTGCAGAGGTAATAGCAATCTACCGCATCTCTCACGGCGAAATGACCGGACGCACGACTGATGGGCCAAGCAGTAAGTAGGTGGGTACAAATAAACAGTAGATGGGGAGGGCGGGTTTAGGCTTCAAAAACTGGCTGGTATCATAGATTCTTAGCTAAACCCGCCCTACAAAATACTATTATTTTTTCGCAATTACCTACTTAGATGAGCATCGAGTTGACGGATTACTTCAACTAAAAGGAGAACTTTCATGGTCAAATCATTCGATGCCTTAACAATTCGTGGGTTGTCTGAACAAGAAACAATTGCGCGACTCAAAGACGACGGATACAACGAACTTCCCTCGGCTCAATCTCGGAGTATTTGGTCGATCGCGATTGACACAGTTAAAGATCCGATCTTCCTCTTGTTGGGCGGAGGCGGCATCATCTATTGGATTTTAGGTGATCTCCAGGAAGCCTTGATTTTGCTAGGTTTCGTCTTTTTCATCACCGGGATTAGCCTCTACCAAGAAGGCAAAACCGAACACGCCCTAGAAGCCTTGCGCGATCTTTCCAGTCCTCGTGCTTTGGTGATTCGGGATGGACAGCGCAAACGAATTGCTGGGCGAGAAGTTGTCCGGGGCGATGTCTTAGTGCTAGCAGAGGGCGATCGCGTGCCTGCGGATGCGATCGTCCTGTCTTGTACAAATCTTTCAACCGATGAATCGTTACTAACTGGGGAATCTCTACCCGTTCGCAAAGTTGCCGCCCAGGGCAAAGTGGAGATGGCACGGCCAGGCGGCGATGAGTTGCCCTTTGTCTATTCTGGGACATTGGTGGTGCAGGGACAAGCAATTGTTCAAGTCCAAGCGATCGGTGCTCAGACGGAGATGGGCAAGATTGGCAAAGCTTTACAAACAGTGAAGCCTGAGATCACTCCCTTACAACGGGAAATGAATCGGTTAGTAAGCCGTTTGTTTGGTATCGCCTTATCTTTGTGTGTGGCGATCGTCATTATTTATGGAGTGACGCGAGGAGATTGGCTCAAAGGAGTTCTCGCGGGCATTACCTTAGCGATGGCAATTTTGCCCAATGAATTTCCAGTTGTGGTGACAATCTTCTTAGCTTTGGGAGCGTGGCGCATTTCACAGAACCATGTATTGGCGCGTCGTGCTTCCGCCGTTGAAACTTTGGGTTCTGCGACAGTTTTGTGTGTGGACAAAACGGGGACGTTGACTCTGAATGTGATGGCAGTGCAGCAGCTATTCCCCTATAACCCAGCAGAAAATACTCAGGCTTACGATTTGGGATTGCATCCACAAGATGCGCTGCCGGAAGCTGTACATCAATTAGTCGAATTCTGCATTCTCGCGAGTCAACGAGATCCGTTCGATCCGATGGAGAAGGCATTTAAACTATTGGGCGATCGCTATCTCGCCCACACCGAACATTTGCACAACGATTGGCAACTGTTGCGAGAATACTCGCTCTCACCAGAACTCTTAGCAATGTCTCAGGTTTGGCAATCCGCTGATGGTAAGCAGTATGAAATTGCTGCCAAAGGTGCACCGGAGGCGATCGCCGATCTCTGTCATTTTACGCCCGAACAACAGCAAATTCTAGCCACACAAGTTAGCGAAATGGCAAATCTAGGCTTGCGGGTATTAGGCGTTGCTAAAGCGTCTCTGCTCGATGCGCCGCCGCCTTTTTTGCCGCCGCATCCATCGCTTAATCCGGCTCATTTACCGGATAAACAACATGACTTTCCCTTTCAATTTATCGGATTAGTGGGATTGTCCGATCCAGTGCGTCCAACAGTTGCAGCAGCGATTCAAGAATGTCATACTGCTGGCGTTCGAGTCGTGATGATTACAGGCGATTATCCAGGTACTGCTCAAACGATCGCCCGACAGATTGGATTGCAGGAAATGGGAGCCATCCTGACTGGAGCAGAATTGGATAAAATGAGTGATGCTGACCTTCAACAGCGCATTCAAAATACGAATATCTTTGCACGAGCCGTCCCCGAACAAAAGCTGCGGTTAGTCAATGCTTTGAAAGATCAAGGCGAAGTTGTTGCCATGACGGGGGATGGTGTTAATGATGCTCCTGCGCTCAAATCTGCCCAAATTGGGATTGCAATGGGGGAGCGAGGAACAGATGTTGCTCGTGAGTCGGCCGCGTTAGTGTTATTAAATGATGATTTTTCATCGATCGTCCAAGCGGTCAAACTTGGGCGGCGAATTTTTGATAATCTCCGCAAAGCGATGGGATATCTTCTAGCGATTCATATTCCGATCGCTGGGATGTCTTTGATTCCAGTCTTGTTTAAGTTGCCGTTAGTATTGCTTCCTGTTCATATAGCATTTCTCCATTTGATTATCGATCCAGCCTGCTCGATCGTTTTTGAAGCCGAACCCGCAGAACCAGATGTGATGAACCGTCCGCCTCGCAACCCTAATGAGCCATTATTTGGTCGGAAAACAATCGGTTTAGCACTTCTGCAAGGAGTGGGAATTTTGGCGATCGTGCTCGCGATCTTTGTGCTAGCACTCTATCGCAAACAGGGCGAATTTGATGCCCGTGCGTTAACTTTTACCACGTTAATTTTAGCAAATTTAGGATTGATTTTGAGCGAACGTTCCTCCTCGCACCTCAGCCTCAAAGTTTTGCAATCTCCTAACGTGGCGCTTTGGTGGGTAATTGGGGGAGGACTCGTTTTTCTCGCTCTGATACTTTACGTTCCTTTCTTGCGTAACTTGTTCAGTTTCTCTTTTCTACATCCGAGGGATCTCGGTATCTGTTTAGCAGGTGGAGCGATTAGTTTACTTTGGTTTGAGTCTTTGAAGTTTCTGAATAAAAGTGCCAACAAAAAGTCGCAGTGAAACTTGGGATAAGGTTTATTGTGGCTATTTTTTCAAAAGATACTTTCATGGTGGGAAATTTGGTGGCTATGCCTCAATACGCTTGGGTTAGCGCTGTTTATTCCCCGGAGATCCCCCTAAATCCCCCGAAAGCAAGGGGGACTTTGAGAAGACTCTTGTTCCCCCCGAAAGCAAGGGGGGCTAGGGGGGATCTAGGCCCTAATCGTCAGACAGTAGACTCGTATTACGTTTGACTTTAACTTGACACCAATCGGCTATGGCTACCTATGAATTAGCACGGTTACTTACAGAAAATTATAAGTTAGGTAACAAACAATGAATTCACAACTTTCCACGTTTTGGAGCTTACCAGCCGATCGCGTGCTGGCTCAGGTGAAGTCTACGCCCGCAGGTTTAAGCAGTCAGGATGCTCAACACCACCTGAGCGAATACGGTGCGAACAGCCTGAAACAAAAACAAAAATCGAACTCACTGACGCTGTTGCTCAATCAGTTCAAAAGTCCGATTATTTTGATTCTGATTTTTGCCGCCGTGCTTTCGATCTTTCTGAAAGATGCGGCAGATGCGATCATCATTTTGGCGATCGTCCTAATTAGCGGATTCTTGGGATTTTGGCAAGAAAAAGGAGCTACGGATGCTGTTGAGAAATTACTGGCATTGGTGCAAGTAAAAGCCACGGTGTTGCGGGATGGTAAATCTCAAGAAATCCCCAATGAGGAAGTGGTTCCGGGTGACATTGTGTTGCTTAATGCGGGCGATAGTATTCCCGGTGACTGCCTAATTTTAGAGTCTAAAGATTTGTCGGTGAATGAAGCGGCGCTGACTGGAGAAACCTATCCGGCTGACAAACTCAGCGGCGTTTTGCCCGCAGAAACCGATTTGGGTAAGCGCACTAACATCCTTTATATGGGTACTAATGTTATCAGCGGTACTGGCAAAGCAGTGGTGGTGCATACCGGAAAGGAAACTGAGTTTGGTAAGGTATCGGAACGATTGAAACTTAGGCCGCCGGAAACCGAATTTGAACAGGGACTCAGCAAGTTTGGTTACTTTCTGATGGAGGTGACGCTAATTTTGGTTGTCTTGATATTTGCGGCAAATGTTTACCTCAAACGCCCGGTTTTGGAATCATTTCTATTTTCCCTAGCGCTGGCGGTTGGCCTGACTCCTCAACTTCTGCCTGCTATTGTCAGCCTCAATTTGTCTCGCGGCGCTAAGCAAATGGCGCAGCAGCAGGTGATTGTGAAGCGGTTGGCTGCGATCGAGAATTTTGGCAGTATGAACGTGTTTTGTACGGATAAGACGGGCACGTTGACGGAAGGGGAGGTGAAAATTCACTCGGCGGTTGATGTGGATGGCAAGGAGAGCGATCGGGTTTTGCTCTACGCTTATTTGAATGCTGCATCTGAATCTGGCTATGTAAATCCGATCGACGAAGCGATTCGTCAACACAAGACATTCGACATCTCAGGCTATCAAAAGCTCGATGAAGTGCCCTACGATTTCAACCGCAAACGCTTAAGCATTCTGTTTAAACAAGAGAATACGCATCTAATTGTCACCAAAGGAGCACTCAAGAATATTCTGGATGTCTGCTCAACGGTAGAGACTGGTGACGGAATTGCGATCGACATTGCGCCGCAGCAGGACAAGATTCAACAACGCGCTGAAGAATTGGGCAGCAAAGGATTTCGAGTATTGGGAGTTGCTTACCGCAATTTCGATCGCGATTCCTTCAGCAAAGACGATGAAACGAACATGACATTTATGGGCTATCTTGCCCTGTTCGATCCACCAAAAGCAGGTATTGCTGACACCCTCCAAGAATTCATAGCCCTGGGCATCACCCCGAAGATGATTACGGGCGATAGTCGGGCTGTGGCGATCAGTATCATTCAACAGATAGGACTACCCAAACCAAAGGTTTTGACTGGTGCCGAACTCCAAAAACTCAGTGATGAAGCGCTACTTCATCGTGTTGGAGAAACCAATGTCTTTGCTGAAGTTGAGCCGAATCAAAAAGAGCGGATCATCATGGCGCTGAAAAAAGCGGGGAATGTGGTGGGCTATCTCGGAGATGGGATTAACGATGCCTCGGCGCTTCATGCTGCGGATGTGGGCATTTCCGTTGAGAGTGCGGTTGATGTGGCGAAGGAAGCAGCCGACATTGTGCTGATGGAAAAAGACCTAAATGTTTTGGTTGAGGGTGTGAAGGAAGGACGGGTGACGTTTGCTAATACGCTTAAATACGTGTTTATGGCAACCAGCGCTAATTTCGGCAATATGTTCAGCATGGCAGGTATTTCTCTGTTTTTACCGTTTTTGCCGCTACTGCCCAGTCAGATTTTACTCACAAATCTATTGACTGATTTCCCCGAAATGACGATCGCCACGGATCGCGTTGACAGGGAATTGGTAAACAAACCCCGCCGCATGGATATCAAGTTCATCCGCAAATTTATGTTGGTGTTTGGTTTACTCAGTTCAGTCTTTGATTATCTCACGTTTGCAGCATTAATATTTCTGCTGCACGCCAACCCAGCGCAATTCAGAACGGGCTGGTTTATGGAATCGGTGATTTCTGCATCCATGATTGTGCTGGTGATTCGGACGCGGCAGTCGATTCTCGCGAGCAAACCGGGAAAGTATTTGTTGATGTCAACGATCGCGATCGTCATGATCGCACTCTTCCTTCCCTATACTCCGCTTGCAAGTTTACTGGGATTCCAATCCTTGCCGCTCGAATTCCTGTTAGTGCTGGCAGCAATTGTCGGACTTTACATCCTCAGTGCAGAAACTGTTAAACGAGTTTTCTATCAACACGTACAATAGACTTGAATTGCATATTTTTTTGATTAATATATCGATCGCAGATGAAAGGGAGATGAACGCAGATAAACGCAGATACAATTTCAAGAAGAGTGAGCTAATGAATGGAATTCAAGTCTAATCTGTGTGTGAAAATCTTCTCTAGCCATCCAGAGGCAGAGAATGCTTTCACTTAACTGCGAGATGCTGAATTTGTAATCAATCAGATATCTATGATTGCAAAAGATGCCGATCGCCTAAATGATCGCAACCTGACTGCTGAGACACAATTTATGTCAACTAAACCTGAAAGATAGTCACAGTATACTGTTGAACGATTCCCCTAGATAAGTCTCTCTAATCTCCCTTAAAAATGCAGGAATTCGAGTATTTTTAAAGTCCACTTCTTTAGGAGGATACGAGGGGATTGGAACTCAGTTATAAAAGAGATATATAATAACCACTAAGGTATTTATTACCTAATGTTTTCAATAAACTGCAAGAAATAAATTTAAACAATATTTTTGGGATTTTTACCTGCATCACAGGGGATTTAAGCCCCCACCTTTAGGTAAATTGTTTTTAGGCAGGGGATTTAAGCCCCTGCCTAAAAACTTCGCACTCCGAAGTCAACTGTCAACTGTCAACTGTTAAATAAGAACCTTTAAACCATGAAACTAAAAATGCTTTCCCGCACACTTTCCCCGACATTACTTCATAACATTGATGCTTACTGGCGTGCCGCTAACTATTTGTCTGTTGGACAGATATACCTCTACGACAACCCGCTGCTAAAGGAGCCGCTGAAACTTTCGCACGTCAAACCGCTAGTCGTCGGACACTGGGGTACAACACCGGGACAGAACTTCATCTATGTGCATTTGAATCGGGTAATCAAGAAATATGACCTAGATATGCTCTACATCGCTGGCCCCGGTCACGGTGGCCCAGCAATTGTGGGCAACGTTTACCTCGAAGGCACCTGGAGCGAAGTTTATCCCAACGTCACTCAGGACGAAGCTGGGTTGAAAAAGCTGTTCACGCAATTCTCATTTCCTGGTGGGATTTCCAGCCACGTTGCGCCGACAACGCCGGGGTCAATTCACGAAGGAGGTGAGTTGGGATACTCGCTCAGTCATGCCTTCGGCGCTGCCTTTGACAATCCCGATCTAATTGTTGCTTGCGTCATCGGCGACGGGGAAGCGGAGACAGGCCCCTTAGCGACAGCATGGCAGTCTAACAAGTTACTCAACCCAATTACCGACGGTGCTGTGCTGCCAATCCTGCACCTGAATGGCTACAAAATCAACAACCCAACCGTCTTGGCTCGCATCGAGCATGAAGAATTGGAGCAATTTCTCCGAGGCTGCGGCTGGACACCTTACTTTGTGGAAGGCGACGAGCCGGAAAAGATGCACGAACTTATGGCCAGCACCCTGGACAAGGCGATCGAGCATATCCGGCAAATCCAAAGTAATGCGCGGAACCAAAACGATACTACTCGCCCGCGCTGGCCTGTAATCGTCCTAAAATCGCCCAAGGGCTGGACGGGGCCAAAAGTCGTCGATGGTTTGCAAATCGAAGGCACATCGCGATCGCACCAAGTGCCGTTACTGGTGAACTCCGAGCATCCCGATCATGTCCAGCAGTTAGAAAGTTGGATGAAAAGCTACAAAGCAGAAGAACTGTTTGATGAAGATGGCCGACTTCTGCCGGAATTGGCTGAACTGGCCCCGAAGGGCGATCGGCGCATGGGTGCAAACCCCCACGCCAACGGCGGTCTACTGCTGCACGACCTGCAAATGCCAGACTTCCGCCACCACGCGGTTCATGTACCTGCACCTGGTGCCGTTGACGGTCAAGATACCCTCGTGCTGGGCAAATTTCTGCGTGATGTAGTCAAGCTGAATCAGCGCAATTTCCGCATCTTCGGCCCCGATGAGACACTCTCGAATCTTTTGGGCGCGGTGTTTGAAGTCACTAATCGTCAGTGGGAAGCGCGAGAAGAAAAAAATGATGAATTCCTCGCGCCCGCCGGACAAGTGCTGGACTCGATGCTCAGCGAACACCAGTGCCAAGGTTGGTTGGAAGGCTATTTGCTGACCGGGCGGCACGGGCTATTCAACAGCTATGAGGCGTTTATTCGTATTGTTGATTCGATGTTCAGCCAGCACGCCAAATGGCTGAAGGTAACATCGGAACTGCCCTGGCGACGACCGATCGCATCGCTAAACTATCTGCTCGCCTCCCATGTCTGGCAGCAGGATCATAACGGCTTCACGCACCAAGACCCCGGTTTCATCGATCACGTAATCAACAAGAAAGCCGATATCGTGCGTGTGTACCTGCCACCCGACGCGAACTGTCTGCTGTCGGTCTTCGATCACTGTCTACGCAGCCGACACTACGTGAATGTGGTAGTTGCTGGCAAACACGCGCTCCCTCAATGGCTGAGTATGGAGGCGGCGATATTGCATTGCACTGAAGGCATTGGCATCTGGCAATGGGCTAGCAACGACCAAGATACTGAGCCGGATGTGGTGATGGCTTGCTGTGGAGATACGCCGACGCTGGAGATTTTGGCTGCCGTTTCCATCCTGCGAGAACATCTGCCCGATCTGAAAATTCGGGTAATTAATGTCGTCGATCTGATGAAGTTGCAATCCGAGAGCGAACACCCGCACGGACTGAGCGAAACGGATTACGATTCACTCTTCACCAAAGACAAGCACATCATCTTTGGCTTTCACGGATACCCTTCCCTCGTTCACCGTCTGACCTACCGCCGCACCAATCACAACCTCCACGTCCGGGGCTACAAGGAAGAGGGGACGATCACAACGGCTTTTGACATGAGGGTGCAAAATGACCTGGATCGCTTTCATCTGGTGCAAGATGTGGTCGATCGTCTGCTGCATTTGGGTAGTAAGGGAGACTATCTCAAGCAGATGATGCAGGACAAGTTGATCGAGCATAAGCATTATATCGACAAGCACGGCGAAGACTTGCCGGAAATCCGCAACTGGAAGTGGGGGACAGGACGGAATGTCGAGGGTTGGAAAGACAGACAGCCAGATCCTAGTTATTCCATCTGAATATTATGCCAAGGCAAGCAGTCAATGGTCACATTCACTCAAAAAAAGGCAACTATGACACAGCAATTATCGACTCCCCGCCCCGCAAGACTCAGCACTGCCAACGGTGCCGCTCCCAAGGCTTACATGGTGGGCGGTGGTATTGGCTCCTTAGCCGCCGCCGCGTTCCTGATTCGCGATGGCAAGGTTCCCGGTCGCAATATCACCATCTACGAAGCGATGCCAGTTTTAGGCGGTAGTCTGGATGGTAATGGCAACCCCAAGAATGGCTACACCATGCGCGGTGGGCGGATGCTGACGACCGACAACTATGAATGTACATGGGATTTGTTCAAATCGATCCCTTCCCTCAGTTCTCCTGACCAGACGGTATTTGATGAGACGATCGCCTTCAACAAGCTCCACAAGTCCCACTCTCAAGCGCGACTCATCGATCGCCATCGCGCCAATTTAGATGTTGAGTCCATGGGATTTTCCATGCAGGATCGAATTGAACTGCTCAAACTCACCGAGACTGACGAAGAGAAACTAGGCACTAGCTGCATTACAGATTGGCTATCACCGCCCTTTTTCACAACCAATTTTTGGTTCATGTGGTCAACGACGTTTGCCTTTCAACCTTGGCATAGCGCCGTTGAATTCCGACGTTATCTGCATCGGTTCATGATGGAGTTTTCCCGCATCGAAACCCTCGCAGGGGTCAAGCGCACGGTTTACAACCAATTTGATTCCTTGGTAAAACCGCTAGTGAGTTGGCTGAAGGCGCAGGGGGTTAATTTCGTCGTTAACTGCACCGTGACTGACTTTGAGCTAAAAACTGATCAAGGCAAGATCGTTGTTACTGGTCTTCACCACCAGCGCGACGGCAAGACAGAGATCATCGCGATCGATGATGACGATTTGGTGTTCTTCCAAAACGGTTCGATGACCGATGCCTCCAGCTTTGGGTCAATGACGAATGCGCCCCCACAGCTCACAAAAGACGATAGTGGTGGCTGGTTGCTCTGGGAAAAACTGGCTCATAGCCATCCAGAATTTGGGAACCCAGCAGCGTTCAATTCGAGTATCCCAGAGTCATTTTGGGAGTCCTACACGGTGACGGTTATCAAAGACACCACGTTCTTTGACCAGATGGAAGCATTTTCTGGGAATAAGGCTGGCACTGGCGGTTTGGTGACTTTCAAAGATTCCAATTGGATGATGTCGATCGTGTTAGCGCATCAACCCCACTACATCGACCAACCTGCCGATGTGCAAGTGTTCTGGGGCTATGCTCTACACCCCGATCGCATTGGCGACTTTGTACCAAAATCCATGACTGATTGCAACGGTAGCGAAATTCTGCAAGAGCTATGTGGTCATCTCAATTTTGATTTGGAGACGATCGCCTCTGCCATCTGTATTCCCTGCCGGATGCCTTATATCACGAGTATGTTCATGCCCCGTGCCTATGGCGATCGACCACTGCCCGTACCAAAGAACTCCAAGAACCTCGCCTTTGTCAGCCAGTTTGTCGAAATCCCTGATGATGTCGTTTTTACGGTGGAGTATTCCGTCCGGGTGGCACAAATGGCTGTCTACGAACTGCTGGGCATCGATCGCAAAATTCCCCCGATCCTGCACCATGACGACTCCATCAAGGTGAAATTTGACGCGGTGGTTAAGGCGTTTTTATAACGCTGCCAAAACAAATCCGGCGATCAGCGTTGATTCAAGTTGAGTCAATGTAGAGCCAATCACAATTACAAAAGGAAACTACCATGCAAATCCAAATTCATACCGGCCATAACATCGAAGGTCACGAAGCACTAGCCACTCAGGTTAGTGGTGTCGTGGAAGAAAGCCTAAGTCGATTCAGCGATCGCATCACTCACGTTGATGTCCACCTGAGCGATGTGAACAGCGACAAGAAGGGCGGCGATCGCGATATGCGCTGTGTGATCGAAGCCCACCTCAAAGGACTCCAACCCCTCGCGGTAACAAATCAGGCTGCGACCATAGACCAATCCGTTGACGGGGCTGCGGAGAAAGTGACCCACTTGCTCGAACACACCCTTGGACGACTAGAGCATCAATCAAATCATCGGACTGACCCACCTCTGTCTAGCTCAGTTAATAGTTAATGAATGCACAAGACCTGAAAGGAAAAGGAGTTATGCCATGAATGCCATCAAGATTGAAATTTTGGGTACAGGCTGCAAAAAGTGCCAACAGCTAGAAGCAAATGCTAAAGAAGCTGTAACTAATCTCAATTTAACTGCTGAAGTTTCGCATATTACCGACCCAATCGAAATTGCTAAACGAGGTGTGATG
Organism: filamentous cyanobacterium Phorm 6; assembly: GCA_003003725.1. Lineage (GTDB taxonomy): Bacteria > Cyanobacteriota > Cyanobacteriia > Cyanobacteriales > Microcoleaceae > Microcoleus. Next base: position 23,673 of record PVWI01000015.1, on the reverse strand, counting down.
TCTACTCCCGCTATGACAATCAATGGCAAAGTTGTCAGCAAAGGTCAAGTCATCAGTGCCGAACAGATTCAGCCTCTATTGCAGCATTAAAGAGGCAAAGTTATGTTCGATCCATTTTATCCCTTCGATTGGTTGGCAACCCAAATTGTCACCCAACTCTTGGGCTTGTCGATTTCATCGCATTTAGGATCGAGTCTGCACTTCTTTCTTTATGATGTGCCAAAAGTCTTAACATTACTGATTGTAATTAGCTTTATTGTTGGGACATTTCAAAGCTTTTTAGAGCCAGAGCGTGTTCGCTCTTTACTAGAAGGAAAGCGTACTTTTGCAGGAAATATTTTGGCAGCAACGGTAGGAATAGTTACACCATTCTGTTCTTGTTCTGCGGTTCCTTTGTTTATCGGCTTTTTGGAAGCAGGTGTACCTTTAGGCGTGACCTTTTCTTATCTGATGGCAGCGCCTATGGTAAATGAAGTTGCTGTTATCCTTCTCTGGGGATTGTTTGGGTTGAAGGTGACACTGATCTACATTGGCTTTGGTGTGGGTTTAGCGATCGCCTCTGGATACATCATCGGACTCCTAAAATTAGAAAAATGGGTAGAACCATTTGTTTGGGAACTGCAAAAATCTCGTCAAGCAATATCTATAGAAGGGGAAGACAACCTAGAAACAGTGGTGTTAAGTTGGGGACAAAGATTTGAGCAAGGAAGGTTCCAATCCAGTGAAATTGTGCGATCAGTTTGGCTCTATGTGGTGATCGGAATTGCGATCGGTGCAGGGATTCATGGTTATGTGCCGACAGATTTTATTACCCAATATGCAGGCGCGAATAATCCTTTTGCAGTACCGATTGCAGTAATGTTGGGTGTTCCACTCTATGCAAATATTGCGGGTGTAATGCCAATTACTGAAGCTTTGGTAAATAAAGGAATGCCTATGGGTACAGTTTTAGCTTTCACAATGGCGGTAACAGCACTATCTCTTCCTGAAATAGTGATTCTCAAAAAAGTTCTACGACCACAACTGTTAGCTGTATTTATTGGGTTAATGACCGTTGGTATTATCAGCATCGGCTATATATTCAACGCCATAATTAATTGACTTGCTCCCTTACTATCGCGAAATTATATGATATTCAAGAAACCAATTCAGACCATATTGCTAGGACTCACTCTCTTGTTTTGCCTCTTGCTTGGCATTGAGCAAAACCCGATTTTCGCAGCAACCCTCATAGAAACTAAACCAATCTTTCAAGAAAAAATGCAAGCAATGTCTGAAAAAACCGTAAATCTGGAATCAACAATCGATCGCTTTCTCACATCAATTCCACCAGGCTATTACACGATCGCCAATATCGAAGGGTTAAAAAAACAATTAAAGAACCCTCAAACCCTGTTGGTGGATGTGCGAGAACCCTCTGAGTATAAGTCTGGACATATACCTGATGCCATCAATATTCCCCTCCAAACCCTGGCGCACAATCTGGAGCAAATTCCGCACGATCGCCCTGTAGTGCTGTACTGTTCCGCCGGTTATCGAGCGGCAATGGGAGTAATGACACTGCACTTATTGGGTTATGAGAATGTCCAGGGGTTTCCACCTAGCTTTGCAGGTTGGAAAACCGCAGGAGAAGGGATCGCTTCTAGTTAAAATTCCAAATTTTTACTCTGCAATTGCCAAAGCTTTTAACTTACTTTAAGAGGATTTTTGTGATGAACTCTATCTGCTTTAACGGGTTGAAAATTCACCCGCTGCGCTGGCTGCTAGCTGCTTTAATCTGCGTTTCACTGGTTGTCTGGACTCCCTTACCCGCTTTTGCATCTTTGACGCAAATCGAAGAATATCCAGGGCAAATGCTCTACCAATCCCGACAAACCCTGCAAGATAAAAACGGAAATTCCTGGCAGGCGATCGCCTTTAAGCGCATCCATCCCGAAGGTACTTCTACTGTCTCTCTGCGCGTCGTGGGCTTTCCTGGTGCGGTGGAATTCGATCGCACTCAACCGCTTACCTTGACAACATCTATGGGCGAAACTCTAACCGCCAAGGATATTTCTAGCGAAATTTCTCAGGACACACCAGCCCCAGCGAATGTTGCAGAATATGACATTCAGCTTGCCCTACCTCAGTTACAAGCGAAGATTCCCCTACAACTGACATTACCAACCATCGACGGTGAATCCGTCAGCTTATCTGTTCCCTCTACTGCAATTCAGGAATGGCAAACCTTGATTAGCCATTAATTAAATCCTGATACAAGCTCGATCAAAAAATTTACTGAGAGGTACATCATGAACTCATTCACTATTGATGAATTGACCACTTTAAGCACAGCGTCAAACTCGACCTGTATCTCGATCTATGCGCCAATGGAGCGTTTAGGAATCGAAACCCAGCAAAATCCGATTCGGTTAAAGAATTTGGTTCGACAAGCGGTCGAAAAATTGCTGGCGCTGGGACTGAGTGAACAGGATGCCAAAGAGTTGCTGCAACCCATTCATGAGCTAGATACCTATGACTTCTGGCAACATCAAAGCGATGGACTGGCAATTTTTCTATCTCCCAATCAGTTCCGCTACTACTGTTTACCGATCGCTTTCCATGAATTAACGGTAGTTGGCGATCGCTTCCACATCAAACCACTACTGCAATTAATCTCAGGGGATGGGACGTTTTCTGTTCTAGCCTTGAGCCAAAACCAAGTTCGGTTATTTCAAGGAACTCGTTATCACCTGAAAGAAGTTGAGTTAACAGATGTACCCACTAACATCGCAGCAGCCTTGCAGTACGACGATCCCCAAAAAAGCCTTCAAACACATACAGGCTCATCAAAAGGCAATAGTGCGATTTTTCACGGACAAGGAGCCGGAAACGAAGATCAGAAAAATGATTTATTGAGTTACTTTCGCCAAGTTAACAACGGTTTAGAGTCTTTCTTCAAAAACCAGCAAGCACCGCTAATTTTGGCAGGAGTTGATTATCTATTGCCGATTTATCAGGAGGCAAATACCTATTCCCACTTGCTACCCAATGGTATAACTGGTAATCCAGAAACTTTGACTTTGGAAGAATTGCATACCCAGGCTTGGCAGATTGCACAACCCTATTTCGATCTCGCCAAAGTATCAACAATTTCCCATTACGAGGAACTACAAGGTAGCGATAAAACGGCTAATACTATCGAAAAAGTCGTAACTGCCGCTTATTCCCAGCGTGTTGAAACCTTGTTTGTGCCTATTGATAAAAACGTTTGGGGAGTATTCAATCCAGAAGGGAATTCTATTCAGATTCATGCTCAACAGGAAACAGGTGACGAAGATTTGCTCGATCTAGCGGCACTACATACCCTGACCAATGGGGGAACGGTTTACGCCGTAGAACAGAGAGATGTACCTGAACATAAAGCGATCGCTGCGATCCTGCGCTATTAAATAATTCGCAACTCGTAATTCGTAATTCAAACAGGACAATATCATGGAAATTCAAATCCGTACTGGACATAACATCGAAGGTCACGAAGCACTAGCCACTCAGGTTAGTGGTGTCGTGGAAGAGAGCCTAAGCCGATTGGGCGATCGCATCACTCACGTTGATGTTCACTTCACTGTTCCATCCATTTAAAAGAACTGAACCTTAAATACTCAACATTCAGCAAAGAAAAGTATCAAGATATTGTGCAAGCAAAGGCAACATTTGAAAGCAATCAATCAAGCTCGAAATCAGAGTTATCAAAAAAATAGGAAATCAATAATATGACATCTATTCAAGAAAACACAATAGCTTCCCAAGTCGAAATACTTGCCAAACTATACCTGGAAGGCGACCCTGCCGAAATTTCTGATGCAACACTCGCAGAAATGTGTGATTGGCTCTGGGGTGAGCTTCAGAGTATCCCGCTCAATCTACAATTCTCATGGTACGAGCGCTATAACAATACCGCAGAGATGTTTGCCGATATCCAGCAAGGTCATCTCTGGGTGTCCGCCGAAAATTACGACACAACTTTAGCTATTAATCCCATCTACAGTTTCATCTTTCAGGCAATGCACGATGACGATCACTATCTAACCAATAGCAACTTTGGTCTGCAAGGCGAAATTACAGCTTACAACGCCACCGCAAAACGTGCGCCCAGTCTGGAAATACAAAAAATCCTCTACTCAGAAAGTGTACTGCGAGCGGCTGCCTGTCTTTTTTTGGGACATCCACCGATCGCCAAAATTGTCTTTCCCTAATTCAATATGAAGTCAGCAGTCGGTGAAAATTTAAATGTAATAGAACAGGAGAATAGCGTAATGACAGACTCATCCAATCCACAGCATGACCCTATATATGAAGAACTGACTTTAGCTGATGACCGCCTCAAGTTGAGCAACTGGTTGCCGCCGCGCGAGGGCATCATTCCGCACATCCGTTTCGGCAAGCGCTGGATTAGCATTCTGTGGGCACTACCGCTTGGGGCTGCACTCCTCGTTCTGGCGATCGCAGCCGCTCAAAGCCTGCGGGAGCTTGAGAACGTCAAAGCATTTATCGAACACTACCCCGGCATCGCCCAGGCCGCGCCATCAATTGAGACGGGCTTTCCGTGGTGGTTGCGGCTACAGCATTTCGTCAATATGTTCTTCATGATGTTTATCATCCGGGCTGGCATCCAGATCCTTGCCGACCATCCGCGTCTGTACTGGAAGCGCGATTGCACACCCGGTACGGACTGGTTTCGCTTCCAGCATGAAGTGCCGATGGATCGCGTCTGGACCGACGATTCGGTCACACTGCCGACCTGGCTGGGAATTCCAGGACTGCGCCACACGATCGGACTTGCCCGCTGGTGGCACTTTTCGGTCAATATGCTATGGACGATCAACGGCGTGCTTTTCTACGTGCTGCTGTTTTCGACCGATCAGTGGCGCAGGCTGGTTCCCCTCACCTGGGATGTCTTTCCAAACGCACTTTCAACCACCATTCAATATGCTTCGCTAAATTTTCCGGTGGATCATGGCTGGACGCGCTACAACGGCTTGCAGCAGTTGGCCTATTTCGTCACAGTGTTCGTTGCGGCATCGGTCTCGATCTTTACGGGCTTGATGCAAAGTCCAGCCATCTCCAATAGATCAGGCTGGTTCGGTAAAATACTCAACCGACAGGTGGCTCGATCGATCCATTTCATCTCATTCTCCTGGTTTGTAGCTTTCATCCTGGGGCACGGCACATTTGTCGCGATCACAGGGCTGCGATCGAATACCAATCATATGTTTGCGGGCGTGGACAGCCCGAACTGGGAAGGATTTTGGCCGTTCGTTGTGGCGATGTCGATCGTCGGGATGGCGTGGTGGCGAGTCTCGCCGTTTACGATCGCCCATGCGCGGCTGGTACAAAAGGCTGGCCAATTCACGATCGGCTGGTTCAAGGGACTGCTCGAATGGTGGTCTCCCACCAGTCAACTGAAGGAGAAGGATATTTCGCCATTCTTCTGGCCAAACGGTACGATGCCCAACTCCGCCGAGTTTGACGATCTGGTTGCGGATAATTTCGAGCACTACCGACTGCGGATCGACGGGCTGGTCAACCATCCCCAAGAGTTATCGCTGCTCGACCTCATGGCAATGCCCAAGCAGGAACAGATCAGCACACATTTCTGCATCCAGGGCTGGTCAGGTGTCGCTAAATGGGGCGGCGTGACCATGCGCGAGATCATGATGCTCGTGGAACCCACAGATGCCGCTCGCTATGCTGTGTTTTACTCGCTCGCCGATGGTGGTGACGGTGGACGCTATTATGACGTTCATAAAATCGCGAATATGCGTCACCGACTGACGATCCTCGCCTACGAGATGAACGGAGAACAGCTTAGTGTATTGCACGGCGCGCCGTTACGTCTGCGTTGTGAAAACGAACTGGGCTTCAAGATGGTCAAATGGATCTCCGCGATCGAATTCGTTCACGACTTCGCGGATCTTGGGGCGGGTCAGGGCGGCTATAACGAGGATCACGAGTTTTACGGCTATCGCGAGTCAATCTGAGCGCAATCCTAAAAAGATGATCCGATGGTCGGCAAAAGCCTAGAACCATCAACTCGCTATCTCAATGAGAAATAGTTCCAACCAAGAGAGGACAATACTCATGTCACATCATCTCGATTCTCCAACCGCTAAAGAAGATGGGCGGGTAGATATTACAGATATCTATGTTTTTGCGGGCGAAGCTTCCGATACAACAGTGTTGATTATGGCGGTCAACCCGTTAGCAGGGGAACTATCACCGACGACATTTCGGGCAGGTGCGCTTTACGATTTCAAAGTTGATACCAATGCTGACCTCATCGAAGACCTCGATTACCGCATCACGTTTGGAGAACCTGAACCAAACGGGACTCAGCGAATTGAGCTACGTCGTTTGGATGGTGGGGCTGCCATCAAGTATGACAGTCAAGGCAAATTGATCGCGCAAGGCAATACAGGTGAAACAATCAAAATCGACACGGGCGGTCACTTGTGGACGGGGTTGGTTGCCGATCCCTTCTTCTTTAATTTGGCAGCATTTGAGCAATTTGCCAAGCTAATTCTAGAACAGAATAAGTTCGATCCCAGTGTATTTGACACTGCTCAAAATTTTCTAGCTGGGCACAATGTAACGGCGATCGTTCTAGAATTGCCGAACGCTGCTTTAAGTTCCGAAATGCTGCACATTTGGGGAACTACAGCAATTCAGCATGAGGGCAAGTGGCGGACGATTAACCGCGCTGCTAATCCCCTCATCCAACAAGTTTTCATCCATGACGATCATCTTAAGGATGCCTACAACAAAAGCTTACCTCATGAAGATGTCGATCTTTATGGCGAGACGATCGCTGCCTTTACCACAAAGGTCACTCAGATTGCGGGCACAGCATCCGACCCCGCAGCCTATGGGCGGCAAGTCGCGCAGTTTCTCTTTCCCGATGTTCTGGCTTATAGCCCACAGTTGCCAACGGGGTACGGGTTTGCAGGACGCAATGGACGGGCACTGGCAGATGATACGCCAGATTTCATTCTTAGCCTACTGGCAAATACCCCGTTTTCAGACCGAGCGGAAAAGCCTGATGGGTTTCGATCTAGCTTTCCATATTTGGCGGAACCAAACCCAAAGTAAGCCAATCAAGCACCAACCTAAATCTGTAGCGATCAAAGCGTAAACGATCAACTGGTTGCGGGCATAAGAAACTGAAAAAAAGCGTAACGTTTTATACTTTCTCTAGTGCAGTTAATAAAATCAATCCCGAAATCAAACCCTAACTAATTAGGGTAAGAATATCTTTAAAAAGCAGAGTAAGCCGAATGATGAAAACTACTTCAGCGATCGTAAAAAAATCCAAAGTCGAAACCCTCGCTCAACTCTACCTAGAAAGTGCTCCGGCGAAAATTTCCGAGGCAACAATCTCAGATATGTGTGATTGGCTCTGGACAGAATACTATACAAGACTCCCGCTCAATCTACAATTCTCCTGGTACGATCGTTACAAAAATGCCGCAGAGATGTCTGCCGATATTCAGCAAAATCATCTCTGGGTGTCTGCCGAAAATTATGACTATGACCTGAACCTGGGTATTAATACCTTCTATAACGTGATCTTCCAGGCAGTGCACGACGACGATTGCTACCGCACTCGTAGCAATTTCAGTTTGGAAGGGGAGATCGCAACTTACAATGCCACTGCAAAACGTGCAGTCTCAACGTTCAGAAGATTATCTACTCCGAAATCGTGTTGCGATCCGCTGCCCATATTGTTTTAGGATCTGCGCCGATCTCCAAGATTATCTTTCCATAGTTTATAGAGGTCATCAATCTTCGAGTGTCATGTTTCATATCTATTTCTCTGCAATATAAGGAGCAATTCCATGACTGTAACTATCGATTCAGCAACAACGACCGCAATTCATTGGGCAGATGTCATTGAGTATCCTCAAACTGGAGTCAAGCGCAAGGTGTTGCTAGAAGATGGCAACTGCCGATACATACTGATGTCACTGTCTGCGGGAATGAATATCGCAGAACATACTGCGAATCGCAATGCTACGGTGAATGTGATTGAAGGACAAGGCGCGCTGACGATCGAAGGGAAAGAGATTGTCTTGGAGTCAGGAGTCTTTGCTTTTATCCCTGCTAATGCACACCATGCGATTAAAGCAATGACAAACATCGCCTTTTTATTGACGCTCTCCGAACAGGTTGCTTAAATTTAAGATGACTTTGTTACTAATCTGATTCTGAGTATCAATGTCAGAGATTGTGAGAGTTGCGGTTCCTAACTCAAGGTTGACTATCTCCTATTCAGATAGCTTTTCTAGGTTTTTAATGATGGTGTAGAGTGAGTTATCGTATGCTGCAATCAACATAGAATCGCCTGTGATTAGGTGCAGCAAATTGAGCAGAAAGAGAAACTGTTTGTAAAAAAAGGAGGCCAAGATGCCCATTCAATTCAAGGAAGAAAACGGCAGTAAGATTCTGCATCCTCTATGTGGAGTTGAATCAAGCCATGAACAAGTATGACCTGGAAGTAAAACAGACTTCTGTTACCCCGATCGCAACCAAACCAGTTCTAACAAACCAGGAGAGAGTGATTATATCTGGAGACAGATTATCTGTCATTCGCTTCGGCTCCCTGATAGTTCTGGTCATTTCCATTCTGATGCTGGCAAAAACTTGGAAAGTGGTCAGAGCAAAAAATATAACGTTCAACTGCTTCCCTAAGCTTCCCTGTAGGAACTGTCATTTCTTTACAAACAACCACTATTTACGCGCGATCCGTAAACCCCTCTGGTGTTCTCACTGAGCAATCACGCTTATTGCCCTGACTATCGTCCTCTAAGCAAAAATTGATTATTAAGGAGAAGGTTTCTATGCTGAGTAAAGCTAAGACTCTAGAAGGTTACAAATTGGCAAACCTCGATGATGAAATCGGGAAGGTTAAAGAGTTCTACTTTGATGACCATTACTGGACAGTTCGCTATTTAGTCGCTGACACAGGAAACTGGCTGACGGGCAGGCAGGTACTGATCTCTCCTTATGCGCTGGCGGCACGGGTGAAAGAACAGCATCACATCACCATCAATTTGACCAAAAAGCAGATTGAGAGCAGTCCTTCCTTGAGCAGCGACAAGCCAGTCTCCCAACAATTCGAGACGGACTACTACGGATATTATGGATGGCCGATGTATTGGAGCGGTTCCTATTCCTATATGTGGGGAGCGTATCCCTACCCCTACCTGGAGCCTAACCCTGAAAAACAGGCCGAAACCACCCCAGAAGAAAAAGGGTGGGATCCTCATTTGCGTAGTACCCATGAGGTGACTGGTTATCACATTCAAGCCGCAGACGGGGAACTGGGTCACATTGAAGATTTCATCATTGATGAGGAGACGTGGACGATTCGGTATCTCATCGTCGATACACGCAATTGGTGGCCCGGACAAAAGATTCTGCTGGCACCGCAATGGATCGATCGCGTGAGTTGGAGCGAGTCAAAAGTCTTCATCAACCTTCCCCGCGAAACCATCAAGCAAGCACCGGCATATACAGAGGAGTCGCTGCTATCGCGGGATTACGAGACCAGACTGCATCAGCATTACAATCGCCCAGGCTACTGGGAATCGACAGCTAAGGAGTTCCTCCGTTGAAGTGGACAAACCTTTAAACAATCATAGGTAGCTATTGTTAACAACACAAAAAACACGATCGACAACTTCGATCGCACCGACACCGCTGAAGCGCGACAGTGGTTGGACGAAGCATAGCGACCGGAAATCCGCAACTGGAGATGGAGCAACCCAAAATGAATGTCCAAAAGCTTATAGACACTGCCAAAATGCTAGTCGCCAATGACAAGGGACTGCTAGCAATGGATGAGAGCAGTCCCACCTGCAACAAACGCTTTGCCAAACTGGGGATTCCGCAAACAGAGGAATACCGACGCGCCTATCGAGAGTTACTGATCACCACACCCGGTCTTGGCGAGTTCATCAGTGGCGCGATCCTCTACGACGAGACGATCCGTCAGCAAAAAAAAGATGGTACGCCCTTTGTGCAAGCGATCGCCGAAGCGGGAATCATTCCTGGTATCAAAGTTGACACGGGTGCTAAGGATATGGCAGGTCATCCCGGCGAAACCATTACCGAGGGTCTGGATGGCTTGCGCGATCGCCTCCAAGAATATGCTCTTATGGGCGCTCGTTTTGCCAAGTGGCGGGCGGTGCTGACGATCGGCTCCGACATTCCCAGCCGTGGCTGCATCGAAGCAAACGCGCAGACGTTAGCTCGCTATGCGGCGTTGTGCCAGGAAGCGGGACTGGTTCCGATTGTCGAGCCGGAAGTGTTGATGACGGGCGACCATACCCTAGAGCAATGCGGCGAAGTCACGGCGCAAGTCTTGCAAACGGTCTTCCAACAGCTTTACACCCAACGGGTGATGCTAGAGGGCATGATCCTCAAACCCAATATGGTGCTGCCGGGATTGACCTGTCCTCAGCAAGCATCGGTGGAGGAAGTTGCTGATGCTACGGTGCAGTGTCTGTTGCGATCGGTTCCTGCGGCTGTTCCGGGGATTGCATTTTTGTCTGGCGGTCAATCCTGTGAACTGGCATCGGCTCGTTTGAATGCCATGAATCTGAAATTCAAAGTGCGATCGCCCTGGGCATTGACGTTTTCCTTTGGCCGCGCCATCCAGCAGCCCGCGTTGGAACTTTGGCAGGGTAAAGAGTCGAACGTATTGGCGGCACAACAGGTACTACTGCATCGAGCCAAGTGTAATGGGGCGGCGCGTCAGGGCGAATACACGGAAGCGATGGAAGGGACGGGAGCATGAATACAAGCCCCTCTGCCCTCTTACGCCTTTACCTGATTCGACACGGCGAAACTGAGTGGGCGCTCTCTGGTCGCCACACAGGTTCTACAGACATCCCGTTGACCCCAAACGGTGAGGACGAGGCACGAGAACTGGGCAAGCACCTAAAGGATATCCCGTTTACCCAAGTGTTGATATCCCCGCTCCAGCGTGCCCAACAAACCTATGCCCTGGTCGGACTGGATCAAGCCCCGGAAATCGAACCGGATCTGACCGAATGGGACTACGGGGATTACGAAGGTAAGCGCTCTGTGGATATTCGTAAAGAACGCCCGGACTGGAATATTTTTCGGGACGGCTGTCCCCATGGTGAAATGCCCGACCAAATTTCTGCCCGTGCCGATCGGCTCCTGGCTCGTCTGTGCAAGCTGGATGGCAATATCGCCCTTTTTTCCCACGGTCAGATCGGTGCTGTTCTGGCGGCACGCTGGATCGAGTTAGCGGTGGTCGAAGCGCAGCATTTCCCGCTTGGCACAGCGTCGGTCAGCATTTTTACCTTCGACTCCCACCATCCCACAGTGCCAGTCATCGCGTTGTGGAATGCCGCCCCTCACTCCCTAACCTTATGAACATTCCAAAACACTCTCGTGATTTGATTTACACAGATTGGACGTTGACCGAACCTGAATTTGATCCAGAGAAGTTGTGTGCTAGAGAAACCGTCTTTACGATCGGCAACGGTTGTTTAGGGACGCGGGGCAGTTTTGAGGAAGGATACCCAGAGGCGTTGCCAGCCACCTTAATTCATGGGGTTTATGACGATGTGCCTGTCATCTATACCGAGTTGGCAAACTGTCCTGACTGGCTATCTTTGACGATCGCTCTTGACGGAGAACGGTTTCGGCTCGATCGCGGCGAAATCCTTCACTACGAGCGGCAGCTTGACTTACATCATGGGCTGTTGAGCCGCTCAGTGCGCTGGCGTAGTCCCACTGGCAAGACGTTGGATTTAAAGTTTGAGCGCTTTGCTAGTCTGGACGATCGGCACGTATTAGGACTGTGCTGTCAAATCACACCGATCGACTTTAGCGGCACGATCGAGGTACAGTCCAGCCTCAATGGTTATCCCGACACTCAAGGCTTTAACCACTGGGAGCAGATCGATTCGGGACAGATCGAACACGGAACAGGGCGGGGCGTTTGGCTACAGCTACGCACCCGCAGGTCTCACATTGATCTCAGTATGGCGTTCAAACTGGCGGTGATCGGGGCTGATGCCTCTTTTCAGGTGACAAATGCTCGCGGTGACTCTACCGTATTGAGCGTCTTCAGTGCGATCGAGGGACAGACTATCAGCATTGAAAAGGTCGCGACAGTGTTTACGTCCCAGGATGTTGAGATGCCACTGCAAGCAGCCCAGGACAAACTGGCGAATCTGCCAGCATACAGGGTGCTCCTTGATGCTCATCGGCGGGCGTGGGATGCCGTTTGGGAACACAGCGATCTTGAGATCGAGGGCGATCGCACGGCTCAGTTGGCAGTGCGCTACAACCTGTTTCAACTCCTGATCAGTGCCTCCTCCCACAACGATCGGGTCAGCGTTCCGGCTAAAACGCTGTCTGGGTTTGGCTACCGAGGGCATATTTTTTGGGATACCGAAATTTTCATCCTGCCCTTTTTTACTTTTACGCAACCTGCGATCGCCCGCAACTTGCTCACCTATCGCTATCACACCCTGGAGGGCGCACGTCGCAAAGCCGCCCATAGTGGCTACAAGGGCGCAATGTTTGCCTGGGAAAGTGCCACCACTGGCGATGAGGTAACGCCCCAAACGTCGATATCGACCGACCCATACGCAGAAGTAGTCCGCATCTGGTGTCGCGATCGCGAAATTCATCTGAGTGCTGACATTGCTTATGCTGTCTGGCACTACTGGCAGGCAACGGGCGACGATAACTGGCTGCGCGACTATGGCGCTGAAATCATCCTCGACACGGCGCTGTTCTGGATGAGCCGGCTGGAGTGGCACGCCGAGCAGGAACGGTATGAACTGTGCGGGGTGATTGGAGCCGATGAATACCATGAGCGAGTCAATAACAATGCCTTCACCAATCGGATGGTGCAGTGGCATCTCGAAAAGGCTGTAGCTGTCTACGACTGGCTACAACATACGTTTCCCGTTGGCGAAGCCTCTCAGAATGAGAATCGGGCGACTGCACTGGCCGGGCGACTGCAACTCACCGCAGAGCAGCGGCGGCTGTGGCAGACAATGATTGACAAGCTGTATATTCCTCACGATGCTAAAACAGGTCTAATCGAGCAGTTTGAGGGGTTTTTCCAGCTTCAGGATATCGATTTAAGCGAGTATGAACCCCGCGATCGCTCGATGCAAGCAATTCTCGGTATTGACGCAACAAATCAGCGGCAGGTACTCAAGCAGCCCGATGTGTTGATGCTCCTCTACTTGATGCGAGACACGCAAGCTCTCCCGGATTATTGTAATGTGCTGCAAAAAAACTGGGACTACTACGCGCCACGCACAGACAGCACCTACGGATCGTCCCTGACACCCGCCATTCACGCGAGCCTCGCCGCCAATCTAGGTGACGTAGAAGATGCCTACAAGCATTTGATGCAGGCTGCGATGGTCGATCTTGATGATAATCGCGGCAATACCATAGATGGTATTCATGGGGCTTCCGCAGGCGGAGTTTGGCAAGCTGTGGTGTTTGGCTTTGGCGGCATTCAACTGAAAGACAGTGGCCCCGTTGCCACACCGCACCTCCCTCCCACCTGGACTCGTCTCAAATTCAAGCTGAACTGGCGCGGCACTTGGCACTGCTTCGATCTAGTGCCCTCGCAGGCTCATGGATCTGACGATCACGCGACTGACATTCAGGGGTTCATTTTCGACCTTGACGGGGTTCTCACAGATACGGCTGAATTTCATTACCGTGCTTGGCAGAAACTGGCTGACGAAGAGCATCTGCCCTTTAACCGAAAGGCAAATGAGGCACTGCGAGGTGTCGCTCGACGCAAATCTTTGATGCTGATTATAGGCGATCGCCCGTACTCAGAGGCACAGATCCAGGAAATGATGGAGCGCAAAAATCGCTACTATGTGGCATCGATTCAAACGATCACACCGAAGAATCTTTTGCCAGGAGCGATCGCACTTTTGGACGAACTGAGGCAAGCGGGTATGAAAATTGCGATCGGATCTGCCAGCAAGAATGCAAAAGCTGTAATTGAAAAGTTGGGGATTGCCGAGCACGTCGATGCGATCGCAGATGGCTACAGCGTCGATCGTCCTAAGCCAGCCCCTGACATTTTTCTGTACGCCGCAACTCAGTTAGGACTTGCTCCAGCTCACTGTGTGGTGGTGGAAGATGCCCCGGTTGGTGTTGCCGCCGCGATCGCTGCTGGTATGGGGTCGATCGGCATCGGTTCTCCCAGTCGTGTTGGCGCTGCCAATCTCGTTCTACCTAATCTGATCGGGGTTCACCTGAGCGAACTGCAAACCAAATTAGACCATAGAGCGTTAAAAGTATGACAAAACACCACAAGAAATGGTTGACGAAGCGAAATGAACGCTCATCAAGTTCTTAAAGATGGGGGAGCGAGAATGTTTTTAATAAGCTGCAAGAAATCAATTCAGACAATATTTTGGGGATTTTTACCCTTGTCTTTGTGTTTTATTTACCCTGGGGCAAAACTCAGTTATGGCGGTGCCTTTCGCCGAAACTGGCGTGATTGCTCAATAGAGTCCAGCAATCTCTGAAGTTGCTGTGAATCTGGAATCGGAGCTCGATCGCGATCGAGCTTCGATTCCATCAGGCTATTTCACGATCCGCGTTGATTCAAGTTGAGTGTTAACAACACAAAATGTAACATATCGTCCAATACGGTTCACTTAACATATTTATGCCCTGGAGATCCCCCTAAATCCCCCTTAAGAAGGGGGACTTTGAGGGCATTCTTGTCCCCCCCTTTTTAAGGGGTGTGCCAGGGAGATCGTCTTAAGTAAACCGTATTGACATATCGTCAGCAAGTTCTAGTTATCAACAGGTTTGAATTATCGAAACTCTTCAACTAGGAGATTTATCACAAATTTGGGTTTAAAATCTCGTCCTTCTAGAACGGCTTTAATTTCTTAAATCTATTCCCAAAGATCCAGTAATTGCTGGTTTTTGTGGTAGACTAGAATAGTCGAGGGTAAACTATTTTGCCCGAAGTAAAACAGAGACTAATACACACTTTTAGGCATAAACCGGGGACGCAGAGCGGCGAGAACTCTATAAACAGTCAGGGACTAAACAAAACAGTTCCAAATCTAGTAAACAAAATAATTTTCTTTTTGTTAAGTAGGGTAGGGCTATCCCGAACTCTTCTTATCAACATCCTAGTACCATGAGTGGAGATAGACCCTCTGGGATGGCTGCGAATCAGACTCGTTAATTGGTAATTTTTTACGGATAAGAAATTTAAATATTGCCGTAAGGACGCAACATTTAAAGGTCAGTCGCTGAATTAAAAATCCCCATACCTCGATAGTTGGGGAGTGTCAAAAAACTCACTTCCCGTTAGTAGCCCAGCACCATCAACACTACACAGGATTATAGCCATGAATACCAAAAATGACCAAACACCATAACCAGAAAGATTCATCGTTAAATCTATTTGACACCAAAAGTCATGCCGAATTTATGCGTCCCTTGATTGTGCCGCCAGGGCAGAAAATTTCCCTGGCTAAAGACTACGACCCAGGTTATAAAGCCCATTATCTGAAGAAGTCGGACTCTAAAAGTGACTTGCAGGAAGTGATTGAGGCTTTAAAACATTACCAAGATATGCTTTATGCCCAAAATACTTACTCGTTGCTGATTATTTTTCAAGCGATGGACGCGGCGGGTAAAGATAGCACTATCAAGCACGTCATGTCTGGTATCAATCCCCAGGGGTGCCAAGTGCATAGCTTTAAAGCTCCGTCTACAGAAGAGTTGGATCATGACTATTTGTGGCGATGTTCTAAAGCCCTACCAGAACGGGGAAAAATTGGCATTTTTAACCGCTCTTACTACGAGGAGATATTAATAACGCGAGTCCATCCAGAAATTCTAGCTCAGCGACAACTTCCACCTAGTTTAATAGACAAACACATTTGGAAAGATCGCTTTGAGGAAATCAACAAGTTCGAGAAATATCTGGTCAGCAACGGGACTATTATCCTCAAATTTTTCTTGAATGTCTCTAAAGAAGAACAGAAAGAACGCTTTCTAGAACGAATCTATCGACCTGAGAAAAACTGGAAATTCTCCACCAATGATGCGAAGGAGCGCACCTTTTGGGATGACTACATGACTGTTTACGAAGATATGTTCAATCACACCAGCACAGAATGGGCACCTTGGCACATCATCTCAGCCGATCATAAATGGTTTACGCGCCTTGCTGTAGCAGGCATTATTTATGCCCAATTAAAGGAACTCAATCTTCACTATCCCAAGGTCAGTGAGGCACAACACCTGGAACTTTTGCAAGCGAAGGTAATGCTTGAGAGCGAGAGCTGAAGACGGCAATCCTTTCAATAAAGCTGACGGTAGTAAAAACAAAAGGAAGATCCATGATGAAACCCAGTACCAAAGCTCTTAAAGCGCCCAAAGATCCCAAAGCGCAGCCCGATGCCAAGGATGATTTGAAAACTCTGCCGCTACCAGAAGTGCAGAAAAGATTAGAGTCGTCACCCGATGGTCTCCGGCAAGCAGAAGCAAAAAAGCGCCTGACTGAAAATGGACCGAACGAGATTGAGGAAAAGAAGACTAACCCACTCCTAAAATTTCTCAGCTATTTCTGGGGTCCGATTCCGTGGATGATCGAAGTCGCCGTGATTTTGTCAGGCGTGGTGCAACACTGGGCAGATTTCTTTATCATTCTCGTTTTACTGTTGGCTAATGCGGTAGTCGGCTTTTGGGAGGAGCGTCAAGCAGGCAATGCGATCGAGGCTTTGAAGGCTAAACTTGCAACTCAGACTCAGGTGAAACGTGATGGGCAATGGGCGACTATACCAGCGCGTGAACTGGTTCCGGGCGATGTGATTCGGCTGCGCTTGGGCAACATTGTGCCAGCCGATGCCCGCTTGTTAGATGGCGATTCAATGTCGATCGACCAATCCACACTGACGGGTGAATCCCTACCCGCTACACGCAACTCTGGCGACGCGGTATTCTCTGGCTCGATCGTGCGTCGGGGTGAGAGTAACGCGCTGGTTTATGCCACAGGCGCCAAAACCTATTTCGGCAAGACGGCACAACTGGTGCAGGAAGCTCACACGGACAGCCATTTTCAAAAGGCAGTGCTCAAGATTGGCAACTATCTAATCCTCCTCGCGCTTGTATTGGTGACCTTGATTATTACTGTTGCGCTGTTCCGTCATGACCCTATCCTCGAAACGTTACAGTTTGCTTTGGTGCTGACTGTTGCCTCGATTCCTGTGGCGATGCCAACGGTGTTATCGGTGACGATGGCAGTTGGTGCACGGAAACTTTCTCAGAAAAAAGCGATCGTTAGTCGGTTGGTGGCGATCGAGGAATTGGCTGGTGTGGACGTGTTATGCGCGGATAAAACTGGCACTCTGACCCAGAACAAGCTGACTTTGGGCGATCCATTCAGTGTCAACAATATTCCCGCTGATCAAGTGATTTTTAATGGCGCACTGGCATCAAGTGCAGACAATGACGACACGATCGATCTCGCTGTTCTAGACGGACTCAAAGATCAGGATTCATTAAAGACTTACAAGACTGTTCACTTCACCCCCTTTGACCCGGTTCACAAGCGCACTGAGGCAACGGTGAAGGACGCGGATGGCAAAACGTTCAAAGTGACGAAAGGCGCGCCACAGGTGATTCTAGCCTTGTCAAAGAATGCTGACCAGGTGAAGCCTGATGTTGATAAGGCGGTCAACGACTTTGCAAAACGCGGCTTTCGCTCATTGGGTGTGGCGCGATCGGAGAAAGATGATCAATGGCAATTTATGGGTGTGTTACCGCTGTTTGATCCGCCTTGGGATGATGCTGAATCAACGATCGCCAGCGCAGTCAAGATGGGCATCAAAATCAAGATGGTGACAGGCGATGCCATTGCGATCGCGCAAGAAACCGCTAAGAAGTTGGGACTTGGCACAAACATTCTCGATGCAAGTGGGCTAGGCGATTCAAAGCAGCAAGAAACTGCGACAGTCACACAGTTGATCGAAAATGCGGATGGTTTCGCTCAAGTGTTCCCCGAACATAAGTTCCACATTGTCGATGTGCTGCAAAAACAGAATCACATTGTGGGAATGACGGGCGATGGAGTCAATGATGCCCCTGCATTGAAGAAGGCTGATTGCGGCATCGCTGTTTCGGGTGCAACAGATGCGGCGCGGGCTGCGGCTTCGATCGTGCTGACAACGCCCGGACTGTCCGTGATTATTGATGCGATCAAGGAGAGTCGCCGCATTTTCCAACGGATGAACAGCTACGCCATCTATCGCATCGCTGAGACACTGCGCGTCTTGTTGCTGATGACGTTGGCGATTTTGGTGTTTAACTTTTACCCAGTCACCGCAGTGATGATTGTGATCCTGGCATTGCTTAATGATGGTGCTATTTTGTCGATCGCCTATGATAATGTGCAATACCGCAATCAGCCTGAAGCTTGGGATATGCGCCTAGTGTTAGCGATTTCTACAGTTCTGGGTGCGATCGGGGTCGTCGCCGCGTTCGGCTTGTTTTATATTGGGGAGCGCATCTTTCATCTCGATCGCGATCACATTCAAACCTTGATGTATTTGAAGCTATCTGTAGCGGGACATCTGACGATCTTCCTGACGCGCACACGCGGCCCATTTTGGTCAATTCGTCCCGCACGCATTTTATTGATGGCAGTATTCGGGACGCAAGCTGTGGCGACGGTAATCGCAGTTTATGGGCTATTTATGACACCCCTTGGCTGGGGTTGGGCACTGTTCGTTTGGGGCTATGCGCTGGCGTGGTTTATCGTGAATGACTGCGTGAAACTGCTCGCTTATCGGCTTTTAATGCCACGGAGATCGAGCCAAACAAATTCTATCAAAACAGCTTGAGCCGGCGAAATCGACTGCTAAATTCACTGGCAGAGGCGGTAGAAACCAAACAATACCCAGTTGATCTATACAGCTATTTTCACAAGCATCAAAGCACAGGGGATTTAAGCCCCCACCTTTAGGTGGATTGTTTTTAGGTAGGGGATTTAAGCCCCAGCCTAAAAACTTCGCTGTCAACTCTCAACTGTCAACTGTCAACTGTTAAAAATACAGGTGAGTCAGATGTGGATTCAGTGGACTGCAACGATCAGTTTTTTAATCTATGGAATCGGTGATTTCTGCATCCATGATTGTGCTGGTGATTCGGACGCGACAATCGATTCTCACAAGCAAGCCGGGAAAGTATTTGTTGATGTCAACGATCGCGATCGTCATGATCGCACTATTTCTTCCCTATACTCCGCTTGCAAGTTTACTGGGATTCCAATCTTTGCCGCTCGAATTCCTGTTGGTGCTGGCGGCAATTGTCGGACTTTACATCCTCTGTGCAGAAACTGTTAAACGAGTTTTTTATCAACACATCCACTCTTGAGCATTCACAATTCAACGCATCAAAGTCTTGTAAGCTGAGAAGAAAAACATGATTACTGTCCACCATTTGAACAACTCTCGCTCCCAGCGAGTGCTCTGGCTGCTAGAGGAACTCGACGTAGAGTATGAAGTCAAGCGCTACGAGCGCGATCCGAAAACAATGCTCGCTCCCGCGTCGCTGCGTGCAGTGCATCCACTGGGTAAGTCTCCGGTGATTACCGATGGTGCGCTGACTCTGGCTGAATCCGGTGCGATCGTCGAATACTTAGTTGACCGTTACGGTGGCGGACGACTCGCTCCAGAGCTGGGCACGCCGGAACGGTTGCGATACATCTACTGGCTGCATTATGCTGAAGGCTCTGCGATGCCCCCGCTAGTGTTGAAGCTAGTCTTTAACCAAGTCGAAACAAGTCCGATGCCGTTTTTCGCTCGACCCATCGCGCGGGCAATTGTGGCTCGCGTCAATAAATCGTTCATTGATCCTCAAATCGCCCTGCATCTGGGTTATGTAGAAGTAGAACTTGAGAAAAGCTTATGGTTTGTTGGTAGTGAGTTCACCGCAGCCGATATTCAGATGAGCTTTCCATTGGAGGCGGCGGCTGCACAGGTAGGGTTGGACAGCAGCCGACCGAAACTGATGGGCTTTCTCGATCGCATTCACGGGCGTCCCGCATACCGCCGTGCATTAGAACGTGGCGGGGCATACGAGCTGCTGAATTAAGTGGAAATCCTTTCATAAACTGAGGTGAAGCGTTCAGCCCGAAACGATTGTTAATAATGCTGGAAAGTCTGTGATGCCTTTGACATCATCACACTTTCTATTGTTGAGGCGATCGCATTGACCCTGTAATAAAAGCTGCGGTAATGTTCCATTAAAACAAGAATTGAACCGCAGTTGCCGCATAATTATAAGTTAGCTCTCACTTAAAAATCTAATGAATTTACCTGATTGGCTTCAAAAGCCAGCATTGCCAACTGAGACAACCTTTGATCGTTTTGTCCAAAATATTGGAGGGCAAAAGATTTCAGATATTCTTCCAGGAGATCCCTCATTCCAAAATGCAGATTATCTGTTTCGCAATGAAAGTGTGATTGCTGAACTAAAAACATTGCAGACTGACTTTGGGACAACGGACTCATTTCGAGATAAGCACATTAAGCTTTTGGAGAAGTATATTTCAGATGGTCGGATGACTTTTGGTGCAATCTTTCGCAGTGCAGAATGTCCAGAGGAGTATTCAAAAGACTTATTGCGTTTGTTCAGACCTGCGCTTTGCCGAATCTTAAAAAAAGCTAATCAACAAATTAAAGAAACCAAAAAAGAATTAAACTTTGCAAATAATCATGGAATTATTCTGCTAGTAAACGATGATTTTATTTCCCTTGAGCCTCGATTTATTACAAGTATAATATGTGAAGTTCTCACTCATTCTTACTCATCTATTGATGCCTTTGTATACTTAACACTCAATCACTATGTTGATATTCCAGGCAATGATTATGCAAATCTCCTTTGGATACCTGTTTACAGTGAGAGAGCACCTAGTTCGTTGGTAGACTTTGTAAATAAATTAGGCAGTCAATGGTGTGATTTTCTAGAAGTAGATGTTGGTGAATTTGACAATAAAGTTGTGACAGATGATCCAAGTGCCATTCTACAGGCAAGAGCAATCCCTCGAAAGCTCACTTAAGCGCTAACAACCGCGTTCACTCGGAACGGAGGCATACTCTAGCAGTTTGTTCCAATGGATAATGCCTATCTATAACCACTTTCATTTTCCCCGCCTCAATTAGCTATTTGAGGAAAATTAGGTCTTCTTTATTTTCGCTCGCGCTCGCTAAAGTAAAGTCGGGGTAGCCAACAAGAAAGGGTTTGATTTCTTGGGTCAATCCAACCTACAGGAGATCGATCTTACGACTTGAATTCCCATTGCTCCTGCATCGACATTTCCTGCTTGCCAAAGTGGTTCGCCGATCGCATTTTCACGCTCTATGGTGGCTTGCTGATAGTTGCGCTTCTGTTTCTTGTGATTAGATTGTTGAGTTGACGGGCAATGAGAATATCCGCCTACGGATACATATATATATATGATGCGATCGCTATTGTAGATAATATCCTAACGCGCAGAGAAGCGCATCAATAAAAAAAATGCCGTAGTTGTGAACGCTTCCTCTGTGGTAGTTCTTTTAACCAAAAGCTTTTAATGAGTAACATACATCGTATTTTTAACCAAACCTTCAGCGCAAAGTGCTGTATCTTGCCCTTTCCACCTTTTAAAACATGACTAAAATCCCAGAAATTTCTCTAGACGATTTGTGGGAATCAGCACCGAAGAGCGATCGCCCCTTCAATCCTGAATCATTCATCAATCTTCCCAATCTAGCCCGCCGCTATTTGGAGAATGCGATCACCCCCGGCACACCCCTCGCATCCGCCGTTCGACTGTGGATGCACGGCGAAATCAAACTCGGAAAACATTGGCATTCATTTAAAGCGGAAGAAGTGATTTGCTGGGATCGAGGCATGATTTGGCAGGTGACTACTTTGATGAATGGCTTACCAATTTTGGGAGACGATCGCATCGTGGATGGTGTCGGTGAAGCGAAGTGGAATGCCATGCAAAGAAGCGGAGAGGATATCACTCGATCGTGTGTGGGACGAGTTCACTCAGAGTCCATCTGGTTGCCATCTGTCCTCTGCAACCCTGACATCATCTGGACGGAGTTGAGCGCTTCCCAAGTTCAGGCAACCTTCACAGCACTCGGAGAACCGGCCAAGATTATCCTGACGGTTTCCAATCAGGGAGTCTTGGAGCAGATCAAAGTCGATCGCTGGGGCAATCCGGACGCTGGCGCGTTTCAATATAACGACTTTGGTGGAATCGTAGAGAAGATCGGCACCTTTGAGGGCTATACGATCCCGACGCAACTCCGGGGGGGATGGTTCTTCGGCAGTGAACGATTTGAATCCGAGGGCGAATTCTTCCACGGCTCGATCGATAAAGCAATCTATCAATAAAGGAGTCATTTATGCCTAAATCAATGAACCAACAAATCCTGCTCAAAAGTTATCCGACGGGAGAACCAAAAGAGAGTAATTTTGCCGTTGTCGAAACAGCAATTCCAGAACCGGGAAAGGGAGAAATACTCAGCAGCACCATTTACCTATCCCTCGATCCGTATATGCGAGGGCGAATGAGCGATCGCGCCTCCTACACAACTCCGGCAAAGTTAGGCGAAGTCATGGTGGGGAGCACTGTCAGCCAAGTAGTGAAATCAAACAACCCCCAATTTTCAGCAGGAGACTTCGTGCTGGGATATGGCGGTTGGCAAGATTATGCGATCGCCCAAGCCGAAACCTTGACAAAACTCGACCCCAATCAAGTACCAATCTCTTACGCATTAGGCATTACCGGAATGCCTGGAATGACAGCCTATTTTGCACTGCTAGATATTGGCAAACCCAAAGCCGGCGAAACAATCGTGGTTTCTGCTGCTTCTGGTGCCGTTGGTGCAGTTGTCGGTCAAATTGCCAAAATCAAGGATTGTCGGGCAGTAGGCATTGTTGGCAGTGATGAAAAATGCGATTACGTTGTGAATCAATTAGGATTTGATGCCTGCATTAACCGCAAAACTCAAGACCTAAATTCAGCATTAAAAGCTGCGTGCCCAAATGGAATTGATATCTACGTCGATCATACGGCTGGCCCAATTTTAGAAGCAGTTTTGCAACAGATTAATCTGGGAGCCAGAATTCCTTTAGTAGGTTTAATCTCCCAATACAATGCCGAAACTCCACCTCCCGGCCCTAATCTGATGCCGCTATTGGTTAAACGTGCGCTGATCAAAGGGTTTCTGGTTGGCGATTACCAGCAGCGTCACGAAGAGTTTATCAATGATATGTCTCAGTGGTTGCAGGCAGGAAAACTGAAGTACAGAGAAGACATTGTAAAAGGGCTGGAAAATGCACCCCACGCCTTTATTGGTTTACTGCAAGGAGAAAATTTTGGCAAGTTAATCGTTCAAGTTAGTGACGATCCAACCAAGAAATAAAACATCAATATACTGGAGACAAGCATAGCTCATGAAGTATAGAATTATTTGTCTGGGATTGTCACTCTTTCTATAGAACCCATTTGACATCTTTTACGGTCTTGTGGTAGCGTGACCGTAAAAGCATTATCCAGTAGCAGCCATGCCT
>PVWI01000129.1 GCA_003003725.1 filamentous cyanobacterium Phorm 6 | reverse complement strand
CAATCATCGTTTATTTAACATAGAGTGCCCTGATTTGCCAAGATTGTCGATCGCACTCAGCTTGAGTTATGACTGACTCGGAGTCGCATTACTCAAAAGGAGATCCCGTGAAATATTTTGCAGTAGTAATGAATTTGCTGCGGGAACGGCAACAGTTTCTCGAATAAATTCGCGACGGTGTTAAGCTCAAATCTAAAATTTTCGGTTTGTTAATTTCTAGTACCATATTTTTTGCCATTTACGGAGCGATATTAGGCGCATCCAGTACGTGGATGCAATGTCTGATTTCAGCAATAAAGCTGCCAGCACTTTACTTGCTGACGCTGATTATTTGCTTTCCCACACTGTACTTTTTTAATGTGATGTTTGGTTCAAAACGAACTTTTGAACAGTATTTGACATTGTTGATGACATCGATGGCAATGATTAGCGTTTTGCTACTTGGATTTGCGCCTATCAGTCTGTTTTTTCTCATAAGTAGTACCAATTACAATTTTTTTCTACTGCTGAATGTTGCCATTATGGGAATCACAGGATTTTTGGGAGTAAGTTTCATATATCAAGGAATGCACTTTCTGTCCGAACAAGATGCCGAAGGCAAAGACATCAGACTAAATATTTTGCGCTTCTGGTTGGGACTTTATGCGTTTGTTGGTAGTCAGTTAGGATGAACGCTGAGACCGTTTTTTGGCGCACCAGGACAAGCTTTTCAATTGTTCCGAAATCGAGACAGCAACTTTTATATGAGTCTGTGGGATTCAATTAGGTCTCTGGGAGGATTTTAATTAATGCCAAGTTAAGGAGATTTCAAATAGTGATACAAGCGGATTTGGATGAGTTGAGAATTTCTGAGAAGGAGTTGGAAGATTTGAGCGGAATAGCTTTAAGTGACGGTTTTGTAGCAGATTTTTACCGACCTGCTGCACTCCGGGATGCCAAAAAGCTGTTTGCTCTTTTGTTGAATGAATTGCTGATATTTTGCGTGACATTAGTTGTTTCGCTTCCTATTGCTTTACTGGCTAATCAACATAGAGTTGGCTTGAGTGATACTGAAATATTTGTCCGGGTTTTGCAAATAACTTTAGGTTTGTCACTGGCGATTGCTGTTGCTTGGAATGTCTATAAATGGGTGAAGGCAAAGCCTCTGCAAACTCTGGCGGGTCTGCTCGATGAAGTTGAGAAGTATCAGGAAGTAATTAAGGCTTTAGATATTATCGATCGCCTAACGGCTGCTGGCAATCTACAAGTTAATTTAATTAATCGAGCAGATGCTATTGAAGCGTTACAGATTACTAGGGAAAGTTTGGTTTGTGCTTTGCGGACAGAAAGAATTATGAGAGAAAATAAAGATTTTATCGATCGCCGTTACGAGTTATTTGCTAATATTGAAAGTAATCTGGCTGCATTGATGGCGGTGAATGTGAGCGATCGGGCGACTGAATACGGGCGGTTGCTAAATGAGGCGCTGGAAATTGGAATGAGCGTGCACAAAGAAGTAAGAAAGTTGCAAAATGGCAAGTAAATTCAAATTACAGGTTTGTAGTGAGGACTTTAGTCCTTCCATCTAAGTTTTAAATAACAGGTTCGCAGTCAGGTTTGTAGTGAGGACTTTAGTCCTTCCATCTGAGTTTTGAAGGACTAAAGTCCTTACTACGAACCTTTTTTGCTGTTTTAAATAACAGGTTCGCAGTCAGGTTTGTAGTGAGGACTTTAGTCCTTCGATCTGAGTTTTGAAGGACTAAAGTCCTTACTACGAACCTTTTTTGCTGACAATTTTAATCGTCAAAGATATCTAACTGTTGACCCTCCGACTCTTGTTTACCCTCTTTCTTAATACCCTTCCGCAGCCCGATCGCAATTTTGCTATGTTTCTCAATCTGCTTCATCACCTGTCTCGCCCTCTCAATCACCGAGGGCGGTAAACCAGCCAACCTCCCCGCTTCAATTCCGTAAGACTTGTCAGCACCACCGGGCTGAACTTGGTGCAAAAATACAATTTGATCCGGCAATTCCTTCACCGTCACCTGATAATTTGCCACATTATCCAAAATAGAAGCTAACTCATTTAATTCGTGATAGTGAGTTGCAAAAATCGTCCGCGCCCGAATCTCATTTGCTAAATATTCCGCCACAGACCAAGCAATCGAAAGTCCGTCAAACGTCGCAGTTCCCCTGCCAATTTCATCTAACAAAACCAATGATTGCGCAGTCGCGTGATTCAGAATATTTGCAGTTTCATTCATTTCTACCATAAACGTAGACTGACCTGTTGCCAAATCATCCACCGCGCCGACGCGGGTAAAAATACGATCGCAAATTCCCAAAGTCGCAGCTTTTGCCGGCACAAAACTCCCCATCTGCGCCATTAACTGAATCAAACCCACCTGCCGCAAATAACAACTTTTCCCGCTAGCATTCGGCCCGGTTAAAATGATTAAATCTGGGCGATTTAGCGATGCTTCCCGACCCAGAAAAGCCGAATTCGGGACAAAAAATCCTGGCGGTAAAGACTTTGCTACCACCGGATGACAACCTTCAATAATTTTAATTTCCCGACTTTCAACCATAGTCGGGCGGCAGTAATCTTGATAAACCGCTACTTCCGCCAAACCGCACAAAACATCGGCCGCCGCCACCGCACGGGAAACGTTGCGAATAATTTCCGCGTCTTCTCCTACCTCCGATCGCACTTTCGCAAAAATATCGTATTCCAACTGATTTAAATCTTCCCGCGCCGTCAGAATTCGCACTTCTCTTTCTTTTAATTCTTCAGTGCTGTAGCGTTCTTCATTCGTAAGAGTTTGCTTGCGGGTGTAGTCATTTGGTACTTGGTCTACTTTCGATTTTGTAATGCTGATGTAATAGCCGAAAGCTTTATTATAGCCGACTTTTAAATTAGAAATTCCGGTGCGCTTTCTTTCATTTTCCTCCAGATCAGTCATCCATGCCAAGTCGGTGGATGCAGTTTGGCGCATTTCATCTAGCATGGGATTAATGCCCGATCGAATTAAACCTCCTTCTTTTAAATGAATCGGCGGTTCGTCTACTAAATGAAGGTGAATTTTAGTTGCTAATTCTTCGAGAAGTGGCGGTACATTTTGCAGTGCTTTCAAATAGGGCGATCGCCCTTGAGCAGCCACAACAGCTAATTCCGGCAGTTTCGAGAGAGAATCAGCTAAAGCGACTAAATCCCGAGCGCTAGCTGTGCCAGAACCAGCGCGGCCTGTCAGTCTTTCGATGTCGTAAATTTGGCGCAGTAACTGCTGCAAATCTTGGCGCAGAGAGTGCTCTTCTACTAATTCTTGAATCGTGTCATGTCGGGCGCAAATGCCTTTAATGTTGAGCAAAGGTTGCAGCACCCAACGGCGCAAAGCGCGGCCTCCCATTGCGGTGCTGGTTTTGTCTATAGCCCACAGCAGCGAACCGTGAAAAATCCCATCTCTCACTGTTTGAGTAATTTCAAGATTGCGGCGGGTTTGGTAGTCGAGTATCAGAAAATCGGTGAGAGTGTAAGTGTGCAATCTTTGCAAAGAAACTGCTTTTTCCTTTTGAGTTTCTTCGAGATATTGCAGCAAACCGCCGGCGGCGCGCACTGCGAGGGAAAGGTGTCCGCATCCCATCCCTTCGAGCGATCGCACTTTGAATTTTTGCAGGATTCTCTGTTTTGCTTCGGACAAAGTAAACGGAATTTGCGATCGCAAAGAATAGCAAAACGAATTCGGCAAACAATCGGGTAAATGCTTGGATTTCTCTCCAGGCCTCAACATACTCGCCAAGTCCGGCGCATTAGTCGGTACCAAGACTTCCGAAGGCTGCAAGCGCAGCAATTCTAAGGTTAATTGTTCTAAACTGTCGGCTTGAGTAGTGACGAATTCTCCAGTAGAAATATCTGTATAAGCCAATCCCCAATGTTCCCCAGCGATGACAATTGCTGCTAAAAAGTTATTTTGTCTGGGCTTGAGCATTCCGTCATCTGTCAAGGTTCCGGGAGTGAGAATGTGGGTAATTTCGCGCTTGACTTGGCGACCTTCACGGGCGGCGATCGAAGCATCTTCAACTTGGTCGCAAATTACTACAGCATAGCCTTTTTCTACTAACTGAGAACTGTAGCGATCGAGGGCGTGGTGTGGCACTCCTGTCATCGGCACTCTACCGATTTCTTTACCGCTTTCTTTGCTCGTACAAACAAGTTCTAATTCCCGCGAAATCGTCACGGCATCTTGGAAAAAACACTCAAAGAAATCTCCGACTCGAAAAAATAAAAGTGCGTGAGGATACTGTTCTTTCACCTCAACATACCGCTGCATCATTGGTGTCAGCTTGGTGAATTCTAGGAGGCGATGGTCGGCATTGTGGATATTGGCTTGATTGGGGTCTGTTGGGGTAGTTGCAGTGTAAGGCATAAAAGGCGATCGATAAACTTCAATCTTTAATAACTTTACCGCAAGCTCGGCATTTATCCCAAGTTTATGAGATACCACATTTTTTTTCTCCGCGTCGCCGATCCGGGCGCTTGTACGCAAGCTGCTTTCGTTAACAGTTGACAGTTGACAGTGAAGTTTTTAGGCTGGGGATTTAAGCCCCAGCCTAAAAACAATCCACCTTAAGGTGGGGGCTTAAATCCCCTGTGATTTCGGTTAACTCGCGATCGGGAAAAAACACGCACGATTGGTTGTTTTTTATTAATTATTTTTGTAATATCGCGACAGCCATTAAAAAAGTCTGGTATTTAGAACTATATAAAACTTTACTTTGAATTAAATTGACTTACTTGGTACAAATTCGAGCTTCGTAAAATGAGATCATTTTAGTGTTGATAACTGGGTGCATCTCATTTTTGTAAATATATTTGTAGGGGCGAAGCATTCCGGCAGTAAATCTCTGATTCTCACTAATAAATCCTTTGCCGGAATGCTTCGCCCTTGCACTCGTTGAGATGCACCCTGATAACTTCCAAAAGATAGATTAGATAAATTTTTAAATCATAACTTTGGATAGATACATCTAAAATTTTATGTATGTAAAATTTAAATATTGAACAAACTTGTACTCAAGCCCTAACTTACATTCAACTGATCAGGAGAAACTATGCTTTTACAAGAAAAAGAATCAGGCGACTTGATAGAAATCCTCGATGTAGATGGTTTAATTAGCCCTGCTCTAAATGAGGTATTGGGACGAAATCAAGCAGGTGAAGAAGAGCAAGAACCGGCGAAGTTTCAGAAGGGTAAATTGGTTTTTCCCTCCGGTGAAGTTTTGCCGCGCTGCTGGACTGAGAAAAATTATAAAACTAATTAATTTCAGGGAAACTTCCAACCTGATATAGGAGTCGCCAAGCTAATACGGTCACGCTCGCGGAGCGTCGCCAGAAAGTGTCATCATAACCATCTTGGCGGTTGCTATACCGGTTGTTATACCTAGATGCCCGACTTTTTTGAGAGGTCTGGCATCTCGATCGTTGCAGACTAATTGTTAACTATTCGATCGACTTGATGCGCTTCTGTGATGTCTGGAATGTCGAGCCGCGCAGCTAATTTGCGAATGACTGTTTCCGGTACTGCTGTGGGGCGCGATCGATTCCGCCGCAATACTTCCTCCAAAGGAACTTCCAGATAAACAATCCGAATTCGCGCTTGATAACCAGCAAAGAAATTAATTAATTGCTGGCGCATTTGTTTAGTTGTATTGGTAGCATTCCAGATAAAAGAACGCCCCAATCTCATATATTCCCGCGCTCTATTTTTGGCTTCCATTATTACATTGCCAGGAGTTTCATCGGGAGGAACGTTCATCTCTTTTCGCAGCGCGTCCAGCGAAATTATCGGCAATTCTGGCAGATTTTCTTTGATCCAATAATCTTTACCGCTTCCAGGCAATCCCGACATCAAAATTACTTCGCATCTGGTATCGTCAAATGCTTCGTAATCGGGATTGCCGTTGTCTTTGCGGAAGTAGATAAATCGGCTGTGTACTGAGGGGAATTGTCGGGGAGAATTCAAACAATTATTTTCTTGACAAAACTCCCGAAATAGTTCTATTTTATCGAGCAGTTCTTGTTTGTCGGCGCAGTGGCGGCCGCGCACGTCTGCTTCTGCTAAAAGTGCCAGGAAATCGCAGCGGACAACTTGACTGACTTTAATTACCGACTGCTGCGGGTTGGGTTTGTCTAGCAGCCAGATGGGTAAACTGCCGAATTGGACGATCGCACAAACAGTTTCCCGAATGCTAAACTGCACCGGCGGGTCAAATTGAGATAAGATTTGTCTGACCATCCTCGCACCTTGACGGGCGTGACCCTTGGAACTAATTCTGCCATCTGCTTCGATTTTTGTAAATGCCGGTTTTGCCACATCGTGCAGCAAGGCGGCAGCAAAAAGCATCGAACGTTCTTGTTGGGGTAATTGACGCCAATTTGGGGAAGATATTAAGGCTTCGCAGACCATTTTGGTATGAATTAAAACATCTCCTTCGGCGTGGTAAATTGGGTCTTGCTGGCATCCTTTGAGGTTGTCAATCCAGTCGAAATGTGTTTGAATGCTGTCCCAGTCGATCGAGCAATCGGGCGGTTCGGGACAAAAGGGAAAAGTCCAAGTTGCGGAGGGTAATAATAGAGTAGTCACGGTTTCACCTGTTTGTTAATAACGTAATTTCTTAGTCCGCGGAGGCGGACATTGTTTGTGTAGAAGCGGTTTCAACCGCCGACTCTTAAGAGTTTTTAACTAAAATTAAATAAATCTGCACCTGGACGCAAAATATTCGGTACAATCGGACGATTCAGCCAATGTCCTTCAGCATTTTTAATCGCTGTTAAAAAGCTGGCGCGCACGTACTTGTAACGCGCCTTGACAATTCCGTCTTCTTCTATTTTAATATACAAACCTTCCATAATTTCACTATTGTCAGTTTCTTTCAAACACCGCTCTTCATCTAATCCCATTTCCCGACAGCAGGAGCGCAACCGCTCCAAATGTCCGTGCCCAATAAAATGGGAATTTCCCATCAACTGCATCATTTGCTTGGGCGATTTCAGAACTCCAGAAAACAGCACTGGAGCTGACACTAACGGCAATGCAGATAACAATTGTTTTCGAGCTTCTGTGCTCAAAAATTGACTGGTTTCTAAGTCCAGCACGTCGTATTCCATAAAGTAGTGCGGCAGAAAGTCGTAAAAAACAGTGTGTTTAGCATACAGCCATTCGCCGTACAAAATATAACGATTTCCCAACACTTCTCCCAGCACGCCGCTGAGACTGAAAGCCCACTGTTTGAATAAGTTAAAATGTTTTTCTCTCGGCCCGCCAGTGAGAAAGTGACCGCGGCTTTGCAGCAGCATTTGCCCGTCTGGGGCGAATCTGATGCCTGTATTTGCGCCGTCTACCTTTTCTTCGATCGTTGTAGGGCGATCGTACAGAGCGCTAAATGGTACGCTGTCGAGGTCTTCATCTCCCGGCTGGAAACGCGAACCTTCGATGTGATAAGTTCTAGGATATTTCACAATTTTTACCATCAGCCCATCCATTTTAAATTTTAGATTTTAGAGGCGATCCAATCCATTTAACCATTATAATTGAATTATCACAAAGGAGCGTGTAAGTTGAAATCTCAAAATTTCCAGAATATATCATCAGCAATTGCTGGGATTCTATTAGTAGTCGCGGTACTACTAGGCTTTAACTCTTTTGTCGTCATTAATCCAGGTGAAGCAGGAGTTGTTAGCGTTTTAGGAAAAGCCACAGATGGAGCGTTGTTAGAAGGATTTCACTTCAGACCCCCGCTGATATCCAAGGTAGATATATACGATGTAACCGTGCAAAAATTTGAAGTTCCCGCCCAGAGTGCAACTAAAGACCTTCAGGATTTAAATGCGAGTTTTGCCATCAATTTTCGCCTCGATCCTACGAGAATAGTTGATGTCAGAAGAACTCAAGGAACATTGGAGAATATAGTTTCAAAGATTATTGCTCCGCAGACGCAAGAAGCATTTAAAACAGCAGCAGCTTTGAGAACCGCCGAACAATCTATTACTCAAAGAAGCGAACTGAAAAAAGACTTTGATGCTGCACTGAAGGAACGACTGTCAAAATATGATGTAATCGTGCTTGATACCAGCGTTGTCAACATTCGATTCTCGACAGATTTTGCCAAAGCAGTTGAAGAGAAACAGGTTGCTGAACAGCGGGCGCAAAGGGCTGTTTATGTTGCTCAGGAAGCAGAACAACAGGCTCAAGCTGACATTAACCGCGCTCAAGGTAGGGCAGAAGCTCAAAGACTTTTGGCGGAAACTTTGAAGGCTCAGGGCGGCGATTTGGTGCTGCAAAAAGAGGCGATTGAAGCTTGGAGAAGCGGCGGCGCTCAGATGCCAAAAGTGCTGGTTATGGGCAGCGGTTCGAGTCGGGTTCCTTTCATTTTTAATATGAATGATATGCAGGAAGAACCCGATCGCAAAAAAGTCACCAGTAATTAAAATAGGACTTATAGTAAGAAACCCGGTTTCTAGCTAGAAACCGGGTTTCTTCAGAAAGCGTGCATAAGTCTTATGAGAGTTACCGGAGTATGCTACACTTTTGAAGGTCAAAATATAACGACAGCTTGAAACCTGTCGCTATAAAAGCGAAGTCCGCAATTCATATGCAGACAACACACTCATTCTAGAAAGTAAGGAAAAAATCATGACCCGCGCGATTATGGAAACGAACAAAGGCACAATCAATTTGGAATTGTTTGATGCAGATGCGCCTAACACAGTTAAGAATTTTGTTGACTTGGCAGAAAAAGGTTTTTACGACGGATTAGCGTTTCACCGAGTCATTCCTAACTTTATGGTTCAAGGTGGCTGTCCAAAAGGTACTGGAACCGGCGGCCCCGGCTACAAAATCAAGTGTGAAATCAACTCCAAAAAACATATGGCAGGAACTTTATCGATGGCTCATGCAGGTAAAGATACGGGCGGCAGCCAATTCTTTATTTGCCATTCTCCCCAGTCGCATTTAGATGGAGTTCACACAACTTTTGGCCAAACAGATGATATGTCTGTCGTGAATGCAATCCGCCAAGGCGATAAGATTATTTCGCTCAAAATCGAGCATTAATCCTCATTAATTACTTTCGTTTGTAATAAGGACTAAAGTCCTTATTACAACAAATTAAATACTAAATATATATATCTAATAAGTTATACTTTGGGATTCAAGAGGATTCTGCTATCAATTGGCGATCGACCTTATTTGCTTGCATGACTTTTTTTGTAAATTTTTGCGATCGATATATTGCTCCTGAGATAAGTAATGATATAAAATAAATATAGTTCAGGTCGGCAATTAAAAAAGTGAAATTAGTATGCTCAATAGAGGTTTGAGGAAAATAAAAAGAGAAGCTTCTCTGCTTCAATCTAGCTTATCTTATAAGTGGAGACTTTTGCAACACATCAAAAAATTACCTGCACTGAATCCGACGAATCAGTCCATTGTCGAGGCTCTTAGAAAGGAAGGGGCTTTTATTACTTCTCTACAAGCTTTGTCATTGCCAATGAATGAACAACTTTTGGATGCAGCGAAGGCGATATTACCTAATAATCCAAAATCTCCGGCTTTTGAAGATCAATACGTTTATCATGTTAATTCAGCAGAAATTATCAAAAATTCAGAAATCTTTTTATGGGGTCTTCAAGAGCGGTTGTTTGACATTGCTGAAAATTATCTTGGGGTTCCCGTTGCTTACCGGGGTTTGTTTTTTCAGAAAGATTTTGCGAACGAACAGCAGGTACATACAAGATTGTGGCATAAAGACCCTGAAGATCATAGACTTCTCAAAATAGCTGTTTACTTGAATGATGTGAATCCTGAAAGTGGGCCGTTTGAATATATTCCCAAGCATTTCAATTCTCAGTTAAGCCCTCTCAAACGAAAACTTTTATTTTCTGATGTAGAAGTAGCGGAACATTTAGATCCATCAAATTGGGTTTCATGTACAGGGTTAGCAGGTACTGTTGTTTTCTTCGATTCTCACCATGTTTTTCATCGCGGTAAGATGCCTCTCAAGTCACACCGCGACGCAATATTTTTTAATTATCACTCCAGACAACCGATTAAAGTGTTTTCAGATCATTGGAAAGCTCCTTTTTCACCAGATGAGTTACTCTTGCTTTCAAAAACTCTTTCTCCACGCCAGAAAGCATCAGTTTTCTGGTGGGAAAATGGTGCGGAGTCATTCCAGCCAAAGTTGATGGCTAGGTGAAACATTTAATTAAGGAAAGGAGAATGGGAAGCGGAATGCTATTCGCCAGACTGACAGTATTATTTCAGTAATCGAGCATTAATTTCTCAGTAATTAGTTGCGTTTGTAGTAAGGACTCAGAGTCCTTACTACAAATTTAACCAGGTTAAATTGAATCATCCATCTTCTATAGAAATGTCTAACAGTTCAATTTCTAGACTTTCTTGCTCATCTTCATAATTAAATTCTAATTTGCTCTGCTTAATAATTTCGTTCAACATATTATTTAAATATCCTTTGGCAACAGCCTCTTCAAATCTTTCTATAAGAATAGCAACATTAATTATTTCTTCTATACATTCCATGTAACGTGAAACTATTGCATTTATTGAATACTGTTTTCGAGCTTGCGCTTCAATTTTAGATTTAATTTCAATATCAGAATCTGAAGATTTAACGACAAATGTTATCGGATATTTTTCAATTTTATCAATGTCTAGGAAATATTTATTCATATCTACAGTTTCTGTCACCTGAAAAAACCGTCCCAGAGGCTTCATTACAAAATCAATTCCACCATCATTTGCATTTGTCCGACCTGTTTTAAACAGTTTTAAATTTTCTTGCTGGAGTTGATCAACCTCATAACCCCAATAAATCGATTGGTCACTATAGTAGTATTTTAATATACTATAGCTGACGATCTCGAAGATTCTAGCATCTACAGTTGGTGCGAGTATTTGTTTAATAAATTCTATTACTTGACTCTCTGTCAATGCTTGAGCCTCTTTACAAAGTTGAAGAAATTTTTCAAAGCTATCTCTCTTAGCTTCAACGTAGGCTTCAATAATTTGAATTACTGTTTCGGCTATATTATGTACGTTTTCCTGAATTTTAACTTTTAATAAATTTTCGTTAAACCAATACCTGTTAGTTTTGGGATTTCTCAAAACTGGGATGAAGTCACAAGTAGGAAAATATCTTTTAAATTCTTCATTAAGCCTGTGGTTTAAAGCATGATTCTGAAGCTTTTGTCCAAACGGTAATTCGCGTTGTCTCTTGAAAATATTTGTGTAAACTGCACCTTTATAATCTGAATACATCTCGCTTTGATGAAAATCTTTTAAAAAATAGTCTTCAACCAAAACATATATAGCGTATAAATTGGCAAAACTCCCTCTTGATTTTGAGCCTTTATTTGCAGATTTAGTTTTGATATTTAAATATTGAATTAGCTCGCTTCCAGCAAATATTTGCTCGCCCGACTGAGGAAAGTTTTCTTGTAAAATCTTCTTAATTGTTTTTGTAAATTCGTGTTCCATTTTATCAAAATTGTAAATTGAGTGTTAGTTGTTTTGGTGAAATTGCAACTGAATTGACTTCGGAAATTTGAGCCTCTTGATTGTCATCAGGAGTAATCTGTAATCTATTTAATCCTATTTTTACATATTTTTCTTGTAATTCTATTCCGACCGACTTTCTATTAAGCTGCTTGGCAACAAATGATGTGGTAAAAGTTCCAGAAAATACGTCTAATACGACATCTCCCTCATTACTACTTGCCTTGATAATTCGTTCTAACAAAGATGTTGGTTTTTGGGTAGGATGATCTTCATATTGGGGCATACGATATCTGACTCTCGGAAACTCCCATACATTACCTGGAACTTTTTCAGAGTTATATACTGATGGTGTAGACTTGCGGTAATCAATTAATTTTCTGACAGATCCAGTTTTTGCTTCTACCAGAATATCTGAGGAATTAAATGTATAATTTCGTTTGTCTTTGACACAATATAAAATAGGTTCGTACAGAGAACCATAATATTTTTTTGCTTGGACACCCGAACTGTCATAATACCAGACTATGCGAGAAAGAATGGTTAAACGATCGCGCAAATATAGATCGAAGTAAGGCATACATTGAGTTGAAGCCATCAGATACAAGCTGCCGTTATGTTTGAGCTTGTCAATACATAAATTCAACCAAGTATAACTCCATTCTAGATAATCGCTTTCAGATTCCCACTTATCTTTGAAACCATTGAAGTCCTTGCCAATATTATAGGGAGGATCGGCAAAAATTAAATCAATTGAGTTGTCTTGAATTTCACTAGAAAGGACTTCTAAAGCATCTCCCAAAATGAGCTTATGTCTGTCTACTTCAAAGATTTTCATTTTGCCTAACCTTGTTCAATCAATACGCACTCTTGTCAGATGTAGTTGAATATTTACTCAAGATATTCAATACAATTCATACTTGAGCAAAGTACACGGAATTGAGCCATTGTAAACTGGAATCCGCTTTGATGTCCTGAGTCCAACTTGTTTCCCCAACTCCTTATTTCCTGTCAAAATAAACGCATTCCAACCTTTAAAACGCTGTTTGAAAATATCACCCAACATTTTATAAAGTTCTCCCAATTCCGTCGCATCTCCCAGCCGCTCTCCGTAGGGAGGATTGCAAATCAGAACGCCACTGTCTGATGGTGGTTCCAACTCGGATAACTCGGTTCGAGCAAACTGGATTTTACCTGAAAGACCTGCTTGTTGTGCATTGATGCGAGCTTGGGTTAACATATCAGAATCGCGATCGCATCCTACAACTACTTGCTTAAGTTCCGGTAACTCGCTGTTTTCCGCTTCAGCCCACAATTTATCCCATAAAGGTTCGTCGAAATCGCGCCAAGTCATAAATCCAAACTTGTCTCGAAATAATCCCGGTGCAATATTTAAAGCTTTTAAACTCGCTTCTAAAGGTAAGGTTCCCGAACCGCACATTGGGTCTAAAAAAGGCAAATCAGGTGTCCATTCTGCCATGTCTAATAATGCAGCAGCGAGGGTTTCTTTGAGGGGAGCTAGTCCTACCGCAGGCCGATATCCGCGTCGGTGCAAACTGCCACCAGAACTGTCTAAACTTAAGATACCCCGATCGCGATGAATGTGAATATTAATCAGCAAATCGGGATTCTCGACATCAACACTCGAACGCTTGTTGAATTGGTGGCGCTGTTGGTCGGCGATCGCATTTTTGACCTGCAAAGCTGTAAAGTGAGTATGATTTAACTTGTCGTTGCCACCTGTACAGTTGACTGCTAAGGTGTTATCAGGATTTAGATATTCGTCCCAAGGAATTCTCTGGACTGCGCCGTAGAGCATATCTGAGTTGTAACACTGAAATTCGGCGATCGGCATGAGGACTCGAAAAATTGTTCTCGACCACAGATTGACGCGGTACAATAAAGTGCGATCGCCCGAAAAGTAAACCCCAGTAAAATCTGGCCGTACATCCTGCGCACCTAAACGTTCTAATTCTTTGGCGGCTATAGTTTCTAATCCGCGCGCAACTGTAGCAAAGTATTGATTCATTGATAATTGTTATTTGTTAGTGGTTATTTGTTAGTGGTTATTTGTTAGTGGTTTCTACTGACATCTGACAACTGACTGATAACCATAGTAGCTGGTTTTAATCCTAAGTCTCCCAAAAATTACTATACCTTAAGATAGATGCGTCGGTTCCCAAAAACTTCTATATATTTTAAAGAAATTTGTCAACAAGCGATCGCACTTGTTCTCCTTTATGTGTAAGGTCTATCGGGCTAACTCACAGCCGATATATCTCCAACATCTTGCTGTACAAGGAATTCAACTCTATTCTCCAGACTGTGGCGAAGTACGCTCTCATCAGCTTATTGAAAAGTATTATTAACTACTTGCGCTAGTTATTGACTTCATGTTAGGCTAATTAAAGCTGAAAGTTAAATCCCGAACATCATAGCCAGGGAAAACTTCAGCTAAACAGGTGTATCACAACAATTGGAGACAATTATGTCAAAGCAAATTAACGGATCGGCTCTCAAACTGTCCCGCGCTAGCAAAATCCAAGTAGAAGTCAAGGAAATTGCCAAGCACGCCACAACGAAGAATAGCTCTTCTATGCTCAATGTTGATGCCGATGGCAGCGATGTTAGCAACGAATAATTGTAGATTTTTTTGTTAGATTTAGCATTCTCAAGCAAGGAGTAATAGATTTTACTACTTTGCTGGTCGGATAGTCACAGGGGCAATGCTCCTGTGACTTAAACTGTTCAAAAGTTATTGAGAATAATTGTCATAAAGTATGATGCGATCGATCGCCAACCTTTTACAACCATACAATCTCCAAGAATTTTTAGACAACAACTGGACTAACAAAGCAGTTGTAATTCCCAGCGAAGGTAAGAAAAACTTTGCCCATCTATTCTCCTGGGAAAAACTCAACTATATCCTGAATTTTCACCAACTAAAATATCCTGACATTCGCTTAGCAATAGGAGGAAAAGTTCTTGATGAAATCGAAAACGCTAATTTGATTAAATCTTGCCAATCGGGAGCAACTTTAATTATCAATGAAGTACACAAACTAATTCCAGAAATCGCTCACTTTGCTGCCGAAATAAAGTCAGACTTTGGGTATGCTAATCAAGTAAATGCTTACTGTTCATGGCCAGAGAAACAAGGATTTTCTTCCCACTATGACACCCACGAAGTTTTTATCTTGCAAGTAGACGGAATCAAGCAGTGGTATGTATTTGAAGACACAATCAAGTATCCGTTGAAAGAGCAAAAATCTTCATCTTTTCCACCACCAGAAACCGCAGCATATTTAAACTGCACTTTACATCCAGGCGATGTGCTGTACATACCGCGCGGACATTGGCATTATGCAGTTGCTTGCGAGGAACCATCGCTGCATTTAACATTGGGAATACATTGCAAAACCGGAATTGACCTGTTAGAATGGTTGGTTAGTGAATTGCGCGAACAATCAGAATGGCGCAAAAGTTTACCATTGCGAACAAACGCAGATTCGATCAATGCAAATGTCAACAACTTAATTGCTGAATTGCACCGCTACGCAAACAGTAAAAATCTGGCAGATGAGTATAGCAGTTATCTGGATAGTTTAGGAAAACCAGTTGCTAAATATTCTTTGCCTCATCAAGCAGGATTTAACATTTTCCCCTACGGTGTGCAAACCAAATTTAGAATTCCCAAGCTTCAACGAGTCAGAATTCACGAATTACCTGACGGGTGCGGATACAAAATCGTTGTTGCAGGTAAAGAAGTATCTGTGAGAGGAGTAACGAGTAAATTTATGGACAATTTATTCAGTACAGAATTTTTTACTGGGGAGGATGTGATGGATTGGTTGCCGGATTATGATTGGGAAATAGATGTAGTTCCGCTTTTGTCGCAACTGGTAGTTGACGGAATTATTTTTGTTGGTTAAAACTGAGATATGCACCATTCTCAGCAACAGGCAAGATGCCTCTTCCACAAGAGATTAATTTTGTTATGGACAGGCATCTTGCCTGTTCATAACAGGCTTATTGACAATGGTGATCTTCGGTGAGTTAAAACTGGAGAAGAACATAAGTTCTGATACATGGGTTGTAGAAAGAAAAAAATTTGACAAATATAACGAGGTAGAGAATGATGGATAAGTTTTTTTGTGCTGATGCTTCTAAATGCGCTCAAGAGGATATCATTGGCACTGGTAGCAATTACCAAACCTATGTATTGATTGAATGCTGCTTACCTTGGGAGTCGGAAGCGTTTAATTCTAAACAACTTCCTCAAAATCTCAAGGATTTGGTAGAGGAAGTAGAACATTCAAAGCAGAAAGTCAGATTTTTATTAATCAATAGTGACAAACGTAAATGTGCAAATAAACGCAAAATCTTGATTTATGACAACAAACATCAAGAACTTTTTGGCGGTTATGAAAAGCACGAATTTAATGTAGATGACATTGACAAAGTAGCGGGAATTGTCAAAAGCTATTTAGCTGGAGAAGTGCCGGATTGCGAAACAGACAACAAGCCAAGTAGAGATATTTTGGTTTGTACTCACGGTAGTCATGATATGTGCTGTGCGAGATATGGAAATCCTTTTTATGCCCAAGCAACGGCTTTGGTTTCGGAGTTAGGATTGGATGATGTTCGTGTTTGGAGATCCAGTCACTTTGGAGGACATCGGATGGCACCGACTGCGATCGATTTGACTGATGGGAGATATTACGGAAATCTCGATCGCACTTCGTTGCAGTCAATCTTAACACGAAATGGCGATATCGAATGCTTGAACAAAGTTTACCGTGGTTCGGGAGTTTTGTCAAATCCTATCCAAGTTTTGGAAAGAGAGTTAATCATGCTTTACGGGTGGGATTGGTTTAATTATAAAATCGCCAGCAAAATTATCGATTCAGATACCAAAAATGATGCTTTATTGGCTGAAATTACTTTTGAAAAAGCAGATGGTACTTATAGTTATCGCGCCGATTTGGTGAAGGATGAAACCAAAACTGTTCGACTCAAAGGTTCCTGTGGTGCTCAGAAAGAGTCTGAATTTGTCAAGTATTCTGTAGAAAATCTCCATTTTTACTCGAAGAATGAGGAGTTAAAGTTTGTAGGCTACCCCCTTTATACTTCGGCGATTTATAATTCGGCGATTGAAATCGCTTCTACACACACAAAGTCCGCCTGCGCGGACTGAAGAATCAAGGGGTATTTAAGATGATTCGGCGATTGAAATTGCTTCTACACAAACAAAGTCCGCCTGCGCGGACTGAAGAATGAAAGATTAAGGTGTGCGATTAGATTTCTAATTGCATAAATATGTGCGGGATTCCTAGGAAGTCAAAGGGATTCTCTTGTGCGGAAAATCCGATTTTTTGATAAAATTTAATGGCGTTAATTCGAGACTTAAGTCTTAAATTTTTGAGATTTTTGGCTTGAGCTTTTGTTATTAATTTTTCAATTAGTTTAGTGCCAATTCCCTGATTTTGAAATTCAGGAAGTACCGCAACGTAACTGATACTTCCTAATTCTGGGGATAATTCTCGCAGTCGGGCTGAAGCAATGATTTTACGATCGCACATTCCAACTAAATGCACAGCGGCATCTTCGTAATTGTCCCTTTCGCTGCCCCTTTCCATGCCCAGGGGCGATCGCAAAACCAACCACCGCTGGTAAAACA
>PVWI01000469.1 GCA_003003725.1 filamentous cyanobacterium Phorm 6 | reverse complement strand
ACATCATTTGAAGTCGAAGATTTCTTTGCAAAAGTAGCCGAATCAAAGGACTACATTCGCACTTCCGAAGATGTTGTCGTCAGCAAAGTCGGCCGCGAACTTTACGAGAAATTCTTCCGCAACTACACCCGCAAACAGTGGGGAATGGACCCGTCGGAACTCGATAAATCAGTGATAGCGCGCGTGCCGACTCGCATTAACCGGGACGATCGCTATTTCACCGATACCTATCAAGCAATGCCGCTGCACGGCTACACTCGGATGTTTGAAAAGATGCTTTCTCACCCAAATATCAAGGTGATGCTGAATACCGACTACCGCGAGATTGAATCTTTTATTCCTTATGGGGAAATGATTTACACCGGGCCTGTCGATTCCTATTTCAGTTATTGCTATGGCAAACTTCCTTACCGTTCGTTAGAATTCAAGCACGAAACGCTGAACGTACCCGTACACCAAACAGCACCAGTGGTAAATTACCCGAACGAGCATTTATATACTCGCTGTACGGAGTTTAAATACCTCACAGGACAAGAGCATCAAAAAACTAGCATTGTCTACGAATATCCGCAAGCTGAGGGAGACCCTTACTATCCGGTTCCGCGTCCCGAAAATGCCGAAGTCTACAAGAAATATAAGGCTTTGGCTGATGCGACTCCGGGAGTTTCTTTTGTGGGAAGGCTGGCGACTTACAGGTATTACAACATGGATCAAGTTGTAGCTCAAGCCTTGACAACTTACACTCAAATTACGACCAAGCCGGTAATTGAATTCGTGGAAAATCTTAACTGTTCTGCCTCTAATTTAAGCTCGTCGAATTCAGTTTCCGAGAGCCCAGCGGCAGCTTCTGTAGAAGTCGCTGCTGTCAACGGCAACGGTAAATCTGCTAGCAATTAAGTGATGATTTTGTAATGGCAAAAAGGTAAGGTGCGCCATAAGCACCCTACTTGGTTTTCCTCAAAAGTCATGTAACAATTCAAACAAGCGTTGAGGTGAAAATGAGCGTTCTCGTTAAAATAGTTTTGTCTCATGAGGTTTTGGAAAAATCTCAATTTTCTAAGTTTCAGAAAGAAATAGAGCGCCTAATTGAAAGCGGTGGGAAAATTCTGATGCTGGATTTCTCACAAATAAATTTCCTGAAAAATCCCGAGTTAATGGCTGTAGTGGCGATCGTAAAATTAGTTAGAGACACCAAATGTATACTTTTGATATCTTCGATGAGCGAACAAGTGAGAATCCTATTTGAACTCACGGGACTAGAACGAATATTTCAGTGTTTGCCACCTGCGGAAGAAGTTCCTCTCACAAGTGACCTAACTGAACCTTTAGGAGGTTTGCAAACTGTAGCTAGCTAGGAGAGAGTGGGAGTATTTGTAGGGTGAGTCGCCATCGACAATCCCTACATTCAATCTACAATCTGACGGCGACGCACCTGATACCATTTATAAAAAGTTTGGCTACAACATAATTGTTGGATTTGTTTGCACGGGCCATTGAAGAACCCAGGTGCGTCGCTATGAGAAAAGTCGATTTTTCTTAGGGATTTTTAACGGCGACGCACCCTATGACTTTTTTCTTCCTTTTTGTTTCTGCATGATCGGAGCTCCTTTAGATGAGACTGTTTGAAGTGAAAACTTTTAATTTTTGAGCTAGAAAATAGCTCGCAAAAAACTTGTCAAAGTCGCGAGAATTGTCGTTAACCTATAAATATAACTTTGGGTAGATGTGCCGATGAGTTGGTTAGGTAGAGAACTAGAAAATTGCGATATTGAAGAGTCTTCCACTCTAGACAATAAGGTCACTGTTCAAGGGCGGAAAACAGGTTATCCGCGCCCGCAATTGCGCCGCAGCAACTGGATTTGTCTAAACGGTCAGTGGAGGTTTGCTTATGATGACGAGGGACGCTGCGTGCAGCCGATCGACATTACCGACTGGACTCACACTATAGAAGTGCCATTTGCGCCAGAATCGGCAAAAAGCGGGATTGGTGACACGAATTTTCACGCCAACTGCTGGTACGATCGCGAATTTGACTTACCCCACACAGAAAGCAGAGTTCTCCTCCACTTCGGCGCCGTAGACTACCGCGCCCGCGTCTGGGTGAACGGTCAGTTTGTCATAGAACACGAAGGCGGTCACACTCCTTTTAGCGCCGACATTACAGCAGTTCTTAATCCCAAAGGCCCCCAGCGGGTGACAGTCTGGGCCCAGGACGATCCGCAAGATTTGGCAAAACCGCGCGGTAAGCAAGATTGGCAAGTGGAACCGCACAGCATCTGGTATCCGCGCACGACGGGCATTTGGCAGACGGTATGGGTAGAATTGGTGCCTCATACTTATATCGAGCGCATCCGGTGGACTCCCCAGTTTGAACGCTGGGAAATCGGTTTTGAAGCGTTTGTCGCGGGCGATCGCCAATCCGGGATTCAAATTAAAGTTAAACTGTCGATCGGCTGTATGCTGCTCGTCAACGACACCTACGAAGTCATCAACGGCGAAATCCACCGCCGCATCGCCCTCTCCGATCCAGGTATAGACGACTACCGCAACGAACTGCTGTGGAGTCCCGAAAAACCGACATTAATCAACGCTCAAGTGGAGTTGTGGGCCGACGGCAAATTGCTAGACGAAGTTAAATCTTATACCGCCATGCGGACGGTCAGCATTCAGCGCGATCGCTTCATGCTGAACGGCCGCCCCTACTACCTGAGACTGGTGCTCGATCAAGGTTACTGGCCCGACACCCTGATGACTGCGCCCTCCGACGAAGCTTTGCGCCACGATGTCGAATTAGTCAAAGCAATGGGTTTCAACGGCGTTCGCAAACACCAAAAAATCGAAGATCCGCGCTTTTTGTACTGGGCCGACGTGCTGGGGCTGCTAGTTTGGGAAGAAATGCCCAGCGCCTACCGCTTTACTCGCAAAGCCGTTGACAGGCTGACGCGGGAATGGACGGAAGCGATCGATCGCGACTCCAGCCATCCCTGTATCGTAGTCTGGGTGCCCTTCAACGAATCTTGGGGAGTTCCCAATTTAGTCG
>PVWI01000128.1 GCA_003003725.1 filamentous cyanobacterium Phorm 6 | reverse complement strand
AGCCCCCCTTAAGAAGGGGGGGACAAGAGTCCGATCAAAGTCCCCCTTCTTAAGGGGGATTTAGGGGGATCTAGACTCAAGTAAAAACGAGATTTCTCAAGGCTTTCAGGCTGGTTGTTGACACCAATGGGCACAGCGCCGTGTCCTGGCTGTTGGTAATATTAATTCCTATGCCACCGGATTTGATATGACTCTACTTCAACCTGCTAATACGATCAATATTCTGCTCGTGGACGATACTCCCGATAACTTGCGGCTATTAGTCCAAATACTGGAATCTCAAGGCTATCTCGTTCGTAAAGCGCTCAACGGCAGAATGGCACTTCAGGGAGCTCATCGTCAGCCACCAAATCTAATTTTGCTTGATATCACAATGCCAGAAATGGATGGGTATGAAGTCTGCCAGCAGTTAAAAGCATCTGAAGTAACTGCGAACATTCCCATTATTTTTATCAGTGCCCTCGATCGCACTGATAATAAGGTTCGGGCATTTGAGATGGGCGGACAGGACTACATCACTAAACCCTTCCAGGAATGGGAAGTGCTGATGCGAGTCAAAAATCAACTACTCATCCAACAGCAACAGCAACAACTGATTCAGCAAAATCAACGCCTGCAGCAAGAAATTGCAGAACGGCTAAAAGCTGAAGCAGAGGTACTACACCTATCACTGACTGATGAGTTAACGGGGCTGCATAACCGACGTGGCTTTTTTTTATTGGCCCAACAGCAACTAAAAATTGCCCGACGCACTCAATCCCCTTGTTATCTTCTC
Source organism: filamentous cyanobacterium Phorm 6 (assembly GCA_003003725.1). Classification (GTDB taxonomy): domain Bacteria; phylum Cyanobacteriota; class Cyanobacteriia; order Cyanobacteriales; family Microcoleaceae; genus Microcoleus. The sequence continues at coordinate 16,457 of PVWI01000128.1, read as the reverse complement.
TTTGCTGACTTAGATGGCTTGAAACAGGTTAACGATACTTTAGGACACGAAAGGGGAGATGGAGTCATCGCTGACGCAGCCCAGATCCTGAAGCAAACCTTCCGGGATGCGGATATTGTTGCCCGCCTCGGCGGTGATGAATTTGCAATTTTGATTCCTGCTTGCTCAGACAATACCAACGACTTTCATATTCGCCTGCAAACGAGTATTGATCGCTTTAATCAAGAGAGCGATCGTCCCTATCAGCTAGCAATGAGTGTGGGTGTGCTGTTTTGTGCTTTAACAGATGATGCTTCACTAGGACACTTGCTGGCACAAGCAGACAAGTTGATGTACGAGCATAAGCGCATGAAGGGGTAGTCCAAGGGCACGTGCAGTCTCCTCTATATTCCGGTGTTACCGCAATTGATATGAGATATGCACTCTATCTAATGACAGATGTAAAGCTGCGACTATTTCTCTTGAATACTACTAATTAACTAAACTTTTAGGAAAATAGTAATGTTAGACATTGATGAAATGAGTTTAAAAGAAATACAGGAACTGTTACACACAGTAGGATACGGTCATCTGGGCTGCATACACGAAGGCAAGCCCTACGTGATACCAATGAATTATTATCTCGAAGCAGAGGACATTTACCTGTTTACAACGATCGGCATGAAGACTCACGATCTTGATGCAAATCCCGAAATTTGTTTGCAGGTGGAAGAAATACAGGAGCCGCGACCTTGGCGCAGTGTTATTGTCAATGGTCGAGCTTCGCGCCTGACTGAGCAGCCAGATATCGATCGGTTCGCCTCTAATAATTAATTCATTGGAAAAAGCTGGACAACAAGCACATATGGTGCGAAAGTTTTCCTATGGCTAAATATGTGAAACCCAATGAAGCAGCTAACACTCTGGGAGTTTGCCTGCGAACCCTCAGACGATGGGAAGCAAACGGCAATATCTCCTCAAAACGCCGTCAGGTCAAAGACGGTACGACATCGAAAAGTTCATCAAAAAGGAATCAGAGCCAGACAGAGGACGCGCCACTGTTGTCTATGCTCGCGTCTCTACCAGGCCACAAAAGGCAGACCTTGATCGACAAGTTGAACGACTATCAACGCTCTACCCAGGCGCTGAAGTCGTTAAGGAAGTGGGAGGAGGACTCAATCTTAGGAGGAAAGGACTCATCAATATTTTGGGACGAGTTCTGCGAGGTGATATCGCAATTATTGTGGTTGCCCACAAAGACCGACTTGCAAGATTCGGATTCGACATTATCGAATGGCTCTGTGAGCAATTTGACTGCAAAATCGTGGTTCTCAACCAAATCAGTCTCTCTCCACACGCCGAACTCGTTCAAGATATCGCCCTTAATCCTCCACAGTTTTTCAAGCCGACTTTACTCCATTAGAAGACTTGAAAACCAAATCAAGCAGGAGTTACAAGTCGAATCCAAGGCACAAGAAGGAGAAGAAGTCGCCCAACAAAACACTTAAGATTCGGGTTTATCCTGAGTTAGTGCTGCACCAAAAATGGAAGTCTTGGCTATCAGCATCGCGTTACTGCTACAACAAGGCTATTGCAGCCTTGAAAGCAGGCGAAAAAATAACCAGTGCTTATTCTTTGAGGGACTACGTGTTAGGACTGGACTTACCTGATTGGGTTAAGTCTGCACCGTCTCACCCAAAAGAAAATGCTATTTTTGACGCTTGGGATGCCTGGAAACAAGCCAAGTTTGTAAAAGGAGAGGCAAATTTTAGGAGTTGCCGTCAACCCTCGCAATCAATCAAATTCCACAAGGTTAATTTCAACGGCGAGACTTGGTTCCCATCCTTAGTTAAAGGGCTTAGCTTTAGAAGTACAGAGCCAATTCAAAAGACCGAGTTTGCGACCCAACTTATTAGAGACAAAAAGCGATGGTTCGCTTGTATCCCAGTAACAGAAGAGGTGAGGACGAAGGAACTGGATCAGGTAATTGCACTTGACCCTGGCGTTAGAACCTTTTTGACTGGCTACGACGGCGACTCATTTCAAGAATTTGGCAAGGCAGACATTGGACGCATTCAAAGATTGTGTTCTCACCTTGACAAACTAATGGGACGTGTGTCAAAAGCTAGTAGAAAGCAGAAACGCCGGATGCTAGAAGCGGCAAGCAAGCTGAGAATCAGGATTCGTGACTTGGTTGACGAGTGCCACAAGCAGGTAGTTAATTATCTGACAAGTCAATACAAAGTCATATTGCTGCCTACATTTGAAACATCACAAATGGTTGTTAAATCAAAGCGCAAGTTACGCACTCCCGACTGCTAGGCAGATGCTCACTTGGGGGCATTATCGTTTTGAATGCCACCTCAAGCAATCAGCTAAAAAACGGGGTGTTGTTGTTATTGACGTTAACGAATCCTACACTAGCAAAACTTGCACCAAATGCGGACACAAACATTCAAAGCTTGGTGGTTCAAAAACATTTAAATGCCCCAACTGCGGTCACGAACATGACCGAGATTGGGGCGGCGCTCGAAATATTATGATTCGAGCTTTGAGGGACGGCTACGAGAGTTCTCTCTATCAATAGTGAGAGTATTGCTATCGCGTATGCCCTGTTTGTTCAGGGTTGTACAGCGTAACACCGTCAGCCTGGAACACAATTCAAGATCCGATCTTTCTGTTACTCGTCGGCGGTGGTATCATTTATTGGATTTTAGGCGACTTACAAGAAGCCCTAATTCTGATAGGTTTCGTCTTTTTTATCACCGGAATCAGCCTCTACCAAGAAGGCAAAACCGAACACGCCCTAGAAGCCCTGCGCGATCTTTCCAGCCCTCGCGCCTTGGTAATTCGCGATGGGGAGCGAAAACGGATTGCGGGGCGAGAAGTGGTTCGGGGCGATTTCATAGTGCTGGCTGAAGGCGATCGCGTGTCTGCGGATGCGATCGTCCTATCTTGCTCAAATCTCTCAACCGACGAGTCGTTATTAACCGGGGAATCGCTACCGGTTCGCAAAGTTACCGCTGTTGGTAACGTGGAGATGGCGCGTCCCGGAGGCGATGAATTGCCGTTTGTGTATTCTGGCACATTGGTGGTTCAGGGACAGGGAATTGCTCAAGTTAAGGCGATCGGCGCTCAAACAGAAATGGGCAAGATTGGCAAGGCTTTGCAGAAAATCAAGCCAGAAACGACGCCTTTGCAACAGGAAATGACGCGATTGGTGAGCCGTTTATTTGGCATTGCTTTATCGCTTTGTGTCGCAATTGTGGTAATTTATGGATTCACAACAGGAGATTGGCTCAAAGGAGTTCTCGCCGGCATTACCTTAGCAATGGCAATTTTGCCGAATGAATTTCCGGTTGTCGTGACAATCTTCTTAGCCTTGGGAGCTTGGCGAATTTCTCAGAATCATGTCTTAGCTCGTCGCGCCTCGGCCGTTGAAACCGTTGGTTCCGCAACTGTTTTGTGCGTGGATAAAACCGGGACATTGACTCAGAATCAGATGGCTGTGCAGCAGTTGTTAGCCTACAACCAGGCAGAAAACCCTCAGCCTTACGATTTGGGATTGCATTCATCCGAGGCACTCCCAGAAGCAGTTCATCAATTAGTCGAGTTCTGTATTCTGGCGAGCCAAAGAGATCCGTTCGATCCAATGGAAAAAGCTTTTAAGCAATTGGGCGATCGCTATTTGGCGCATACCGAACATTTACACAGCGATTGGAAACTGTTGCGAGAATATCCGCTGTCACCGCATCTACTGGCAATGTCTCACGTTTGGGAATAAGCCGATCGCAAATTGTATGAAGTTGCGGCAAAAGGAGCACCGGAGGCGATCGCGGATCTCTGTCATTTCACGCCCCAACAGCAGCAAATTATGGCAGCGCAAGTTAGTGCAATGGCAAGTCAAGGATTGCGGGTATTAGGCGTTGCCAAAGCGTCTATTGTTGGTGCGCCGCCGCCATTTTTGCCGCCTCATCCGTCGCTGAATCCCAATCGTTTGCCCGAAAAACAACATGATTTTCCGTTTGAATTTATCGGATTAGTCGGACTTTCCGATCCAGTGCGTCCAACCGTGGCGGCGGCGATTCAAGAATGTCATACTGCTGGAATTCGAGTCGTAATGATTACCGGTGATTATCCAGAAACTGCTCAAACCATTGCCCGTCAAGTTGGATTGATGCAAATGGGAGCAATTATCACCGGAGCAGAATTGGATGGCATGAGCGACGCTGAATTAGAGCAGCGGATTCAAAGTACAAATATCTTTGCACGAGCCGTTCCCGAACACAAGTTGCGGTTAGTTAATGCTTTGAAAGCCAAGGGCGAAGTTGTGGCAATGACGGGAGATGGTGTTAATGACGCTCCTGCTCTCAAAGCTGCTCAAATTGGGATTGCGATGGGTGAGCGAGGCACGGATGTGGCCCGTGAATCTGCGGCGTTGGTATTATTGGATGATGATTTTTCGTCGATCGTGCAAGCGGTTAAACTGGGGCGCAGAATTTTTGACAATCTCCGCAAAGCCATGTCATATCTGATTGCGATTCACATTCCGATCGCCGGAATGTCTTTGATTCCAGTATTGTTTAAGTTACCGTTAGTATTGCTTCCAGTTCATGTCGCATTTTTACATTTAATTATCGATCCAGCTTGCTCGATCGTGCTAGAAGCCGAACCCGCAGAAGCAACAGTGATGCAGCGCCCTCCCCGCAACCCCAAAGAACCTTTATTTGGCAAGAAAACGCTCTCGTTGGCTGTGTTGCAAGGGGGCGGAATTTTGGCAGTTGTGCTGGCGATTTTTGCGATCGCCCTGTATCGCAAACAAGGCGAATTTGAAGCCCGTGCATTAACGTTTACGACGTTTATTTTGGCAAATTTAGGACTAATTTTGAGCGAAGGTTCAACCTCGCACCTCAGCTTTAAAATCCTGAAATCCCCAAATCCGGCCCTGTGGTGGGTGATTGGTGGGGGACTGTTGTTCCTTGGATTGGTGCTGTATGTCCCGTTTTTGTGTCATTTGTTCAGCTTTTCTCTGCTACGTGCGATCGATCTTGCGATCTGTTTGGGCGGTGGATTGATTAGCTTGCTTTGGTTTGAACTGTTGAAGCAAGCTACAAAAATCAGGTCATAGTCAGAGACGGGAAAATATTAGTTCTAGCAGCAAAGGTTGCTTAGGGTAAAATTTAAAAATCAGGTATCAAATAATCAATCCACAGCCCGCATTTTGGAGAAATCAGGACACGGCTTGGCCTTAGTCCCTACAATTAATCTAGCGTAGGGAAACGGCACTGCCGTATCCTCGCTTGTCATTCCGGCGCAGCCGGAATTGACAACCGTTCTGATGCGCCAAAATGCCTCACCACAGTGATAAATCAGCGATATATTTATTTTACAAAAACCTCAGATTTCCTTCACAATTTAAAGCTAATATTAAAAACAATAACTCAGCAGCATCAAATCATTAAAGAGTTATTTCAGTCTTTAACCAGTAGATGAGGTCACTTACAAAAAAGACTTTTGCGATCCGATGGCAATTGAATAACACTATCGACAATCCGACAAACTCAACATACTAGAGGAATCATCATGAGTACGACAATTGACAACTTCACCAAACAACTCCACGACAATTTAGAAGCGATTGAAGACCGGGCAAAATTGCTGAAGGAAAGCGTTCAATCTGCAACGAAAAATACTGAAGTTGAGTTGCAATCGAAACTTGACGGAATGAAGACAAATCTAGCAGCTAAGAAACAAGAATTTGAGCGGTATCGGGCAAAGCTCCAAACTCAATTCGAGGAAACAGAATCTGAGGTGAAGTCGAACGTCGAGGAATGGAAGACGAGTCGCGAAGTCAAGAAACTCGAACATCGAGCCGATAAAGCTGAAGACTATGCCAATACAACGATTTTATTCGCAATGGCGACGATGGAAGAAGCCGAAGCAGCTACCTTGAAAGCGATTTGCACCAGATTAGATGCCACAACTGCTGCGGGAACTACGCACAAGTAAGGCACGATTAATTGTAGGAGGAGACGGCAGTGCCGTTTCCCTACGCCGATTAATTGTAGGAGGAGACGGCAGTGCCGTTTCCCTACCCTGATTAATTGGAGGAGGAGACGGCAGTGCCATTTCCCTACGGCGATTAATTGTAGGGACTAAGGCCAAGCCGTGTCCTGACTTTCGCTTTTTAAATGCGCCAGATTTTACCTAATTCAGGATAGATGTTTATAAGCGGAATAATGCTAGTTATTCCGCTCTTTTCGTTTGATATAATATCTCGTTAAAGCAATCAAAAGGTAGAGATTATATTGGGCAATTTTTGTAAATATTCAATCAAAAGGTAGAGATTATAATTGGCAATTATTGTTAAAGTTCAGTTGATGGCGAAAGAAACTAAAGCTGAGATTCGAGCGCAGCTAAACGAGGTGAAATCGCACGTCAAAAAATAAATCAAAAATCAAAAATCAAAAATTTTGTCCGTCATACGGACAAACAACAAAGGAAACAAACTCATGTCATACACACATACGATTGTTGCTGATTTCCCCTCCCATACAGAAGCAGAAAGGGTTGTATTGGAGCTCCAAAAAGAAGGCTTCGATATGCAAAAGCTGTCGATCATTGGCAAAGACTACCACACTACTGAACACGTGCGCGGATTTCTCACCTGGAAAGATACAGCCAAAGCTGGAGCCGCAGGTGGTGGTTATTGGGGTAGCTTCGTCGGCGGTTTATTTGGCATTTTAGCAGGGGCTGGAGTGCTGTTTATTCCGGGAATGGCTCCGATCGTCGTTGCTGGCCCGATTGCTGGGGTGTTGGCGGGTTGGTTGGAAGGAACGCTGGTTGGTGGTGCCGGTGCTGCTGCTGTAGGAGGACTGGCTGGTGCCTTGGGAGGATTAGGAATCCCGAAGCACGAGGTACTGAAGTACGAGAATAAAATCGAAGCAGGCAAGTTCATGATCCTTGTGACAGGTAGCGACGAGGATGTAAAGCAGGCGAAGCAAAGGCTAGACAGAATCAGTCATGAAATCAGTATGTCGATCGCAGTCTAAGACTTTGAACTAGCAACAATAGGGGAGTATTTCACTCCCAGAAGTTCGTCAGGTTGATGGGGAGGGTCGGCACGGGGGCAGGACCCTACAAAAACCTCGTTTTCCTGAGAATAAAACAGCCCTCTCATGCTCAATTGCTTTTTACTACTTTTTCAAACACAATCATCATGGTGAATAAAATGGAAATGACCAACAAGATTGAAATCAACAAATCTGTGCCCCGCGAGCGATGGGGTGAATTTTTCGATCAGTTTACCGATGGCAATCGCGGACGGCGTATTTCGATCGAAATCATCGGTTCAGAAGTCGGTGACGCAGAATTGATTAAGAACGCACCTCTTCATGCCATTATTTACGATCGCCCTGGCAAGGGAGATGATTTGGTGATTGAAGTGGGTAAAGATGAGGTGAGTTACGCTCACACGATCGATTCACCAACAGAAGTCTTAACGGGACAAAACTCACTCGGTGTGATGGTAGCGCTGCGGATTAGTGACGCTGCGGGGACACAAACATTGATCGAACTACAAGTTAGTTAAGCTGGCTGAATAATTCTGAGTTCAACAGGACATACCCAAACAGTCAACTTTTACAGGTAGGATGCGCCATAAGCACCCTATGAGTAGAGTTGTTTCGTAAGTTCTATTCAACTTAAATAGTACCCAAATTTTCATTTCCTACACTCAATAACCGACCGCAGTCAATATGTCTGAAATTCAAAATAAAGTTGTCATCATCACCGGAGCTAGCAGTGGATTGGGTGAGGCGACTGCGAAGCGACTTGCTGCTAGTGGAGCCAAACTAATGTTAGCTGCTCGCCGTGAAGATCGGCTGAAAGAACTGGTTGCTGCGATCGCCACTTCAGGAGGAACTGCAACCTACCTAGTGACGGATGTGGTCGATCGCGCCCAGGTAGAAGCCTTAGCAAAGGAAACTTTGAGTACCTACGGCCGGATCGACGTGCTAGTCAATAATGCCGGCTTGATGCCGCTCTCTCCCCTTGACGAACTAAAGGTGGAGGAGTGGGATCAAATGATCGATGTCAACATCAAGGGCGTTCTGTATGGGATTGCTGCGGTGCTGCCGATTATGCGCCAACAAAAGTCTGGTCACGTGATTAACCTATGTTCTGTGGCGGGACATCAGGTGTTTCTGGCGGGAGCGGTTTATTGTGCTACTAAGTTCGCAGTGCGAGCAATTTCTGAAGGGCTGCGACTAGAGTCAAATGGTGAAATTCGATCGACCAATATCTCGCCCGGAGCTATTGCGACTGAGTTGACTACTACTATTAGCGATCGAGATACAGCAGCCAGAATGAACGCATTTTATAAAATAGCCATTGATGCAGATTCTATTGCTAGGGCGATCGCCTTTGCGATCGAGCAGCCCAGTGATGTTGCTGTGAATGAAATGATCGTTCGTCCGACACTTCAGTAATTGGTACTCAAGTCGATCGCACCCATTACCACAATCAATAAAAAACCGTCTTAACTTTTTGGGAACAGGCATTTTGCCTGTTCCCAAAAAGTTATTGCATCTCACTTTAAATCAGTTTTGACGATAATCAGAAGCAAATTATGACAAATATAATCAGCCGCGAGATTCAGCTAGTCTCCCGCCCCAACGGAATGCCAACCGCAGCTAATTTTACGATCGCCCAAACCCAAATCAAGCCGCTGCAAGATGGGCAAATACTCGTTCGCAATCTCTATCTTTCGGTAGATCCGTATATGCGCGGTCGCATGAATGAAGGGAAATCCTATGTGCCGCCCTTCGAGTTGGGTAAAGCATTGGAAGGCGGCGCAGTCGGCGAAGTTATCGAGTCCCGCGCCCAGGAATTCAAACCCGGTGATGTCGTCACTTCCAACTTTGGCTGGCGGGAATACTTCACCGCAGCGCCCAAAGAGTTGCATCCTGTCAACCGCGAAGTTCAACCGCTATCGGTTTATCTCGGTGCCTTGGGGATGACGGGGATGACGGCTTGGGTGGGGCTGAATTTGGTAGATGTCAAAGCTGGCGACACCATCTTTATTTCGGGTGCTGCGGGTGCGGTGGGAAATGTGGCCGGACAATTGGCAAAATTGCGCGGATGTCATGTCATCGGCTCAGCAGGTTCAGCGGAAAAAGTCAAGTTTCTGCTGGAAGAATGCGGATTCGATCGCGCTTTCAATTACAATTCTGGCCCAGTCCTCGAACAATTGAACCAGGCCGCACCGGACGGAATTGATGTTTATTTCGATAATGTCGGAGGCGAAACTCTCCAAGCGGCGCTCTCAGCCCTGCGCGTGCACGGCCGGATTATCGCTTGCGGTAGCATCTCCGGTTACAATAAGCCGCAGCCGGGCCCAAACAATCTATTTAATATGATTGGCAAACGGTTGACGATGAAAGGGCTGCTGGTTCGTGATTGGCTCGATCGTCAGGGCGAATTTGAACAGGAAGTTGGTGGTTATTTCCAAGCTGGAAAATTGAAGAGCCAAGAAACAGTTGTAGTAGGAATTGACCAGGCTGTAGGCGCGTTCATCGGTCTTTTTGAAGGCAAAAATCTTGGCAAAATGGTGGTGAAGTTGGATTAGGGCGACTATTTTGTCTGAGTTGTTATATACAGGTGAATCAAGGAGTCAAATGATTACCGATCAATCTCCAGCGACGCAGCCCGTCGCGTTAAACAAAGACGATCGCGTTGCAGTCTTACTTGCAGGGTATGGTGAAGTGCAATCGTATCGCGATCTGAGTAGTTACAACCAAGCTGCAACTAAGTACATCGCATCTCAGTTTGTGGCGATTCCCAAGTGGCTATATCCTCTGGCTGGTTGGCTGCTCGCACTTCAAGATTGGTACAATTTTGGAGTCAAGCATCATCATTTTATGTCGCCGGAAAATGAGATGTTTGAAAAACAACGTCTTGGGATTGAGGAACAGTTACAAACACGATGGGGAAATCCTGTCCAAGTGTTCAAAGGCTTTTATTTCTGCGAACCTTTTGTGCAAGAAGTTGTAGCGGATATCATTCAGCAAGGCTTTGAAAATTTGCTGATTTATCCTTTGTTGGTGGTCGATTCTGCCTTCACGGGCAAAATAGCTGTAGAGCAAGTCAATGAAGTTATTGCCGCAACTGAATCTGATCATGAACTTCAACATTCACCATTTAAAACAATTCGATATATTCCAGCCTTTGCGACTGAGCCTACCTACATCGATCTACTGGTGCGTCAAATTAAAGAAGCTCTGAATCAGTCCTTAGCAAGTGGCTTTTTTGAGTCTCAGATTGGCATCATATTAACGGTTCATGGTGGCCCCGAAAAAGCAAAAGGATTGTTAACCGGGGTAATTGATGGACAAGCTCTGTACGATCGCGTATCAGCGCAGTTACAGCATGAATATCCGCTAATCTCGATCGGTTGGATAAATCATGATACGCCTTTTGTCAATTGGTCGCAGCCCAATCTGAAACAAGCGGCAAAAAACTTGATTGAATCCGGTGCCAAAACCATTCTGTTTAAACCGCTGGGCTGGGTAACTGAAAATTACGAAACGATTCTCGATGTGGAAGATGCGATTAAATCTTTGCAGCGTCAGTATCCAACGGTGGCTTATACGCGACTCGATTGTGTCAATGACGATCCTGAGTTTATGAAAATAGCAGCAGAGTGGGCAAATCCTGATATTGAAGCAATGCTGTCAGCGCCGAAATACCAGGAGCACATTCAAACTAGAAGATTTGATTTTGACTAAACTTTGCAAAGAAGGGACTAGGGGTTAGAGACTAGGAATAATTTTTCTGATTACGAGCAGCAGCTTCTCTTACCCTAATCTCAGCGCCTCTAACTATCGCATCCCTAACAGGGGCGGTTGCTATCAATCAAAAAAGTCAACTGAATTCATTTTTTATCGACCCGCACATCAAGGAGATTATTTTATGACCACCTCAAATCATAGCCACTATTTTCAAAATATTAGGCATCTTCATCGCATACTTGCTCCCATTATGTTGTTGCCTCTATTGCTGACAACTATTACAGGGACGGTTTATCAGGTCGTTGATTTGGCAGGCCAAGAAAAAGTGTTTAAGTGGTTATTACATTGGCACAAGGGACATTTTGGAGCACTTAATTTAGAAGTCATTTATCCCTTCCTGAATGCTCTCGGCTTGTTCCTATTACTTTTTACGGGAATTTCGATGTGGCGACCTTCGCAGCATACTTCTAAAAAGCAATCTACTGAGGCTCAAAGCAATGATTAGTCATCAATCTCAAGCGACGCAGCCGTCGCGCCACTTAACAACAATAGCGAAGCGCTGCTACAAGAAAATCGCGTTGCAGTTTTGCTGGCAGGGTATGGCTTTTATTTCTGTACCGCAACACCAGGAATGTGTTCAATCTAGCGGAGTCTGATTTATGCAGGAATTTCTATTTGCTCTAACATTATCAGCTTTGCCCGTTGTTAGTAATTTTATTGGCGCAATGATTGCTGAAGCGTTACCGTCATCAAAACAAACATTAGGACTAGCATTGCACGCGGCTGCTGGCGTACTACTGGCGATCGCATCTACCGAACTGATACCTAGAGTCGTTGTCGCTAAACCTGTTTGGGCAACTATTCTAGCGTTGTTTTTGGGTGGAGCTTTTTTTGTATGGGTTAATGGGCTTCTTAAATTGAGCAAGAATCGACTGCGCGGTATCGATTTCAATACTGTTAGTTTGGCGATTTTTCTCAGCATTGCGATCGACTTATTTGGCGATGGCTTAATGATTGGTACCAGTCTGACGATCGCGCCCCATCTAGGAGTAATACTGGCATCGGGGAGAGTTGTGGCTCACATTCCAGAAGGATTTGTGACCAATGCAGCGTTTAAGAGTCAAAATATGCCGCGAACAAACCGATTTTTGTTACTTGCTGCATTTATTATCCCTGTTTGGCTGGGCGCGACGTTAGGCTATTGGGGATTGCGCGGACAAGCCGATCTTCCCAAGCTAGTTGTGCTGGCATTTACCACAGGCACTTTAATCACAGCGATCGCGGAAGAAATTATTCCTGAAGCGCATCAAACTCAAGATACAAACTGGTCTACTTTAACGTTTATCGGAAGTTTTGCACTTTCAATACTATTTTCATCTTATATTAAATAGGTGAGCAAATTTGTCTGAATAAAAGTAATGCAACGATTTAATCTAACTATACTGAAACAGTTCTGGGCGATCGCCAAATCATACTGGTCAAGCGACGAAAAATGGCGGGCGCGCGGATTATTGCTATTAGTCATCCTGTTGTCCTTTGGCTACACGGGACTGAGTGTGCTGCTCAACAACAAGCGAGGCGAGCTAATTTCGGCATTGTCTGCTCACGATGAAGCTAGATTTTGGCAAACAATTTTCGTATTTGCCGGAACATTAGTTATTTATGCACCATTATATGCAGGCTATGATTATTTGCGCGATCGTCTGGGCTTGGAGTGGCGGCGCTGGCTGACTAACGATTTTGTCGATCGCTATTTCCAGAATCGCGCATTTTACAATCTAAATCATGCCGATGCGGACATTGACAACCCCGATCAGCGGATTGCTGAAGATGTCAAAAGTTTTACCCAAGAATCGTTAAAGCTACTGCTAGTGGTAGTTGATTCTTTGTTGGCTGTAGCGGCATTTAGTGGGGTACTCTGGGGGATTTCTAAGCCCTTAATCTTGTTTTTGGTGCTCTACGCCCTGGTGGGAACCCTGGCGACTGTTGGGGTATTCGGGAAGCCTTTAATGCGACTCAATTTTGGGCAGCTTAAAAAAGAGGCAGATTTCCGGTTTAGTTTAGTGCGGGTGCGAGAAAATGCTGAGGCGATCGCCTTTTATCAGGGAGAACCGCGCGAGTCAGCTCAAATCAAAGGCAGATTTGTCGAAGCTTTTGATAACTTCAAGCGCTTGATTTTTTGGGAGTTGAATCTCAATATCTTGACTAACGCCTATGAATTCATTCCGTTCATTTTGCCTGCAATTGTGGTTGCTCCCGGCATTTTTGCGGGCGAGTTAGAAGTTGGTAAAGTTACCGAGGCGCAAGGAGCTTTCATTCGAGTCTTTTTCTCACTCAACCTAATTGTGGCGCGCTTTCAATCCCTTGCTACTTTTGGCGCGGGTGTCGAGCGTTTATACACTTTTTTAGAGTGTTTGGAAACTCATCACTTAGCTTCCCAGGAGTCTGAGGACGCCCTGGAAACAAGTATCAAAACTGAAATTGCCGATCGACTGGCGATCGAAAACATGACCCTCCAAACACCTAACCGTCAACGGACTTTGGTAGAGGATCTATCTGTGAAACTCTCTACTGGCGAGGGTTTGCTGGTGAGAGGGCCTAGCGGGTGCGGGAAGAGTTCTTTGCTAAGGGCGATCGTGGGACTGTGGGATGCAGGTACTGGTACAATTTTGCGGCCTACCCTTGATGAAATGTTGTTTTTGTCGCAGCGGCCTTACATGATTCTAGGGACGTTACGAGATCAAATGCTGTATCCAAATATGGATTCGGAAGTTGAAGATTCGCAGCTCAGCCAAATTTTGATTCAGGTGAATTTACCCGACTTAGAGCAAACGCATGGAGGATTTAACACTGAACAAAACTGGGCGGAGCTTCTATCTTTGGGAGAACAACAGCGCCTAATTTTCGCACGTCTGTTGCTGAATAAACCTAGTTACGCAATTTTAGATGAGGCTACTAGCGCCCTTGACTCTAGTAATGAAAAACATTTGTATCAACAGTTACAAGCCTCTGGTATAACGTTTTTGAGCATTGGACATCGAGAAAGTTTGAGTAATTATCATGAGTCTATTTTGGATTTGACCGCAGATCATACCTGGTGTTTAAAAGCTTCTGAACCTTTACCTATTTTGATTTCTGATAATCTTGTTGATGAAGGCATAAAGATAGAAACGGAGGAGACGGCTTGGCCTTAGTCCCTACCCCAATTAATTGTAGGGAAACGGCATTGCCGTGTCCTAATTCTTGATTGCTGAAATGGAGGAGACGGCTTGGCCTTAGTCCCTACCCCAATTAATTGTAGGGAAACGGCACGTGCAGTTTCCTCATTCTTGATTGATTGTGCTGAATCTCTTCCTATTGATAGAGATTCCAATTATAAAATTGGAGTCAAATATCTGTCTATTGACTGATTCATTTATTGGTAATTCCGAGTCTAGTTAGGGTGGGTAGATCAAAGATAAATTTAACCAGATAAAATCAGAAAAAACTTAAATCAAATCCGTTAGCATCGAAAATATTCATCTCTCTCTTCCCTTTCTCTGCGTTCTCTGCAGTCTCTGCGGTTCAATCATTCCAAAACAACTGTAAATAATATTATTTCAATACTGTGAGGATGCCTTTGATGTTGATTAGTCGATCGAATACTTCAACCAATCCGAACTCAACCGATCGATCGATACCTGCTCATCCGAGCGTTCATCTCGGTATGGGCGCAAACCTGTTTGACGGTGAGTGTTCATTTCGAGTTTGGGCACCGAATGCGATCGCAGTTTCGGTTTGCATTTGGCGAGACGAACGGATGTCTCAAGTTTTACTCGCGCCAGAACCGAGTAATCCTAGCTATTGGTCAGTTGATGTTGCGGGCGTTGTGGCAAATCAATTCTATCAGTTCTTAATTGAAAACAAAGGCGGCGATGCCACAAATCCCGGCGGTACGGTTACTCGTGTGGATGCCTATGCACGGCAAGTCGAAAGTGCTGAAGATAACGCCAGAGGAATCGTCGTTGATTGGCAGCAAAAATGGTCTGAGTTTGCTACGCCAAAATTTGAAAATCTAATTATCTATCAGGCTCATGTCGGCTCATTTGCCGGACTACACGATCGCCTGAATATTCCAAATTATGCCACCTTTGCCGACTTTCAGACGAAGCTGGAATACATTCGAGAACTCGGATTTAACGCACTGCAATTATTGCCGATCGCGCAAGTTGATGGCGTGGATAACGAAGGCTATGGAGCCACCAACCTGTTTGCACCTCATGATGGGTACGGGACTCCGGCAGAACTCCGATCGCTCGTTGATGCTGCACATGATCGCGGTCTCGCCGTGATTTTTGATGTGGTATATCATCATGCTTCGACAAGTCACAATCATTACTGGGAATATGACGGTAATACGACTGATAGTGGTGGCATTTATTTTGAAGATCCGTTTCAATATGAACCAGCCCGTGATGAAGATGGTCGATCGTTTGCTCACTGGAAATCGGAAGTGCAAAACTTTCTACTTGACAACGCGCGGATGCTATTGAATGAGTATCATGGTGATGGTTTGCGGTTCGATATGGCGCATAGTCTGACGTGGGAATGTACTCAGTATATTATTGCAGGAATACGAGAAAATCCCTATTGGAACGATAAGTATTTGATTGCAGAATGGACGGCAGATCAGCGGGATCGCTGGGGTAAAGTGATCCGCGAATTAGGATTCAATGCGGTTTGGGGGATGGCAGATCCGTTCGCCTATCGTCAGGCCGCAAATGCAGAGAATGCGATCGATGAACTAAAGTCATTTATCGGCTGGATGGGATTCGATCGTCCCTGGAATTTAGTGCACTATTTGCTTGGTTCACACGATCAAATTGCTGATGGTAATAGCGGCAATCAACGCGAAAATCGCTATTTTGTTGAGCTGTTTGGAGGACGAGATAACTGGTATGCGCGAGCGAAAGCGCGACTCGGTTGGGCCTTAAATGTGGCGATTCCCGGCACGCCGATGCTGTTTATGGGATCGGAATGTCATCACTGGGGTTATTGGTGGCCAAACCCCGATCGCAATCCAGCGACTTCAGAACATCGATTTGACTGGGAAATTGCCGGAGATGCGATCGGTATCCCAATGCGAAATCTGGTGAGAGATGTCAACTGGGTACGCTGGAACAATCCGGCTTTACGCAGTTCTACTTTGCAATTCATCCATGAAGACCGCGCGAATACAGTCTTAGCTTTCAAACGCTGGCATGAGTCCGGCAATATTGTCGTGGTTGTCGTCAATCTGAGCGATAGTCAATGGCAAGAACATGATTACGGCATTCATATGGGAACAGAAACGGGTCGATGGGAAGAAATTTTCAACTCTCAAGCACCTCAGTATGATGGCTGGAATGATTCGGGCAACTATGGCTACGATCTTCGAGTTCAGGAAGACGGAAAACTCTATATAAATCTCCCCAAATGGTCGGTTTTGATGTTAAAAAAGGAATAGATTAATTAGATAATTCGGCGGTTGAAACCGCTTCTTGTCAAACAAAGTCCGCCTGCGCGGACTAAGAAATAGGTGTCAACTTAAGCCCGAAAGCCTTGATAAATCTCGTTTTTACCATAGTCTAGATCCCCCTAAATCCCCCTTAAGAAGGGGGACTTTTAGAACCCCCCCTGTCCCCCCCTTCTTAAGGGGGGCTAGGGGGG
>PVWI01000468.1 GCA_003003725.1 filamentous cyanobacterium Phorm 6 | reverse complement strand
CTCTTGTTTCATCTGTAGAAAAAATTCTTAAAGAGTTTGGAGATAATTATGTAATTAATTTTGCTTAACTACTTAATGGTATCAATGCGGGCGGCTTCGGCGGGGGCGGCGCTGGTTTAGGAGGTGCCATCTTTGTCCGCAGTGGATCTTTAGCACTAAACAACGCCATCTTTACGAGTAACACAGCCACAGGCGGCACATCTACGAACAATGGTCAAGGCAAAGGTGGGGCGATTTTTGTTATGCAGTCCCTCACCAACACCAATGGCAATAACCAGGGAATGCCAACTGTGCTACCTACTCTCACAGGTACAGATGTATTTGTTGGTACAGCCAATACTGCCGCTAACGCAGGTGGTGGCGCTGCACCCGCAGATAACAATAACATCTACGGGCCCAACATCACCTTTAACTCTACTCTGCCCAATGTTGCCATTTCCTCACCCACCGTTGCCGCAGCAACAGTCGCACCCAGTACAACTAAACCCTTTTACGAATTAGACTTAGCTGTTACCAGTAGCAACACTGTATTCACAGGTTTAACCGTAACGACGGGAGGCACTTATCAAACCACAGACATTGCCACTAACGGCTTCAAACTCTCGTATTCCTCTGATGCCATCTTCGGGAATGGTGATGATGTCCTGTTACAAGCCATTGCACCCGTAGCATCGGGTAGTAACCTGGATTTTAGCAGCGGACTTTCTCAAGCCGTAAACATTTCTCAAGCCATCAACAGCGGAATTACAGGTCGTTTATTCCTCTCTGCTGATATCGCCGCCGCCGCCATTAACGGACGCACCCTAAATCTAGCAGCACCGAATCTAGCTAACATTTTTGTCATAGGCAACAAAACGGGTGCAGCTACAGCAGGTAACAACCTCACAATCACCATCCCCGCGCCCACAGTCAACCTCTCAGTTACTCCCACCACCGGCGCCGAAACCGGAACCACAGCAATCATCGTCACCGCCACGGCTTCCAGTGCCGTTACAGGCCCTCAAACCGTTAATGTTGCTCTTTCCGGTACGGCACTTCCTGCTGACTTCACAGGCGCAATTCCCACTCTTATTACCATTGCTGACGGTCAAACCACAGGTACATTTACCGTCAATATTAATGATGATGCCTTAATTGAAGGAAGCGAAACAGGCACTTTCACAATTTCCAATCCTTCTGCTGGCTTGACATTAGGAACTACTACTACTGGTAACGTCACAATTACCGACAACGACTTCCCCACAGTCAACCTCTCAGTTACTCCCACCACCGGCACCGAAGCCGGAACAACCAGCATCACCGTCACCGCTACTGCGGCCGCACCTGTAGTCGGCAACCAAACCGTTAACCTCGCCTTAGCAGGCACTGCCACTGCCGCCGATTTCACCGGCATCATTCCCACCCAAATCACCATCGCCAACGGGGCCACCAGCGGACAAGTCACCTTCACCATTAACGACGATCAAATCGCCGAAATTAACGAAACTGCCAACCTAACTATTAGCAATCCATCGGCAGGCATTGTGTTAGGAACCACCACCACAGGTAGTTTCACCATCACCGACAACGACACCGCTGGATTTGACATTCTCCCGATTAGTGGCAATACTAGCGAATTCGGGGGTCAAGCCACTTTTGACATCCGGCTCAGAAGCCAACCAACAGCTAATGTCACCATCGGTTTAACCAGCAGCAACACGGCAGAAGGCACGGTTTTACCCGCTAGCCTCACATTTAATTCGACTAATTGGAATGCTTACCAAACTGTCACCGTTACGGGAGTGGATGATTTAGTAGCTGACGGCAACATTAACTATCAAATTATTACCGCAGCCGATACCACCACCGCCGACACGAACTATAACAATCTCAATCCAGCCGATGTCGCTGTTACCAACACAGACAATGATACTCCCGGCGTCACCGTCACTCAATCTGCCGGCAGTACCGAAGTCACAGAAGGCGGCAATACAGATACTTACACCGTACAACTGAACACCCTCCCAGCGAGCAACGTTCAAATTACCGTGACGGCCGATGCTCAAGCCCAGATTAGCCTAAATGGAACGACTTTTGCCACCACGCAAACATTAACCTTCACAAATGTTAATGGCATTACTCCCCAAACAGTCACCGTTCGTGCTGTTGATGACACGGTGGTGGAAGGGGCTCATACCAGTGCATTAACCCACGCCATTACCAACAGTGCCGATCCTAATTATCCAACAACAAGGGCGATCGGCCCGGTGAATGCACAGATTACCGATAACGATATTACTTACAGCGTTGTCGGCAGTACCGCCAGCGTGACTGAGGGAAATAGCGGTACTCAAGTGGTAAGTTTTACCGTTACCCGTACTGGAGAAACTAACCAAACTAGCAGCATTGATTTTAGTTTTGGGGGAGGCGCAACCGCTGGCGTCGATTACAATAGCCCCAACGTTACCGGCACCGGAGTCACTGCTACTGGCAGTACGATTAGTTTTGCAGCCAATGCTACCACAGCCACAATTGCGGTGGCCGTTGTGGGCGATCGAATTGCCGAACCTAACGAAACCCTAGCACTCACTCTCAGCAACGCGACAGCCCCAGGAACTGCTAACATTATCGGTTCTCCGATAACAACCACGATTCAAAACGATGATACTGCGGGAATTTCTATCACTCCCACCAGTGGTTTAACAACGACGGAAGCGGGGGGAACTGCTAATTTTACGATCGTTCTCAATAGCCAGCCTACAGCAGATGTGTCGATCGGCATTACTTCCGATAAAACAGCAGAAGGTACAGTAGATAAATCCAGCCTTACTTTCACCTCTGCTAACTGGAATACTCCGCAAACCGTCACCGTTACGGGAGTAGATGACTTAGTAGTAGATGGGAATGTTGCTTACAACATTGTCACTGCTGCTGCTACCAGTACCGATATTAATTACAGCGGTGTTAATGCTCTTGATGTCGCCGTTACTAATACTGATAACGACACCGCACCGACACCCGCGCCCGCGCCAACACCTGCACCCACACCCGCGCCAACACCTGCACCCACACCCACACCAACACCT
>PVWI01000467.1 GCA_003003725.1 filamentous cyanobacterium Phorm 6 | reverse complement strand
GGAAGAAGGAAGAAGGAAGAAGGAAGAAGGAAGAAGGAAGAAGGAAGAAGGAAGAAGGAAGAAGGAAGAAGGAAGAATGCTTATAGTAGCTCATTTTTGAGCCATCTGTATTTTACATTTAATTAGGTGAATTTACTTAAAATCATATACCTTGTTGGGGTAAATTGGGAATTCGATCGCCTACTTTGAGTCCCAATTGGGCCGCCCTACCGCCTTTGAGTTCAATCACTCCGTCAACCGGAACATCCGGGCCGTAGTTGGGGCAGGTGTCGCTGAAACACGGCGGTACGTTGGGAATTATCGCCTGCACGATGCCTTCCCGCAGAAAAACCATATCGAGTTCGATTAACACGTTTCTCATCCAGAAACGCACATTTCGCGCGGGGGCGATCGGGAACAGCATTCCCCTGTCATCGGGCAATTCTGTGCGAAACATTAAGCCTGTTGCTTGTTCTTGGGGAGTTTGCGCCACTTCTAGTCCGAGTGCCCGATCGCCCAAAATCGTGTTAACCGAAATTGGCAAAATCTGACCCATATCTACCCCGCCAAACATCGATATAAAGTTGGATTCAGTCAGATTAGGTTTTCCCAAAACAACTCCTAAATAGTTGCCAGAATTTTTATCTTTTATAACTGTTTGATTCTCCGAAACAGAAATATCCAAATCGCTAAACTTCAAGCCTTCTGTCAAGACAATTTTATCATTGCCGCTGCCAAAATCTGTAATTACATCAGCTTCACTAATCGTAGATACGACGGAAGTTTCATCAATTACAAATAAATCATCGCCCGCGCCTCCTGTCAAGATATCTTTGCCTTCGCCGCCGATTAGCAAATCGTTACCCCGATCGCCATTAATCCAATCATCACCTTGTCCTCCATAGATTGTATCGCTTCCTTGCCCTCCAGACAGCGTATCAGCGCCTTCATTTCCGGCGAGCAAATCATTGTCGCGATCGCCAAAAATCAGGTCATTTCCTCCCAAACCTTGAATTGTGTCATTCCCCGCAAATCCTCTCATCGTATCGTTTCCGGGAGTTCCCAGGAGAAAATCGAAGCCGAAAGTACCGTTGATATTAACCATTTTGCGTTTAATGATGCGTTTAATAAGAGGAAGATTTGGCGATCGGCATACGCCAACCAGTACCAAAAGCTCGATCGCTAATTTTCAAACCCGGGGCTGCTTGTCGCCGTTTAAACTCCGATTGCCTGACTAATTTTACTACACGTTTAACCACCACTTCATCATGTCCCGCCGCGACAATTTCTGGGACAGATTCGTGATGTTCGATCAACCGCTGCAAGATGTCATCCAAAACATCGTAAGCAGGCAAAGAATCTTGGTCAATTTGTCCCGGTTTCAGTTCAGCACTCGGCGCTTTACTAATAATATTAGCCGGAATTATCTCGCTACCAGGGGACGACGGTACCGCCCCGACATATCCGCCAGCATTCAGCCACCTACAAAGCGAATAAACGCGAGTTTTCGGCACATCAGAAATCACCGCCAATCCGCCATTCATATCACCGTAAAGAGTGCAGTAACCCACCGACATTTCTGACTTATTGCCCGTGGAAAGCAGCAAATGTCCGAACTTATTAGAAATTGCCATCAACAGATTGCCTCGAATCCGCGATTGAATATTTTCTTCGGCAATGCCGAAAGTTGTATTGGCGAACAAATCGGCGAGAGTGCGATCGTAAGTTTTCATCAAATCGCCGATCGGCAATAGTTCGATCGCAATTCCCAAATTTCGGGCTAATTCCAAAGCATCGTTAACCGAATGATCCGAACTGTAAGGAGAAGGCATCAGCACGCCCAGCACATTTTCGGGCCCGATCGCGCAACTGGCGATCGCCGCCACCAAAGCCGAATCTATCCCGCCACTCAAACCCAATACAACCTTAGAAAAACCGCATTTGCGAACATAATCTCGCACTCCCAAAACCAAAGCCTCCCAAATTTCCGCATCCCCGAATGGCGGTTCACAACTTAAATCTGTTTCTGTTGTGGAACGGGCATCTTGCCTGTTCCCACTGCCAATCAAATCTTGTTTATTTTCATCATATTCCAGCACCGCAAAATCCGTTTCAAAAGCAGCCAATACCTGAATCAAATCGCCCTTTCGATTCACAGCAAAACTGCTACCATCAAAAATAATATCATCATTTCCGCCTACCTGATTAGCGTAAACAATCGGTATCCCTGAGCGAATAACACTGTGCTGCAACATAGCCGATCGCACTTCCCGCTTACCCGCAGAATAAGGCGATGCCGACAAATTAACCACTAAATCCACGCCCAATTTTGCCAAATCGGAAATAGGATCGCCCGCGTAACTGCGTTTACCCCAAAACTCCTCATTGTTCCATAAATCTTCACAGATTGTCACACCGATTTTGAGTTCGCCCACATTAAAGTAATTGCTGTTTTCTCCCGGTTCAAAATATCTATCTTCATCAAATACATCATAGGTAGGTAACAAGCGTTTATGAAAAACTTGTTGAACTGCTCCATTTTGCAACAAAACAGCGCTGTTAAACAATGATTTTCCGCCTAGTTTAACACCATCAGCATTAGGTACGACAGTGCCGACTACGACTGCCAACTCCGGCGGCAAATCTTGCGCCAGTTGCTGCAACTGTGCGCCTACGGCTACAATGAAACTGGGGTTAATCAACAAATCTCGCGGCGGATAACCGATCAGAGAAAGTTCCGGCGTTAGCAATAAGTTTACGCCCTCAACAGTCGCTTTTTTCGCAGCCTCCAGAATCAGGTTGGAATTGCTAAAGATATCACCAATAGTAGGATTGAGTTGGGCGATCGCAATTTTCATATTACCAAACTACTAAACTACCTAATAAATATTGCTAACAGTCCGCGCGGGCGGACTCAATTTGCTATAATCTTAGACTTGAATGTATAAAAACACTACTCAGATTTGTAATGTTTCAACTCTTCGTCAATAAAATGATTTACCAAATCCCGGTAAAGACTGTCTCTTATACACATCT
>PVWI01000127.1 GCA_003003725.1 filamentous cyanobacterium Phorm 6 | reverse complement strand
GGCTGTGAACGCACCAGCCCTAATTTTTTTGCCTCAACGGAATTTCAACGCAAAACTCCGCCCCGGAACCGGGTACACCAATAGCGCGAATCAACCCCTGATGTTTCAAAACAACAATCTGGTAACTGATTGAGAGCCCTAACCCCGTACCCTGACCTACAGGTTTTGTGGTAAAAAACGGGTCAAACATTCGATCGCCAACCTCTTTACTAAATCCCGGCCCGTTATCGGAAATTAGCACTCTGGCGCGATCGCCCGCCGGCAAAAGTTCCGTGCGAATCCGAATCTGACTGCCCTCCTGCTTCTGGCTTTCTAAAGCATCTACCGCATTGCCAAGCAGATTGAGAAACACCTGATTGAGTTGTCCTGGATAACATTCTATGAGTGGCAGTTCGCCATATTCTTTAATCACTTCAATTTCCGGCCTGCCTTTATTTTCTGTGAGCCGATTTTGCAGTATTAGCAGCGTACTATCTAGCCCTTCGTGAATATTGACAAACTTCATTTCCGCTTCATCTAGGCGAGAAAAATTACGCAGCGACACCACGATATTGCGAATCCGGTCAGCGCCCACCCGCATGGAAGAGCAAAGTTTAGGCAAGTCTTGATCTAAAAATTCAAATTCAATTTCATCTCTATAAGCGAGAATTTCCGATTCCGGATCTGGATTGTATTTTTGATAGAGTTCTATCAGTTTCAGCAACTGTTGAATGTTGTCGCGGGCGCAGTCGAGATTGCCTAGAATAAAATTGACGGGATTGTTGATTTCATGAGCTACACCCGCGACAAGTTCACCGAGGCTAGACATTTTAGCGCTTTGAATCAGTTGCGCTTGGGTTTGCTGCAATTCTTGCAGAGTTTTTTTGAGTTGTTGAGTTTGAGCCATAGCATTCGCCGCCTGTTCTGCTTCCTTTAATGCCGATCGCAATTGAGCTCGCTGTTTAGTTAATTTATCAGTGAGTTTTTTAGCATCCGCTAAGGCAGTTTTCTGTGCTTGCAACAAGAAAAGCAAGTCAACAACCCGATCGTGAAGGGCGAAATCGTTAATTGTCAACCCCAGCGGGGCGAGATCCGCTAAGTCTGCGATCCAAGGAGAACCGAGGAAAAAGATTACTTCTTGATTTTCCGCCACCACCATCTGCCCTTTAAGCAGCATTTTGCTGTGCAGTGATTCGAGAAGGAAGATCGAGCGAGACTGCTCTCGAATGGCGTCAAATTCTAGAGGAACGTTCGGCCGTTCGATCCGAAAGTGTTCCTTGAGCGAACTTCCTAAAGATAATTCGGGGCAGATCCGAGCTAAAACATCTCCCAAATGCACAATTTCAGTCTCCCATCTGCGGAATGCTAAATGAAATGGAAAAGCTTTTGCAAATATCAGAGGAGGAGAACTGAATGCAGGGGAAACCATAATACTTTTAGCTAGATTTGCAGTGGATGGAGAACACGTCGCGATCGGCTCCCTGAGTGCGATCGCTTGTTTGCTCGATCTCTACCTCTGTATGGAATCGGCACGCCAAACCTTTCAACAGCCCCTTCACCATTGGCGCCAACCCTTGCCGGTGAGAGTAATAGTGCAGTTCCATACTATTTTCGGAGTTGTCAGTACACCGAAACGAAGGCGGTTGAAGCTGGGGAAAATTCAACCCTACGCGGGCGTGGAGGTTGTCGAGGTTGCCCAGAAACTCCCGCAGGTTATCTCCCGCCAGATCGAGGATTTGGGCGTAGCCTTCGGAAGCGGTATAAATTACCCAGTATTCGCCGAAAGCCTGTAAAATATCATCGGCGCTGATTCCTAGCACTTCGCTTGCCGAGTGTACGAGCCGGTGAGTGAGATCGTCTGGATAAGCATCCATTGTCATGAAAACGTCAATGTCTACATCTGCTTTCTCTTTGATGGTTTCCCAAGTCTCTTCTCCGAAGCGAGAACAGACCATTTCTTCGATCGCTTTGTTAACTAAACCGTACATTGATTACTCCTGCTTATCGAAGCGAGTGTTTTTTTGATACTTGCACTTCAACTGGCTTGAATTATATTGTATGCCACCTGCCGCACCGAGAATTGTCAAACTGCGAATTTTAACATTTGGGAATTTCAACTTGCGATCGCGCCACGAAGCAACCGTTATTTGTATCAAAAAATACATATATCCTTAGTAAAATTCCGTGAAAACCGATGGTGATAGTCGAGGGTGCCGCCAGCGATTAATATAACTTAAACTCTGATTTTGGGTTTCCATAAAGTTAGAGACGATCGGGCTTTCCGACTCCTAGCTAGCTGCTAAAAAATGTTCAAACCCTTAAAAATTGCGTTTAAATGCCTAAGTTTTATTTTTCTTAAATTTTGTGAAGTCAGGGCTGAGGGGATGAGGGGGTAGATACTGGGTTCCTGGATGAGGGCTAATTTTATTTTACTGTCGATCGTCGCACTTTCTAATTTATAACTCAGGCAAAAACCAGGTATTTCCCACATTGCCAACGGGAGCAGATTTTTCGCAAGGATAAATTTACAGTAAAATTCATGTAATTCCTGCAATTAATCTAGCAATTATCAATCTAAAATCCCAAATCCATTTTAGCAGATTCTGCCTCGGCAAACACTTGTTCGTCGGGCATTTCTTGCCAATCAATATCCCCAATTTCCCTGTAGAATTGCTCATCGTAGGGACGAGTTTGCACAACTACCGGCATCGGTACAGCGTGCCCCAAAACTAATGCTTGCTGTTTCGAGTCGAGTTTGGCCAAAACCGATCGCAAACTCTGGCCTCCAGAAACGCCGGTAAAAATAGCATCGATGTCTTTATCGTCGTTTAGTAAAGCTGTGATCCGCGTACCGACTTGCGACATGACTTCGGCGTCGATGCCGGAGGGACGCTGGTCTACAATCAGCAGAGTTACGAAGTATTTTCGCATTTCGCGGGCAATTGTACCAAAAATAGTCGATCGGACGATCGCCGGATCGAGAAAACGGTGAGCTTCCTCAATGGTAATCACTAACGGTTGCGGCTTGTCGCACGGATTTTTGCTCATCAAAAACTTCTCAGCTTTCCGCACGTAAGATGCGTGAATGCGGCGAGTAATCACATTTGCCGCTAACATATACGACAGCAAATCCGAATGCGAACCGAACTCAATTACTACATTTTTCCCCGCATCCAAACACTGCAAAACTTCAGTTACATAATTTTTTGGACAGCGTTTGCGAATATATTTCAAATCATTTAAACGCTCTAATTTGCGCTGCAAAGCCATAATCGAAGACTTATTTCCCCGCTTTTCTTCACAAAACATTTGAATATCTTCGTTGGTCATTTCCAGCAACTTGTTAATCCAACCCTTGCCCAACTCATTGCGTAAAATAATCGCATTTTCGATACTAGCTTCCGACAAATTTAACTCCCGCTGCACCAGCGAGATATCTTCCACTTCAATTTCCTCGAAACTCAAAAACAACTCTTGAGCATCGCGGACTCCCCGGCGTTTTGTCGATTCTGGATCGAGAGTATAAATCTGAATTTTATCGGGAAACAACTGCCGCAAACCTTTAACAGTGCTAAATTGTTTTCCTTCCGAAACCGCTTCCCACCCGTACTCCGAGTGCATATCAAAAATTAGATTAACAGCAGCTTGTTTACGAATAATTCCCGATAAAAGCAAGCGCGTCAGAAAAGATTTTCCGGTTCCAGACTTGCCAAAAATTCCGTTGCTGCGTTCCACAAATCGGTCTAAATCCAAGCACACAGCAACGTCCATGTCAATCGGTTTGCCGATCGCAAAATTGCAACGGTACGGGTCATCTTCCCAGCCAAAAACCGCCCTAAAATCGGTTTCTTTGGCATCAAACACCTGGGAAAAGTGACTGGGAATCGTTTTAACCGGCAGCAGTTCCATATCGGCGCCACTTTGCGCCTCAAAAGAGCCCAAATTTCCTAACGCCACCTTTTTCTCAGGGACTCCGTTACCTGTTGGATTGAAGATTGCTTGAGATTTTTCTTTTTCCGCAGTCAGCATCAACATGGGCGCAAGCTCGATCGTACCGTAGGTGCTGCTACCGGCGAGGACTGCGATTAGAAAATCGTCGTTGGGGTTGGGAGGGTTGGATAAAATGCGTCCGCTGGATGTTCCGAGAGACACGTCGGTAAGCATACAGAAAAAGTGCGATCGGACTCCGCGCACTACTAAAAATTTCCCTACTCTCATATCTTCCACCGAAACGTCGGCGTGCAGTCGCACTTCTAATCCCTTGCTGAGGGAACCTTGAATAACAGAGCCTAACGGTTTATCAGTAGTCATTTGTCAGTTGTCAGTGGTTAGTGGTTATTTGTTAATGGTTATTTGTTAATGGTTATTTGTTAATGGTTATTTGTTAATGGTTATTTGTTGATGGTTATTTGTTGATAGTTATTTGTTGATGGTTATTTGTTGATGGTTATTTGTTGATGGTTATTTGTTGATGGTTATTTGTTATTCCGCAGCTAATAAATAATAACTAATAACTAATAACTAATAACTAATAACTAATTATCATTCCGATTCTAATGACGGTTCAAAGAAACTAGGAGTCAGATTTATATCAGTCAAATCCGTTTCGCTCAAATAAGCGTCGGTCAAAGATACCCCTTTAAAACTTGCACCTTTCAGGTTAGCACCTTTCAGATTAGCACCCCTGAGATTAACTCTAAATAAATGAGCATCGCTCAAATCTACCTCAGTTAAATCTGCTCCCTCCAAGTTTACTCTCATCAAGTCTGCTTTTCTGAGGTCAGCTTCGTTTAACTTAGCGCCACTGAGGTCAGCTTTTGTTAAGTCTACACCTCTTAAGTCGGCTCCGCTCAAATTAGCGAACAACAAACTAGCCCCGGTTAAATCTGTCTCCCTCAAATCGGCATCACTTAAATTAGCGCCGCTGAGGTCTGCTCTGGTTAAGTCTACACCCCGGAGGTCGGCAGAACTCAAGTTTACTTCGTGCAAAATTGCGCCAGTTAAATCCGCTCCTCTCAAATCTGTTCCCTCCAAGTTTGCACCTTTGAGGTAAGCTTTTTTTAAGCTGGCTCTGCTGAGGTCTACATTTTTGAAATTGACCGAACTTAAGTTAGAATTGCTCAAATTAGCTCCGCTTAAATCTGACCCGTTTAAGTCGGCTCCGGTTAAGTTGATCCCTTGCAGCGATACATTGGGAGCAATTAAATAAGCTCCGCCTGCGCGAGGGTCAATCCCTTCTGAAAACAATGTTTGGTTGCTATAAACCGCTTTTTCTAAAATGGTGCCGCTCAAACTGGCTTCTCTCAAGTCCGCTCCGCTGAGGTTGGCTCCTGCGAGGTTTGCCCGATCGAGTTTTGCTCCAAATAAAATAGCTTTGTATAAGTTTGTCCGCCGCAAATCAGCTCCTTGTAAATCTGCTCCGGTCAAATCTACCATAGCCAGATTTAATCCTGGGAGCGAGGTATTGGGAGCTAGTAAAATTGCTCCCATTTTGCCTGGGTCAATACCTTCGGGAAAGATCGTTCGATTGTTGTAAACAGCTTTGTCTAAAATAGCGCTGGTCATTTGAGAACCGCGCAAATCCGCTCCGCTGAGGTTGGCTCTGGTTAAGTTGGCTTCGGCGAGGTTTGCTCCAACTAAATTTGCCTTGATCAAACTTGCGCCTTTGAGGTTGGCTCCGGTGAGTTCGGCTCCTACGAGAGTAGCTTCTCGGAGGACAGCACCAGTCAAATTGGCT
Organism: filamentous cyanobacterium Phorm 6; assembly: GCA_003003725.1. Taxonomy (GTDB): domain Bacteria; phylum Cyanobacteriota; class Cyanobacteriia; order Cyanobacteriales; family Microcoleaceae; genus Microcoleus. Next base: position 11,637 of record PVWI01000127.1, on the reverse strand, counting down.
CTGGTGAGATTGGCTAAATTTAGAAATGACTCAGCTAAATCCGCCCCGCCTAGATTCGCCCCAGTGAGGTCAGCTTCGATCAGGTCTGCATACTTGAGAATAGCCTCGCTGAAGTTGGTTTCTCGGAGGTCTGTTCCTCTGAGGTTCGCTCCCCGGAGTTCCGCACCGCCGAGGTTGGTGCCTTTAAGGGCTTGTCCTCTGAGGTCGATCCGGTTGAGAAAGTCACCAACGTTCATGTCCATTTCAATTTGCCCTTTCTATTTGTGAACCTAGCTTGACATTTCCAGGGCGGAATCGGGAATAGCGGAAAAACTGTAGATGGTTTGAGGTTGAAGCCCCGCGCACACGGAGGGCTCTTGTCCAAGGGGGAAGGTCTCTCGATCGAGCTGGACTTGCAGGGTTTTGAGCGGATCACCGCCGGAGGAAACCATGAATTCTAAGGTTTGCAAATTCGGCTCTTTGCTGAGGTCGCCGAGAATTTGGACGATCGCCTTGACGTAAGGATGATTTTCCTCTTTGTACCAGTCCGGGGCCGCGAGTCCGGCTTGGTCGAAGCCCAGGTGAACGATCAGGGAACCTTCTCCGAACAAAGCTATACCTACGGGCCGCGCTTCTTCTTGCAGTAACAAGTCGTGGCTTGCAGCCAAATGCCGCAGTTTTTCTAAGTGTTCGTACCGATTTTGGATGGCAGAATCTTCCTCTTTTCCTTCTTCCCTCTTCCCTCTTCCTTCTTCCTTCTTCCTTCTTCCTTCTTCCTTGGTTTCGTCCCACTGAATCGCAACTGTTACTAAATAAGTTTGCAGCAGCAGATGACCTAGTTTTTCGGCTTTTGTTGCCAGATAGATCGAGTTGTAATCTGTGGCTTCAATTAGTAAGGGGACGCGATCGGCTATTTCAATGCCGTAACCTTTCAACCCGGCGATTTTGCGCGGGTTATTGGTAATTAACCGGATTTTTTCGACTCCCAAATCGTTGAGCATTTGTGCTCCGACGCCGTAGTTTCGCAAGTCGGCGGGAAATCCCAATCGCTCGTTGGCTTCTACCGTATCGTATCCAATATCTTGCAGGGAGTAAGCTTTTAGTTTATTAATCAGTCCAATGCCCCGACCTTCTTGGCGCAAGTAAACTATGATGCCGGAACCGGCATTTTCGATCATTTTCAGTGCCGCTTGCAGTTGCATCCGGCAGTCGCAGCGCAGGGAACCCAAAGCATCGCCGGTCAGACATTCGGAATGTACTCGCACCATCACGGGTTTGTCTTTAAATTCTGCCGGATCGCCCTTGACAATCGCAACGTGTTCTGAATTGTCTTGAGTGTCGCGGTAGGCGTAAATCATAAAATTGCCGAATTCCGTGGGCAATTTGGCGACGGTTTCGCGGCGGACAAATCGATCGTGCTTTAGTCGGTAGGTAATTAAATCAGCAATGCTGATCAGTTTGAGGTTGTGAGTTTTGGCGTACTCGATTAATTCTGGCAACCTCGCCATTGAACCGTCGGGGTTTTGAATTTCGCAGATGACGCCGCTGGGATACAATCCGGCGAGTCTGGCGAGGTCAACCGAGGCTTCGGTGTGTCCGGCGCGTTTGAGGACACCACCGTCGATCGCCCGCAGGGGAAAAATATGACCGGGACGACGCAAGTCTTGAGGTTTGGTGTCCGGGTGAATCGAAACTTGGATGGTCTGGGCTCTGTCTTCGGCGGAGATACCCGTGCTGACACCGTTGACTGCATCGATGCTGACGGTGAATGCTGTTTGGTTGTTGTCGGTGTTTTTGCTGACCATCAGGGGCAATTCGAGGCGATCGAGTCGATCGCCACTCAAGGCCAGACAAATCAAACCCCTACCGTGAACTGCCATGAAATTGATGTTGTCAGGGGTGGCGAATTGGGAGGCGCAAATTAGGTCGCCTTCGTTTTCGCGGTTTTCGTCATCGACTACTACCAGCATCCGACCTGCTTTCAGGTCTGCGAGGGCGCTGTCAATTGAGTCAAATTGAAAGGATTGAGTTGAGGTGTTGTTATTTGGCACTGAGAAGTTCAAGCTATAAACAGTAATGTTATCGAAATAGAATCTATTTTTGATTGTAGCCTTTTGTTTCTGGCACGGACGCGCGATCGAGATCAGTTTCACAAGATTTCTGAACTCACTTACTATAAATATTGAGTTTTGTCAACAAAAAATCTCCTAATTATTTCATAAGTTTGACTATTGTTGTCGATCGCATCATCAAGTCTTCATCAAATTTAAACTAAAGAGAATCAACATTTTTTTGAGGAAGGCTGACATTTAAAAGATCGGATCGATGGGACAATATTGATATCCCGTCAAATTATCCCAACCATGAATAATTGGCCGAAATTCCTCCCCGATCCTACATCGTGCGCCAGAGGGTTTGCCTTAAGCATTAGCTTTTGGCTGATTCTTTCTGTGCTGCTGCCCAACGCTTACTACTCCTCCGACGGATTTAGCAGCTCTGACTGGGAATCCCCGATCGTACTTGCTTGGTTGTGCCAAATCTTGTTATTTGCTTTCTATCACTGGGGGTTAACCAAGTTTGCAGAGTGGGTGGAAATTCGCCGACACAATCAGCAACCGCCGACTGTATCGGCTTGGCAGCACTGGAGGGAAGGCGTTATTGCATTTCTCACGCTGCCAGCAGCAATCGTGATGGGAATTCCGGCGACCGCCCTTTTTATGCTGCCACTCAGAAGCTCTTCGGGCGCGCTGATTGCTTTAATTCTAGGAACTGCGATCGCATCTGCTTACCTGTATCACTTCCGCTTTGCAAAGCTGCTTAAAAGTCTTCTTAAATTCTTATGGATTTTCTATGCAGACCTTCTAAAGATATTTGAACTTTTGTTAGTTCCAGTAGTAACTGGTACTCCGTTTTTTCTGCTAACTGTTGCGACGGCCGAAATCGTGCCAAAACAGCTACTGCCGCTGACAACCTTTCTATTAGTTATTTGCGTACTGCTGAGCGGAATAGTGGGATATGCAGCTTTGCAGTATTGGTCAGCGCATCTAGTTAATTGGGCCGCGATGTGGTGGCCCGCCGACTCTCCTGGTTACGGCCGGATTCAAGCTCGCAAAGCCTGGAAACACAACAAGACAGCAACCACCCAATCTTTTGTTCGGCACACAACCAGTTGGCACTTAGCCGCTAACGACACTACCAACCTAATTTACCTAAACCTCATAGCGAGCGTACTCGGTGTGATCGGTTTTCTGCTGTTTGGAGAGTCTTCAGAATGGTCAGAAACACAAGAAGAGATTGTAGGATCTGCCGTGGCGCTAGTTTGGGTGGCGCTGTGGCATTTCTGGGGGTGGCCTCGCGAAGTAGAAATTGCTAGAGGTAAGCCGGAGGCTAAGAAAAAGCGATCGCCCAATTCTAACTCACCGCCTCCCAACCTAATAGAACAAGAGCTCAACCAGCTCAAAGCCAAAAGTGGAATGAATCGGATGAAAACTGTGAGGCGAGTGGCGCAACCAACTCCTGAAGTGCCGGAATGGTATGTATTTCGCAGCGGTGAAGCCAAGGGTCCGTATACTAAATTGCAGTTGTGGGAAATTCAGAACATCACAGCCCGAACCAAAGTGCGACAGGGGAAAGCTGAGTGGGTGTGTGCTGGTGAAATTCCAGAATTAGTACCTTACCTGACTCAAAAATAAGATAGTAAACACCTGTGCGATCGGCGCTCAAGACGATCGCAATTCCCAACAAGTAACGCTATTGTTAAAAAAGGAAGTTGTGTCAGCTAGACTCCGGGAGATAAGCAATGAATATTACTTTGAGTTCTGAGCAGGTGAAATTGATCGAGGCGCAATTGGCACTAGGGGAGTTAACCTCGCCGGAAGAAGTGATTACCAAAGCCCTTCAAACTTTGACGCAAGCCGGGAAGAATTATTGGGAGTGGGTGGAGGACGTTCGCTCTTCGGTGGAGGAAGCGGAGGCGGAACTATCACGGGGTGAGGGAATTCCCTTAGAGACTGCGATCGAGCAATTGCAAGAAAAGTTTCGCAAGGCGCGAGAGGTTCAGGAATGAGCCGATGCTTTGTCTCTCCTACTGCAACCCGAGACTTGGATGCCATTGGTGATTATTTTGTGGCGCGCAATATTGAGGCTGGGGAGCGGCTGCTTCGGGAGTTTGTCAAAAAGTGTGACAACTTAGTCAAATTTCCGAATATGGGGCGCAATTACGATCGAATTAAGTCTGGACTCCGGGGAGTGCCGCTCGATGGCTACATTATCTTTTATCGAGTGGTTGAGAATGGGATCGAAATTTTGCGGGTGGCGAGCGGTTTCCAAGACTTGGAGGCAATGTTTCCTGATGAAAACTGAGCGTTTGGATCAGTTCCTCTACGTCCGCCAATCTTTATAATTCAAGTTTCCCAAATAAAAAGCCCTCAACTTTGTGAGGGCTTTGCGATGCCAAGACGGAGATTTGAACTCCGGACACGTGGATTTTCAGTCCACTGCTCTACCAACTGAGCTATCTCGGCTTGTTTTTTTACGCTTACCTACCTTAACAGACACATAGGCAATTTAGCAAGCACTTTTCTAAAATAATTTTTAGATCGCCCGGAACCGCCCGCCTGTAATCTAAAAGCTGCACGCTTAAAATCGAAAAATCGCAATGACACAGCAAAATCGCAGCGCGGACAAGAGTCTGTTTGTCTTGGGCATAATTTGGCTGTTGGGGGCAATTAGCGATCGACTCTGGTTTGCCCTCGATCGATCTGTCCCCGCCTGGGATCAGGCAGAATACCTCACGAGTACGCTGAATTACTTGCAGGCGTTGCAGCATCCTGTGTGGTTTTCCGGGGAGTGGTGGACGAATTTCTGGCTGCTTTCGACGAAAATTCCGCCTTTGGTGTATATCTTAACGGTGCCGTTTTTGCGTATTTTTGGTGCTGGGGGCGATCGGGCAACCCTGGTTCATTTATTATTTAGTGCTATTCTGCTCGCCTCAGTCTACAGTCTGGGCACCAAATTATTTAATCGGCAAGTTGGTTTGTGGGCTGCTGCAATTTGCGTTTTGTTACCAGGACTTTATCGCTTCCGCTTGCAATTTTTACTCGATTTCCCCCTAACTGCTGCGATTACTTTTTGTTTCTATTGTCTGACAATGTGGAAGGAAGAAGGTTCGGCAGCGGATTTTGTAACGGATGTAGCGGATGTAACGGATGTAGCGGATAGAAAAAATCAGGAAAAGGGTAAAAAGTTTTACCTGAGTCGATTATCTTTCTTTTGGGCGATCGCCTTTGGGATTTCTCTGGGTTTATCAATATTAGTTAAACACACTACTGTATTATTTCTGTTTACACCAATTTTGTGGTTGGCGGTTGGTGCAGTGCGCCAAAAAGCTTGGGGCAGATTAGCTCAATTAGCTGGTGCTTTGTTGCTCTCAGTCGCTGTATTTGGGCCGTGGGCTAAAACGAATTGGCTGTTAATTTTGACTGGGGGAAAACGGGCTACTGTAGATTCTGCGATCGCCGAAGGAGATCCGGGCCTGAATACGATCGATGCTTGGATCTACTACGCTCAACATTTACCCGAACACGTTTCTTGGCCTTTGTTACTGATTCCCTTAGTCGGGTTGATACTTTATTGGCGTCGTCGGGAAGATACTTCGTCAATATTTTACATTAATTCCTGTCGATGGCTAGCTGTTTTTTGGGTGGGAGCTTATTTGATTAATTCGCTCAATATCAACAAAGACGACCGATATGTTATACCTTATTTACCAGTTTTAGCAATCTTTTTAGCATACTGTTTGACGCTGTGGCCTCGCAAGTGGGGTTCGCAAATTCGCTGGGGAACAATTGGCTTAGCAATTGTGGCGATGCTGTTCCATCTGTGGCCGCTGGGAGGTTCTTTCGGACATAACTTAGTTCAAACTATTAGTCCTGGAAATTCTAGTTATCCTTACTTGGGGAAAGAGTGGCCGCATCGAGAGGTAATTGCCGAAATTATTGATACGGAACCTTATTTGCGATCGACTTTGGGCGTGTTACCTTCCACGCCGGAAATTAATCAGCATAATTTGAATTATTACGGTGCTTTGGCGAATTTTCAGGTTTACGGGCGGCAGGTGGGAACTAATTTAAAAGAAGTGCCACAAGATGTGCGATCGCTGTCTTGGTTTGTAACTAAAACTGGGCCACAAGGTTCGATTCGCGATCGGATTAAAAAAGCTCAAAATGCAGCGGTGGCGATGATTGAAAAAGGCGATAAGTTTTTGTTGCAAAAAGCTTGGATTTTGCCTGACAATACTAATTTGAATCTTTATCGCAAGCGATCGCACCCGGTGGAAGTACAGCCGTTGAATGACGCGCGATCGCAAGTACAATTAGATCGAGTTACTGTGGCTGCTGCTTCAGTATCCGGTGTCGCACTGCCGGTAACGTATACTTGGTCTGGGCCTTGGCAGCAGTTGCAGTCTGGTTTAGTGTTGGTAACGTGGCAAAATCAGCAGTCTGGCGATATTTCAACGGGAAAGACTTTCAGGATTTTACACGATCGCGCGATCGGCTCTTCAACTTTGCATCCGGGGATTTTGAACGCCGATCAATTTGCTGTGGGGTTTCGAGTAGTCGATCGTACGGCGATGCTGACTCCTGCTAATATTGCACCGGGAAGTTACACTCTGCAAGCTACTTATCTGAACCGAAAAACCGGCGAAACTTATCCGATGAATGTGCCGCAGGTAACAGTTCAAATCGACGCTGAGCCTGTATTTAAGCGCTCTCAGACTCTTCCGGGGAACGAGAATGACAAAAAGTTTAAAATTGAGGCAGAGCCGGGGAACGAAAAGCCTGAATTAGATTTGGTGACTCAGTTGCGGACAATGGCGACTAACTTACCCAAAGGATTGCCCGGTTTAGCACCGGTGTTCGAGCAAATTGGACGCATTAATCAGTACGATCCAACCCAAGATTATACCGTTCAAGCGGAACAAGCGTTAGAATATCGGCTGAAGCAGGAACCCAATAATCTAGAATTTGCTTATGCTTTGGCATTTTCTAGAGTATTGCAGCAGAATGTGGAAAGTTCGATCGCCGCCTTAGAAAAAGTTACTCAACTCGACTCACAAAACCCTTACGCCTATGCTTATCTAGCTTTTGTCAACCTGTACGGTTGGCATCCCAAAGCCGCTGAAAACGCACTAAAACCAGCTCTCCTTCTCAACCCAAATCTACCAGAAATTAGAGTTTTAAATGGTGTAGCAACTCTGCTGCAAGGCAATCTCATCCAAGCATGGCAAGATTTGCAATTCTTAAAACAGTTGAAAATTTAACAGTTATTAGGAATTAGACAAAAAGTGGTTTGACGCACTATTTATGGCTGTAAGGTGATGCCTACCGCACCCTACTAACAGCACGATAAATACTTATTTTTTCCCTTCTTCCCTTCTTCCCTCTTCCCTCTTCCTTCTTTTTACCCTGAGCGAAGTCGAAGGGCCTTCTTCCTTCTTCCTTCTTCCTTCTTCCTTCCCAATGAACCAACTCAGAATTGTCTCCCTAATTCCCAGTGCCACCGAAATTCTAGCAGCTTTAGGATTAACTGATGCCATTGTCGGCCGTTCCCACGAATGCGACTATCCCCCAGAAATCCAGAATCTACCTGTTTGCACTCAGCCTAAATTCAATCCTGAAGGAACTAGCAGCGAAATTCACAACCGCGTGACAGAATTGTTGCAAAATGCGCTCAGTGTCTATAAAGTAGAAATAGATACTTTAGAAAAATTGCAGCCAACTCACATTATTACTCAAGCTCAATGTGAAGTCTGTGCTTGTTCTTTAGCAGAGGTTGAACAAGCAGTAAGCACGCTGGTAAATAGCCAGCCGGAAATTATTTCTTTGCAGCCGAATTTGCTGGCAGAAATCTGGACGGATATTGAGCGAGTTGCAGATGCTTTGGGCGTAGATGGTAAAAGTACGATCGCACTTTTGCAATCCCGCATCGATGCTATTATCTTAAAAACCCAAACATTAACCGTTAAACCCACAGTAGCCTGCATCGAATGGATTGAACCTTTGATGGCTGCGGGTAACTGGATTCCCGAATTAGTGGCTATGGCGGGAGGGAATTCACTGTTTGGGGTTATAGGCGAACATACCCCTTGGTTAAAATGGGAATCCCTAGTAGAAGCTAATCCCGATATAATTATTTTCATGCCCTGTGGCTTTGATTTGAACCGCACCCGCATTGAAGCAATGCAAATAATCAAATATGCAGAATGGTCAAATTTGACAGCAGTAAAAACGGGGAAAGTTTACATAACTGATGGGAATGCTTACTTTAATCGACCAGGGCCAAGATTGGTTGATTCGTTAGAAATTTTAGCAGAAATTATCCATCCCGAAATCTTCGATTTTGGTCACAAGGGTGAGGGTTTGCAGCCATTTTAATTTGTTTGAAAAAAGGACTAAAGTCCTGACTACAAACCAGTTAGTTCGTTTGTATTCAGGACTTTAGTCCTCATATCAGTTGATGCAAAAATTGCTATTTTTACTTCTTGGCATCAGCAGGGATCAAAACCTTATCAATTACGTGAATAACGCCGTTGCTAGCTTTGATATCAGCTTTCACAACATTAGCGCCACCGACAGTAACTTTGCCGCCGCTAACTACTACTTTCAACGAACTGCCTTCAACACTTTTGACATCGCTGGACTTCAGGCTGGTAGATAAAACTGCACCCGGAACAACGTGGTAAGTTAAAATCTTGGTAAGTTTGGCTTTGTTGGCTGGTTTCAGCAAATCTTCCAAAGTTGCTTTTGGCAAAGCTGCAAATGCCGCGTCTGTCGGTGCAAAAACAGTGAAAGGGCCTTTTCCTTGGAGAGTTGTCACCAAACCTGCTGCTCCCAAAGCCTTTGTCAATGTCTTGAATTGAGCGTCGCCAGATGCAATAGCGACAATATCCTTAGTGGCGGCTATTGATGCCGGTGAAGCGGCGGTTTTCGCATTTCCTGCAACTTGTTGAGTTTGAGCTGCATTAGCAACAGTTGTATTGGAGTTGATGTGAGCCCAAGCCGGGAAAGCAATCAACGCGCTAGCGCCGATTACTCCTGCCAAACCTGTGATTTTTTTGCTCCAGTTAGGTACATTTTGATTTTTCATTGGGGTTGAAATTCCTTATTACTACGTAAAACAGTGAACATGAATTCTTGTGTTAGCCAAATCTCTACAAAAGGTATGATTTGAAGAGGCTAAGGTAGAGAGAAAAATCTCTGGCATTCCCGATCGCACCAAAACTCCCTTAATATAACGTAAACTTAGCGAAAAAGTGTCAAGTGCTAAATCGGTAACTCAAAACCTCAATCACCGAACCGGTTTGGGGTAAGTCAGCGGGTTTAATCGAAATCGTGTCATTATTTAATCGGCGCACCGGCGTACCATCCATCAGCGCCAAGAAGTCATCTAGCGGCACTAAATCGCACGCTGCTGCATCGGCGGCTTGGGTTTTGTAATGCGTGGGAATCACCATCTTTGGTTTGAGAATTTGCAAAGTTTGCTTGGCTTCCGCCGGAGTGTAAGATTTCGGCCCTCCGCCCACGGGAATTAGCAGGATATCCGGCCGCCCGATTAGGATTTGTTCTTCAATGCCGATCGGGCCAGCAACTCCACCCAAGTGTAAAATCTTAATACCGGCTTGCTGCCACAACCAAGCCACATTCACCCCAAATCGTCTGCCGCCCTCCCGGTCTTTCTGCGTCCGAATCCCTTGAATCCTCAGCCCGTTCGATCGATAAGTGCCCGGTTCGTACAAAAGACCGGGATTGCCCGAAAATCCGTCTACCGCCCCTTCATCGAGCAATCTGCTGCTAATCAGAATCAAATCTGTAGGTACTTTAGGAGAACGATAGCCTGCCGTACAGCCCAGGGGGCGAAAAGGATTCACCAGCACCCTCGCACCGCCTCCTGTAAACAAAAAGCAAGTGTGCCCCAACCACTGAATCGACAAAGAACCAGTAGTTTGAGCTTGATAGCTTTCCCATCCAGATGGCAAACCAGTCGCCAAAGCTGCTAGCAAACCCGTCTGTGCGTAACGTATTAATTGTCGCCGTTTCATCTTGTGGTTGGGTTATCGGGTGTTTGTCGTTTGTTGTTATACCACAAAACACAGTGAGTCGATTTTAGATTTTAGATTTATATTGTGCGCGATCGATTAACCCCACTACAATATGGTTCGTAGTGCGGACTTCAGTCCGCAACTTAAGAGCGGACTGAAGTCCGCACTACGAACCGAAGAGCCTTCTTGCTTCTTAAAGTCTTTTTAAGAAATTCCGTAATAATTGTTTTCCCGAAGTCGTCAAAATACTTTCCGGGTGAAACTGCACGCCTTCAATGTGTGGATATTCCCGATGCCGCACGCCCATAATCGTGCCATCTTCAACCCAAGCCGTAATTTCCAAAACTTCAGGACAACTCTGCTTTTCAATTACCAAACTGTGATAGCGAGTTGCAATCATCGGCGATTCCACTCCTACAAAAACTCCTACTCCTGCGTGTTCTACCTGAGAAGTTTTGCCGTGCATCAACACTGGTGCAGAAACAATTTTGCCACCAAATACTTGACCGATACTTTGATGTCCAAGACACACGCCTAAAATTGGCAGAGTAGGCCCCAATTCTTTGATTAATTCCAGAGAAATCCCGGCATCTTCCGGCCGCCCTGGGCCTGGAGAAATTACCACGGCTGCGGGTTGCAATCGGCGAATATCTGCTAAGGAGATTTGGTCGTTGCGGTAGACTTGGACTTCTTTTGCTACGGGCAATTCAGCACCGAGTTCTCCTAGATACTGTACCAAATTGTATGTAAAACTGTCGTAGTTATCGATGACTATAATCACGGGTTAAGTTAGATTTTAGGTGGGAGATTTTAGATTTTAGATTGAGTCACTGTCTAAAAGCAATAGTTTGAAGATTTTAGATAGATGCCTAAAATAAAAATAGCTGTAATATGTAGGAATAAAACCAAAAATCTCAAATTTGTCATCTAAAACCTAAAATTTGCCTGGCCCATAAGTTACTAACGGACGATCGCAATTTGCACCACTTCCCACAACGGAGGAAGCAGAAGTGCAGCAGCAACAATCGCAGCGGCCATTGCTGAGACCAATACAGCCCCAGCAGCGCAGTCTTTAGCAATTTTGGCGAGTTCGTGATAAGATTGCCCAACGGTTAAGTCTACCACCGATTCGATCGCCGTATTCAACAATTCCATTGCTAAAACTATACCAATTGTGACACCGATCACTGATATTTCTACAGGTTTCAGGTGCAAAAATAGTCCGAGTCCGATCGCCAAAGTGCCAATAATAGTGTGAATCCGAAAATTTCGCTGAGTTTCAAACGCATAAGTCAGCCCACCCCAAGCGTATCGAAAACTCGTCGCTAAACTAGAGGCGATTTTCCAGGACAGTTCTCGCCTGTATTTAAAGGGCTTTTTTGACTCGTGGACTGTCGGGCTGGAAGAGTCTTGAGGCATGATCGCAAACGGTGGGATGTTTGATGAAATTGACGGTCTATCTATTGTCATAACAACCAACTTTAAGTTACAAAAATGAATGCAAGCTTGACTTGTAAAATTCACTTCATCAAGTCTAGGTCTGTCTCTTATACACATCT
>PVWI01000466.1 GCA_003003725.1 filamentous cyanobacterium Phorm 6 | reverse complement strand
CGGCAAGCCTAAGTTCCTGTCTACTTGGGGTACGGATACTGATCCTCGAAAAATTGTCGGTAACGGTCAATACCGAATGCTAAGTTATACTCCAAATCAGCGCGTTGTTTTGGAAAAAAATCCGTATTTTTGGCGCAAAGATGCTGAGGGAAATGCTCAGCCTTACATCCAGCAAATTGTCTGGCAAATTATCGAAAATACTGATACTCAACTGCTGAATTTTCGATCGGGCGATTTGGATACCTTAGACGTGCAGCCGGAAGTGTTTCCGCTGCTGAAACGGGAGGAAAAACGCGGCAAATATACGGTGTTTAACGGTGGCCCGGATACTGGTAGCGTGTTTGTGTGTTTCAATCTGAATAAGGGGCGCAATCCTCAAAATCAGCCGTTTGTAGACCCGATTAAGTCTCGCTGGTTCGCGAGTAAGGAGTTTCGGCAGGCGATCGCCTACGGCATCAACCGCGACGCCATGACTAACAATATCTATCGCGGACTTGGCGCGCCCCTGCATTCCCCAATTCCGGCACAAAGTCCGTTCTACTTGTCTCCAGAACAGGGATTGAAAACTTACAGTTACGATCCGCAAAAATCGAAAGAGTTACTCTTAAGTGCTGGTTTCAAGTATAATAGTAACGGCGAATTATTGGATACTGAGGGTAACAAAGTGCGATTTACTTTGTTGATGGCTGCTGGTAAAAAAGCGCGGGAGCAAATGGGAACGCAAATTAAACAAGATTTGGGCAAACTGGGGATGCAAGTTGACACGCAGTTCCTGAGTTTTAACACTTATGTCGAAAAACTGCGTTTGACTAAAAATTGGGATACTTACCTCGGTGGTTTTACCGGAGGTTTGGAACCGCATAGTGGCTACAATATTTGGTCTGTTAAGGGAACTTTACACAGTTTCAACCAGGGCCCGTTAGGGACAAAACCGCCGATCAAGGGTTGGGAAGTGGCGGAGTGGGAGCAGAAAATAGATGACCTTTATGTGAAGGCTTCTCAAGAGCTTAATGAGGCGAAGCGCAAGGAGTTGTATGGGGATACGCAGCGGATTATAGCGGAACAAGTGCCTTTTATTTATATGGTGAATCCGCTGACTTTTGAGGCGGTGCGCGATCGCCTTTCGGGGATTCGCTATAGTGCTATAGGAGGTGCTTTCTGGAATTTGTATGAGCTGAAAATTACAGAATAATCAAAGGTTCGTATTGAGGACTTTAGTCCTTCTTATAGACAGGACTAAAGTCCTCACTACAAACTAATTCTGCTATAGTTGTTTGAGCACAGAAGATATCATTAATTCATGGAACCTGAAATTTTACAGAAGTTACTCGAATCTGTGGCGGCCGGCGATATTAGCCCCGCCGCAGCTTTGGACAAATTAAAGCATTTTGACTTTGAACAAGTAGGCGATTTTGCCAAAATTGACCACCACCGCACCTTAAGAACCGGTTTTCCTGAAGTCATCTTGGGCCTAGGGAAAACACCAGACCAAATTGTTGAGATTATCGAGGCCATGCGCGGGCGAAATCCTGTGGTGATGGCGACGCGAATTGAACCGTTCGTTTTCGAGCAATTGCAGCAAAAAATACCCGATTTGTGCTACTACCCAAAAGCTCGAATTTGTGCAATTTCTGCTAAATCTCCAACTCCCCAGCGTCCGGGTACTGTGACTATTATCAGTGCGGGAACTGCGGATTTGCCTGTGGCGGAAGAAGCGGCTGTGACTGCGGAACTTTGCGGTTTTCAGGTGCGGCGTTTGTGGGATGTAGGAGTTGCTGGAATTCACCGCTTGTTGAATAATCGGCACGTGATTGATGATGCTGATGTGTTGATTACGGTTGCTGGTATGGAAGGTGCTTTGCCGAGTGTGGTGGCGGGTTTAGCGGATTGTCCGGTGATTGCTGTGCCCACAAGTGTTGGTTATGGCGCTAGTTTTGGCGGGATTGCTCCTCTTTTAACTATGCTTAATTCTTGTGCGGCTGGTGTTGGTGTGGTGAATATTGATAATGGGTTTGGTGCGGCGATTTTGGCCTGTCAAATTCTGAGGACTTCTGGGAAAGTAGGGAAAAAGTAACAAACAAACGCGAAACCCAATACCTTATCTTCAATTCTATGATTACGATCGCCCTTAATTCACTACCAAGGGCGATCGCACTTTTCATTCTTTCCTAAATCAGCCGGAAATTAGCTGATGTAATCGCATTAGCACTCACTCCAATCATCACACCTAAGTCCTCCCCTGTCAAGACATTTTTGATGAGAGTTCCCTGAGTATTTTGAGTTATTCCCAACTGGCTAAAACTCAAACCTCCGGTTAGTGCGATCGAGTCTTGACCGAGGGTAAAATCACCTATGATATCGAATCCGCGCCCTGCTTGCAATACAAAGATATCGTTGCCGCTACCGCCAATCAAACTATCATTTCCCAAATCTCCGTAAAGAATATCATCACCTTGACAACCAGTCAGAGTATCGTTGTCTTCCCCTCCATAAATCGTATCATTTCCTTCACACCCTCCCAGAATATCTGCTGCTTCGTTACCGCTGATGAAATCATTACCTTCACCGCCGCAGATGGTATCTGTACCCTGGTTTCCAAACAGGTAGTCATCACCTTCACTACCAAGGATGATGTCATCACCTTTGCCTCCAAATAAGGTGTCATCATCCTTACCGCCATCGATAAAGTCATCATTTCTATTCCCATAAACGATGTCATTACCTTCGCGACTATTTATGGAGTCATTGCCTTTGCCTCCGAAGATTAAATCATTGCCCAAGTTGCCAAGGATGATGTCATTTCCTTCATCTCCAAATAGGATGTCATCACCACTACCACCGCTGACAAAATCGTTGCCTGTGTTGCCGTTGAGGATGTCGCGACTATCGCCACCATATAAGTTGTCATCCCCGGATTTTGCATCGAATATATTGCCGTTGTTGCTGCCGAGAAATTGGTCATTTCTGACAGTGCCTATTTGAATGGCAGATATACCGAGTATGGTGTTTTCAACTGCATTCGGTTGGTTTAAGTTGGGATAGGAAATGCGATCGCAGATGCAGTCATCGTTGGGGATGTTGGTGGGTGTTGG
>PVWI01000465.1 GCA_003003725.1 filamentous cyanobacterium Phorm 6 | reverse complement strand
GTATCGGGAGGTAAGCGCAATTTAGCTGCATAACTCAAGACTTCTTCTACTGTCAAATCTGCGTGTATAATATCATCTTGAGGCACATAACCGATTTGATTGCGATAAATATTGAAGTTTTGGCGCAGGTTGTCACCATTGAGAAACACAGCGCCGTTAGTAGTTTTTTCAATACCTAAAAGCGTCCGCATTAAAGTAGATTTTCCGGCACCACTACCGCCGACTAAGGCTACAAATTGCCCAGGTTCGATCGCCAAAGTGATCCGATCCAAACGCTTCGGAATCACCAACGAGTCAGCATCCAAGCGAATTTGAGTGCCTCGGTCTTGCATCTCCAACATACCGCTGAGGTAAGTTAGAGTAAATGGGCCGATCCGAATTGCATCTCCTTCGGACAATTTTACCGAATTTGTGATTCGCTGACCGTTAACAAACACCCCGTTAACGCTGTGGTCAGTCAAAATATAATTACCGCGACTGTCTTGGTCGATTGTCGCGTGGCGTCTCGAAACCAGCGGCGCATCTAATTGCAGGGAAGCGTTTGGATCGCGACCCAACAAAACCGATCTATTCTTGAGGGGAATTGACTGCTTTTTGAGTAAAGCAACTTGATTTCCACTCCCATTAAAATAAGTCACCAAAACTTGATTTTTTGGGTCTTGACCGATTTTAATTTCTGTACCGTTTTGCAGACAATAACCGTCGTTGGGAGTGATGCGAGTCCGATCGACAAATAAGCCATTAGTGCTCGGTTTCTGTCCATCACCGTCGTAAATCCAATAATTATCACCTTTTAGGCGCAAAACAGCATGAA
Organism: filamentous cyanobacterium Phorm 6; assembly: GCA_003003725.1. Lineage (GTDB taxonomy): Bacteria > Cyanobacteriota > Cyanobacteriia > Cyanobacteriales > Microcoleaceae > Microcoleus. The sequence continues at coordinate 2,282 of PVWI01000465.1, read as the reverse complement.
CGCTGGAAACCACGCGCCAAGCTTCGGGAAGCGTTAAATCTGCACGAGTACGATCGCGCCCCAAGACGTGCTGTGGCTGTTTTAACTCTAACTGTAAAACTTGCCCTTGACTGCTTAATATTAAATAAGGTCGATCGGTTAAAGCTGTCGGTTGTCCTATATTGCCTGTCATACTAATAATTGCGGTTTTTGCACTCACTTTTTCAGCATATCAAAAGTAGGGTGACAATCCATTTATTTATTTTATAACTTATGCAAAACATCCGATCGTAGGGTGCAACCTAAGCACCTCACCTCACGATTGATTACCGAAATTCCAATAATTTAGCAGCAGCATTGACCACAATTTGAGCAGAACCGGTGAAAAAAGGTCGATCGATAGTTGCGAGAGTATCGGTAGATTGGTGATAGTGGGGCGATCGCAAATTTGCCGTATCCGTCACCAACACAGCACCAATTCCTTTATACCAGAAAGGCGCGTGATCACTGCGCAAAACATCGGGAGTCAGCAACCCTTTCAAGGGAACCGGTAGCGCCACCACTGCTGGTAAATCGGCGTTTCCCGACTCCGCAAAAGTTCTCAACAGCAGCGGATGTTCCGCATCCCCAATCACAGCGATAAATTCGCCCTTGTCAGGAGATGTTACCCCCGACGCTTCTAGAAAAGGTTGCGCCGTCAATCCTTCGGGATATTGCTGACACCCAGGCGTGCGACAAGCATAACCGATCATATCTAGGACGATCGCACCCTGCAAATTTTTTAACCGCGCCGCGCTACCCGCGAATGCTAAACTGCCTAAAAGTCCGATTTCTTCCCGGTCGAAAAATGCCACTTGCAATGTCCGAGGCGTAGGACGAGAGCCCAGCAATCTTGCTACTTCTAAAACTGCCGCAACTCCCGTCGCATTGTCGTCAGCACCGGGCGATTGTGGTACAGTATCGTAGTGTGCAGCAACGAGAATTGCCCCAGTTGTTGAGTCAGTACCTTTTCTCTCGGCGAAGACGTTGATCCCTCCATTAAATGGCTGTAATTGTGGGGAAAATCCTAATGTTTGGAGTTGTTCTGAAATGTAGTCTCTCGTCAAAGAGCGAGATCGTTCTCCCTCGCGTTCTCCTGCTAAGATTTCGACGTGTTTCCATAACCGGGATGAATCAATTTGAGGCAGATCGACTGTATTTTTTACAGCAGGAAGCGGTGAGGGAGACTGGTTTTGGGAAATGTTGATTTTGCGATCGATCGAAACTTCCGGTACCGCCGAAAACCGCTGCCACGAGTCAGAACTCCAACCCACAGCGGCCACCGCAACCAGAATAAATAACGCTATCCAAATCAATTGTTTCATCAGTAAGTTTATTTGAGATTTTAGACTGTTATATTTTAAATTTTATATTGACATCGGAGTCAAAAATAAACCTGTTTCAAAAAATGAAACTCAAAACTTTTAACATTACTAATTTGTAGGGTGTGCACTGCCCACCGATTGACTTTGATACCTATCTAAATACGTACTGGTTGACTTTTTCAATGCTTTTTGACGCATCCTACAAGATGAGGCGGTGCGCATTGCGCACCCTACAAACTACGATATTTTAAGTATTTGAGAGGCTTTTATCCAAGCTCAGCATACACGCCAGACAGGGCTAAGGTGGCTAGGGCGCACCCTATAGTGCGATCGATCGCCAACTGTCTTTCTGATTAAGTTATTCGAGTTACAACTACTTTTTCTCCCACTCAATCTCCTTATTCCCCAATATCAACCCGCTACTACCGGGAAAAGCATAAGGAATAGTTTTTGCAGAGAAATCAACTATTTCAGTTTGTTGTTGAAACCACTCGGAATAACTGGGATTGAGTATGTCGTACAGTTCTTTTAAAGTTTGGATCTCTGCCTCTAGCTGCGCTGCTGCTTGATTGACTCTGCGAGCTTGTGCTTGCAAGCGCTTTTCCCCAGTTTGAACGTGGTTTTCTACTTCTTGCCAGTGCTGTCCGGCTAGCAATTTGTCTAGTTCGCCTTGTTTGTAATCGAGTACCGCCTGTTTTTGTTGCAGTTGCTTTTCAATAATTTGAGTTTCTCGGTCAATTTCCTGGATTTGCTGCAACCACTGTTCCCCAAAAGCAGCATTTTGCTGGTGGAACTCGGCAATGGCTTCTGGAGTATTATTTTTCGGAAAACTGACTGCGACTCGGCACTCTGAGCGCTGTATGCGAAGCTTTTCCCGCGACTCTTGCAGGGTGGCAACTTCTGCTTGCAGCGCGCGGACTTCTGTTTGGAGTTCTGGGA
>PVWI01000126.1 GCA_003003725.1 filamentous cyanobacterium Phorm 6 | reverse complement strand
GGTTGGTGCAGTGCTGGGAGGGGCGGGTATTTTAGTCGCTGTTGTTGCTGGCCGGGAGATATTGACTCTTCTCTATCGGCCTGTATACGGTCAGCAAGCAGATTTGTTTGTGTGGCTGATGGTGGCGGCGGGAATAGGTTATATGTCTTCGTTTCTGGGTTACGGGATGACGGCTGCTAGGTATTTTCGGGTGCAAATGCCTTTGTTTGCTTTGGTAACGGGGAGTTCTGCGATCAGTTGTTTGTGGTTAATTCCGACTATGGGGGTGCCAGGGGCTGCGATCGCGCTGATTATTGGGGCAGTTGTTCAAGCTGGAATCACCGTAGCAGTTATATTTCAGGCACTATCTAAGCTCAAAACCTCAACAACTAAGGATTAAAAATCAGTAACCTGTTTTTTTTGATAATTAAGGTGGCAATTATGAATTTATTAACATTGATGACTCGCAAATTTGATACCGTTCAAAAAATGTTTCGTCTCACAGGTATCAAAGGAGTTTTGATTTTAAAACCTTTACCTAATTTTATCTTGTCTATCTTGTATAAATTAGGAATTAACTTAAAAGGTAAACCGATAAAATTACAACTAAAAGGTTGCCAACATCCTGTATATATGCGTTATGGAACTAGCGATCCGGGAATATTTCATCAAATTTTTATATTTCGGGAATACTCGTGCCTTGATGATTTAAAGGAGCAAAAATATATAATTGATGCTGGTGCTAATGTCGGCTTGCATCTATCTACTTTCTAAATAAGTATCCGAATTCTCAAATAATTGCTGTTGAGCCAGACGAGGAAAACTTCAACATTTTAGAAAAAAATTTATCTGGTTACAAAGAAAGAGCCTTAGCAATTAAGTCAGGTATTTGGTCACACAAAACAGCACTGAAAGTCTGCAATGAGGATAAGGAAAAATGTTCTATTCAGGTGAAAGAATGTCAAGAAGGTGAACAACCCGATATTTACGCCATAGATATAGATAGCCTGTTAAAGCAATCTAATTTTAAAATTATTGATCTGCTAAAAATGGATATAGAAGGCTCAGAAGCCGTAGTTTTTTCAGACAATTATGAAAAATGGCTTACGCGAGTAAAAAATATCGTGCTCGAACTTCATGGTGAAGAATGCGAACGGGTATTGTTGAAGGCATTGTCGATGTATGATTACGAACTATCAAAATTTGGTGAATTAACGATTTGTAAAAGTATTTCTCCTAAAACGACAAACTTAAGCTATGTAGTGTCAGGTTAAGAAATCAAAACTATGAAGAACACACAGCAAAATTTAAGACGTATTCTCCATGTTGTCGGCGGCATGAACCGAGGTGGCATTGAAACTTGGCTGATGCACGTTTTACGACATATCGATCGCGATCGATTTCAAATGGACTTTCTCGTTCACACGACGGAACCCTGCCCTTATGACGATGAAGCGCGAAGTCTTGGTAGCAAGATTATCCCGTGCCTCGATCGGTCAAAACCTTGGCTGTATGCCCGAAACTTCAAACGAATTTTACGCGAGTACGGGCCATACGACATCGTTCACAGCCACGTCCACCACTTCAGCGGTTACGTTATTTGGTTAGCGAAACAAGCAGGAGTGGCTGTTCGCATTGCTCACAGTCACAACGATACTTCCTCCGCTGAGTCTAAAGCGGGATTGTACCGACGCTTGTATCTAACGTTAATGGAATGGTGGATTGCGCGATATGCAACCCTAGGTTTTGGATGCAGTTGCAAAGCAGCCGCCGATCTGTTTCAGTCATTCTGGGAAAAAGACCGACGCTGGCAAATTCTTTACTACGGCATTGACCTGACCCCGTTTCGCGAACCAGTTGATGCAATCGCAATTCGCGCTGAACTCGGCATACCTCCCGATGCCTTTGTTATCGGTCACGTCGGCAGATTTGCAGCGCAAAAAAACCATTTATTTCTCTTGGAAATTGCAGCAGAAGTTGCCAAAAGAGAACCCAAAATGCGAATGTTGCTGTTGGGTGAAGGTTCGCTACGTCCAGAAATAGAACAAAAAGTGAGCGAACTGGAATTGGGCGATCACATTATTTTTGCTGGCAATAGATCGGATGTCCCCCGATTGATGCTAGGTGCTATGGATGCGTTCATCTTGCCATCACTTCATGAAGGATTACCTGTTGTTGGAATAGAAGCTCAAGCTGCTGATTTGCCTTTTATTGTGTCAGATCTGATTACATATGAGGTCGATATAGTCAAGCCCCTAGTCCAACGCATAAGCTTATTGCAACCAGCTTCGGTGTGGGCTGATGCGGTTTTGTCTTCGCGCAATGCTGCGTCGAATATTGTTCAAGCAGACAGTCTGGCTATCTTGGAAAACAGCCCATTTAATATTACATTTAGTGTACATAAAATTACAAAGATTTATACAGATGAATACTGCTAAGACTGTGAAGCTAGATCAAGGTAGCCTTATAATTATCATGGCTCAATTTTGCATTCATGCAATTTTGATTATTTTATGTATTCTCTATGAGCCATTGAACTTCCAAATAGAGTCACTGATTTATCCTTCTTCCTGCTTCTTGCTTCTACTGACCGTGTGGGTATTTTTGTCATGGTCTTTCATCACCAAAAGCTTATTTGATCCTTATATTTTATTTTTTATATCAGCATTATTATTTAACGGTGGTCAGATTATTTTGGAGGTTTTCTCGCTAAATGAAAACGGTATTTTAGATAATAAATTTTCATCGGAAACCATACTAAAAACAATTTTTTTAGTTAATATAGGGTTGGCATCATTCCACTTAGGTGCATTAATGAGTGCAGTTAAAATAAAAACAAATATTTTTTTAAATAACTCAATAAAAGAAACAATTAACTCAAGCAGTAAAAACACTTATTTAATTGGTTGGATACTCCTTAATATATCTTTTTTGCCTGCTATTGTTGTGCTAAAACAGGCTATTTCTGTTGTGGCATCTGGGGGCTATTTTGGGCTATACGAACAAGAGTCTGGGACAAGTTTTAGTGCTGCACCTTCTATCTTGGCTGCTTTTCTTGTCCCATCAGCTCTCTTTATACTTGCAGGAAGTAAGGAGAAAATTAACGGCAGGTTGATATCTGGATCTATTATAGTCCTCTACTCAGCTACCAGGTTTTTTTTAGGTGAAAGAAATCAAGCAGTAATGCCATTACTTGCCTTCGCATCACTATGGCATAAATCGATTTCCCCACTTCCTAAATTTTTTTTACTTAGTACGGGTTCCCTGATAATGTTTATTGTTTTGCCATTGGTTGCAGCTACTAGAAATGTTACTGGAAAAGACCGTTTTTCTATTGATTTTATGGTAGAAACTTTTTCATCTCTCAATAATCCTGCTGTCGCATCTCTATCGGAGATGGGAGGTTCTATGATGACAGTTGCTCACACCATAGAATTAGTTCCTAGTGTCAGAGATTTCCAAATGGGAGCAGAATATTTCTATGCCTTGCTCACCCTTATGCCCAATTTGTTTTGGAAAATCCACCCAACTATTGCCAGAGGTATTCCCGATGTGTGGTTGGCTTGGGAAGTTGAACCTGCTTTTGCTGCTAGAGGGGGTAGTTTTGGATTTTCTTTTATTGCTGAAGCTTATCTAAATTTTGGGTGGTTTGGAGCGCCAATTGCCTTGGGAGTAATGGGTTTTATGTTCGCAAAATTTATATTGTGGGCAGCTAGATCCGGCGAAGCAGCTCGAATGGCAACAGTAGCGAGTTATACTTCATTCTTCTTGTTTTTTCCTCGTGCTGAATCTGCTCTTATAGTACGCTCGCTGGTATGGTACTCGCTGTTTCCCTACTTAAGCGTCTGTTTATTGGGTTGGCTGCAATCTCATAAACTGGCAAAGTAATTGAAAAAGTACGATTATTAATAGAGGCAGACTCATATGAACAAAAAAAAATTACAGTGTTTAATAACTGCAAGTTTATTTGGTACTTCAGGATTAATATATGTGACTGTTGTATTTTCCTCAAAATTAGTAGTTGTTAATACTCCGCTCAAGCAGACCGAAAGTGCTAGATATCACTCTAGTTTGGTTCAGATTACAAATAAAATGGCTGTTGTTGCACCTCAACCATTATCTCAAGCCAAAAACCATCTGGTACAAAAGCCAGAATTTCTGAATTTTATGAATAATGATGTCCGAATGTCCGAGCGGCATGACAGTCAAGGCAAGTTTATTTCTGTAAAAGATTTCGGAGCTGTTGGTAACAATATAGCAGATGATACTAAAGCAATTCAAAAAACTATTGACGCTGTTTCTAAAGCTGGCGGAGGGGTTGTATTTTTCCCGGTTGGAATTTACAAAATCACGATTGATCCTGCTACGTCACAAGCAATTAAGATTCGTAGCAAAGTGGTACTCAAGGGAGCCGATCGCAGAAATAGTATTATCAAGCTAGCTGATAAACAAGGAAACTATAACTCTATTATGGCTGGAGAAAACAATGAATCAGATTTATCAGATTTTTCAATGTATGATTTAACAATAGATGGTAATGGCACTAATAATATAGTCGTAAATGAGCGGGATTTTTTAAAGCAACAAAAGAGATATACTCTTCGGATTTATGCAGGCTCAAGAATCCATATAGAGCGCTGCCTATTTAGGGATCAAAGTAATGTTAATACAATCACTGTTAATGGAGAAGAAACAGTATCAGATGTTGCGATTATTGATAATATTTTTGAGCTAATTGGCGGAGGCATAAGCGATTATGACCATTCAACCATTTACGGACACGGAAAACGAATACAAATATCTAAGAATCTTTTTAATTCTAGAAATGGGGCAGGTACTAATGGCGCCAGAACAGCGATAGAAACTCATGGAGATGAATATATCGTTAAGGAAAATGTAATATCTGGATTTGCCAACGGGATGAATATCACAGGCTATGCTAAGAGTTCCAAAAATCAAATCATAACTAATAACGTGATCAAAGATGCTCATACTGGCATCATCCTCTGGTCATACTTTGATAATGGGAATACCACAAACCCGTCTCTGAGCGATTGCACCGTTGCCAATAATAAAATCAGCTTAAATATTAATGATTGGCGTCGCTTATGGGGCGATGCTCCGAGTACAGGAATTAAACTAGATGCTAACTCAGATGCTCCTTTGACCAACCTAAATATTATAAATAATAAAATTTATTTCGCGAATTTCTCTGGCAGAGGTCGTCCCAGCGATCGCCTAGCGGCAGGAATAAGTCTCTGGAGAAAGGCTGCACCCGCTGTAGTTAGCGAGAATATCAAGATTTTTAACAACACAGTAGAAAACTCTCTAGCGTCTGGTATTTATATATCAATGCCTGTCAAAGGGGGAGAAATATCAAAAAACACAATAGTCAATCCCGGTCAAAGTAGCGGTTATTTTCACAAGGATTACAAATGGGGAATTATTGCAAGTGGAGTGTTTAAAAACTTTCAGATTAATGATAATATTCTCAGAGATACTCAGAAAGTTAACACAATTAGAGGAGGAATTATTTTGCTGGGTAACTGTGTAGCTAACTGCAAGGCAAAAGGCAATTCTCTACAGGTGGAGAGTGGTGTTAAATTAGAACTTTTGCGATCTAGTTTGGAGGCTGTTGAGCCATGAAAGTTGTAGTCACTCTAGAACATCGTTTCGATCGCACGCCCGACGGCAGAGTGTGGACGCAAACAACGTTTGCCCATTCCTTCTGGATGCGATACTTAGAGGTCTTTGATGGTGTCCGTGTCGTCGCCCGCGTTCGCGACGTGCCGGCAGTCCCCTCAGATGGGAAATGTGCTGACGGCGAAGGAGTTTCTTTCGCACCCGTACCTCACTATATAGGCCCCCAGCAATATCTCCTGCGATCGCGACAGATTAAGCGTGCTGCTAGAAATGCTGTTGGTGCAAACGACGCTGTAATTCTACGCACTTCTTCGCAGATAGCAGACTGTCTCGAACCAGTGTTACGCCGAGCAGATCGTCCATATGGTGTGGAAGTTGTAGCTGACCCCTATGATGTTTTCGCCCCCGGTTCCGTTAGGCATCCCTTGAGCCCTTTCTTCCGATGGCTTTTCCCGCGCCAACTAAGGCGTCAATGTGCAGGAGCTTGTGCGGCTGCCTATGTCACTCAAAAGTCCTTACAGCAGCGATATCCTTGTCCTAACTTTTCAATCGGTGTATCAGATGTAGACCTTCCAGAGGAGACGCTAGCTTCCGTTCCCCGATCGCCCCGGCTCGAAAGCAGTCCGCTGACTCTGATCGCTGTGGGTACGCTGGCTCAACTATACAAAGCTCCAGATGCGGCGATCGAAGCGGTGGCTATCTGTATGCGGGAAGGATTAGACATCAAGTTAATTTGGGTTGGAGACGGCAAGCACCGATCGGAAATGGAAGCCCTAGCGGCGGCCCAGGGGTTAGGGGATCGGGTCTGTTTTCGCGGGCAGTTGACTGCTGGCGATGCTGTACGCGCTGAGTTGGATCGATCGGACCTTTTTATCATGCCGTCCCATCAAGAAGGTTTACCCAGAGCAATGGTGGAGGCGATGGCACGAGCGCTACCGTGTATTGGCTCCACCGTCGGCGGTATCCCCGAATTGCTGTCGCCGGAGGATCTGGTGCCACCGGGTGATGCGGCTGCTTTGGCTAGCAAAATTTGCGAGGTCGCGATCGATCGCGATCGTATGGCCCAGATGTCGGCCCGTAACTTAAACAAAGCCAAAGAGTATACAGATGAAGTGCTTCGGGAGCGGCGGATTGCTTTCTACCGTTATGTAAGAGAGAAGACAGAAGCATGGCTGAAGACGCAAAAGTAAATTATTGGTAATAATTCACTCCCAAAAGGTTAACCTCAATGAAAATCCTGCATATTTGTGCGATCGGAGCCACGGCTGAGGTGCTGCTGCTACCTCAAATAAATTATTTATTGTCCAGAAACTTAGCTGTTGAAATTGCTTGCTCTCCCGACCCCGGAGTAGAAAAATTGCAAAAACAGGGATATAAAATCCATCCGGTTCAAATAGATCGGCACATTTCTCCAGTGCTTAACCTCAAAAGTATCTATCAACTAACAAAATTAATTCGACAGCAGCAATACGACCTGGTTCACGTACATACTCCGATCGCTGCTGTATTGGGTCGAATTGCTGCCAAAATAGCTGGTGTAAAAGCCATTGTATATACTTCTCACGGCTTGCCTTTCCACGATCGCTCTTCTCCCAAAGAATATACTTTATACTCTAATGTTGAAAAAATTGCTGGGTTATTAACTGACCTAATTCTTAGTCAAAATTACGAAGATATCGCCACAGCTAAAAAGTTGGGTCTTTGTCCGCCGGAGAAAATCGCTTACTTGGGCAACGGGGTCGATATCGATCGCTTTAAACGCGATCGCTTAGATCCCATTCACCAAACCCAATTACGAAAATCTTTGGGTATTCCTGACACTGCTGACTTAATTATTGGCACGATTGGCCGTTTGACCCGCAAAAAAGGCTGCGGATACCTGATTGAAGCGACTGCCAAGCTACTACCCCAATTTCCTAACCTACATACTTTAGTCATTGGCAGTGAAGCCAGCGGAGATCCCGAACCGATCAAAGCCGAACTCATGGAACGCATTAGCACTCTCGGTATTGAAAAGCACGTTACCTTTACAGGCAACCGCCAAGATATACCAGAGCTTTTGGGACTGCTAAACATATTTACCTTGCCTACGTTCACTCATGAAGGACTACCGCGATCGATCGTGGAAGCAATGTCAATGGGTTTACCCGTTGTCGCTACCGATATTCGTGGCTGTCGAGAAGCAGTTGTCAACGGAGAAACAGGCTTGATTGTGGCACCGGAAGATAGCGAAAAATTAGCAAAAGCTTTGGGAATATTGCTCTCCAATCCTGATTTGCGGCAAGCCTATGGCAAAGCTGGTCGTCACCGTATAGAATCTGAATATGATGAGAATTTGGTATTTCAGAGACTCGAAGGATTCTATCGAAAATTAGGGATTGTATGCGGATAAAAAAGATCGACTCTGAAACAATCAACGATAAAAAAACGCAGATCAAGCCATGTCGGTCAAAAGCTATTAAAAAGGAGCATAACCCATGAGTAATATTGTTACAGGCGCGGCAGGTTTTATCGGATCTAACTTAGTCGAGACTCTTTTAAACCAAGGTGAAAAAGTAATCGGCGTTGATGAAGTAAACGACTATTACAATCCCGAATTAAAGAGAAAAAATCTCGCTCATTTTGAAAAACATCCGAACTTTCAACTAATTGAGGGCAATATCTTATCTTTAGATTGGAAACCCCTCTTAGCCAATGCCGAAGTCATTTACCACCAAGCAGCCCAAGCAGGAGTCCGCGCTAGTTGGGGAGACGGTTTCCGCAGCTATACGGAACGCAATATCAATGCAACTCAGGTACTCCTAGAAGCAGCAAAAGATGCACCGCAACTGAAAAAGTTTGTATTGGCTTCGTCGTCGTCGGTGTACGGGAATGCTGAAACTTTCCCTACTTCCGAAACTGCCTGCCCTCAACCAGTTTCTCCCTACGGCATTACTAAGTTAGCCGCTGAACGTTTGTGTTCGCTTTATTATCACAATTTTGGTGTTCCGGCAACCATGCTGCGCTATTTCACTGTTTACGGGCCTCGCCAGCGTCCCGATATGGCATTTCACATATTTTTTAAATCAATTTTGCGCGGCGAAGCGATTTCAATTTACGGAGACGGGCAGCAAACGCGAGATTTCACATTTATCAGCGATTGTATTGCTGCTAATTTAGCTGCGGCTAAAGTGCCGGAAGCTGTCGGTGAAATTTTCAATATTGGGGGGGGAAGTCGAGTTGCTTTAGGAGAAGTTATTCAGACTATGGAAAGTATTGTCGATCGCCCTATACGCATCAATTACCTAGAATCGAGCAAAGGAGATGCACGGCATACTAGCGCTGACGTATCAAAAGCTCAGAAAATCTTGGGATATCAGGCACAGGTTTCTTTGAGGGAAGGGTTGAAGCAAGAATGGGAATGGGTGCAGTCTTTGTACGCTTAGAAGGTGCTGAAATTAATTAGATGCTGAAGTGCTAATTCAGCATCTGAGTATGTTCTATTCGTAAGTAGATACTCGCAAATAATCAACTTAAAATTGTCAAACCATGAAGACCCAATTTATTGATTTAAGCAGTCCTTTGTGGCTGCAAACTCTGGAGAATCTCAGACATGATTTTTATCATTTACCTGGGTATGTGGATTTAGAGGCAAAAAGAATCGAGGCAACCGCAGAAGCTATTTTGATAACTGATGATAACAAAATATTTTTTATGCCTTATTTATTGCGAAATTGCAATGATTTATTTCCAGAGACTGTAGATGTTTTTGATGTTATCTCGCCCTACGGATATCCGGGATTTTTGTTAAATGAAGCAGCAGCTAGCACTCCTGATTTTTTGATTTCGATCTTGGAACATTTAAGGCAGGTATGGTGCGATCGAAATATTTGTTCGGCTTTTTTACGACTGCATCCTATACTTAACATGGATGTTAGTGCTTTAGCTGCTGAAAATGATTTATTTACAGTTAATGGCGAAACTGTTTCTGTAGATTTAACACTCGATCGAGATGAAATTTGGCGTAAAACTAGGTCAGAACATCGTACTAAAATAAATAAATGTAAACGAGAAGGTTTTTCAGCTAGAATAGTTTCTGTCTCAGAATATATCAATGATTTTAACGCAATTTATGAAGAAACCATGAATAGAGTGGGCGCTTCAAAATTGTATTTTTTTGGATTGGATTACTTGAAAAAAATAGCAGATGTGTTAGGAGAAAAACTTCATTTATGTATAGTAGAATTGAATGAGGAAATTACCTGTGGTGGTTTGTTTACTGAATGCTGTGGCATCGTTCAATATCACCTTGGTGGCACAAAAACGAGTTTCTTAAAACAAGCTCCTAGCAAATTAATGTTCGATCATGTTCGATTTTGGGCTAAGGAACGGGGCAATGAAGTTTTGCATCTAGGTGGTGGTCTAGGAGGTTCGCAAGATAGTCTATACAATTTCAAAGCAGGTTTTTCCAAGCAAAGGCATACTTTTGTGACTATGCGCATCATTCCAGATGAAACAAAATACCGTCGTTTAGTTGAATTGCGTGCCAATTCATTGAAAATAGAATTTGAACAACTCCTGAATACAGATTTTTTTCCAGCCTATCGTTTTTTGAGTTAAGGGTAAGTTTATGAGTAACAACAAACAGGTTTACAGCACGGTAGAATTTGAGGATTGGGCTTATAGAACCCATTTGAGATCTATTCTGCGTAAATCTCAGAAACCGGGTTTCTCTCGGTATTTCTCGTCACCCAACCCAAAAACTCGTAGAAACCCGGTTTCTCGCCCCTTGCGTAAATCTCAGAAACCGGGTTTCTCTCGGTATTTCTCGTCACCCAACCCAAAAACTCAAAAATGTCAAATGGGTTCTATAAAGAACTTTTGATTGACGAAGAAAAGCATTTGATTGAGAACTATTTAGATACCAGTGGAAAAACACTCGAAGCCGGAACAGGAGGAGGTCGAATTTTATTAGAAATGAAAAAAATGGGTTTTACTTCTCTTTACGGTTACGATTATGTACCGGATTTGATCGAACAAGCAAAACAGAAAGATCCGAGCGGTAATATTTGTTTTGAAGTCCAGGATGCAACGAGCTTAAATTACGGAGATAATGATTTTACTCAGATAGTTTATTTGCAGCAAATCATTTGTTTTATTGAGGATAGCGAAGCTCGGTCAAAGGCTCTGAAAGAGGCTTATCGGATTTTGAATAAAGGAGGAACTGCATTGTTTTCGTTCCTAAGTTTTGATGCCAGAAATAGCAGTGCTATGTATTCGATATTTTTGATGTATTTGGGTATGTTGAGGAATTTGCGCGGCTCGCCTCGCACGATTCAATATCTGCCTTGGCTCAAACATGGTGGGAAGATAAACTGGTCGGCATTTTTTGATGGGGAACCTTATGTCTATTGGTACAAGCTTGAAGAGATAGATCGATTTTTAAGAGAAGTCAATTTTGAAATAGTTGCTGTGGGCTCCGATCGCCAGATTAGAGAAGGCAAAATGCACCGATCGATTCAAACATTAATCAAAGAACCGATCGCAGGGATGCTTTACTTTGTTTGCAAGAAGTAAATTTTAGTTAACCTTACATTATCTACTCGATCGCTCTTAACAGCAACACTACCTGTAGGGACACGATATTGATGTGTTCCTATAAGTCGTGTCGCTGCAATTTGCTGTAAGTCCTGTTTTTGAAACCCAATCACCGTCCACAGCCTCAAAAAGTTACAAAAAATTCATCAAATCGCGAGGTTTTTTAAAGTTTTGTAAAGGTAAGTCATTTCAATATTTTTAGGTTTACAGAAATTTCACAAAATTGCGACTTCATGTAAATTGTTTATAAAGTTGATTGAATTCGCGACTGTATAAACCCAGAGAGTGCCATAGTTTGAGTGATTAAAGTAAATAGCATTTGGGGTGTATATCAATGAGTATTTATCAGATACTATCTATCAAACTAAATTTGCAGTCATCCGAAGTTAATAACGCTGTAACTGCTAAAAAATTCAGCCTCTTAATGAAGAGCATATTAGATAGATTAATTGCAGCGATCGCCCTTTTGGTCTTTTCTCCGGTAATGTTAGTAGTGGCGATCGCCATTTACCTCCGCATGGGAGGCCCGGTTTTTTTTACACAACCGCGTCCCGGTAAAAACGGTCGCGTTTTCAACTTCTACAAATTTCGCACCATGACTAGCGATTGTGACGCTAACGGTGATTTACTGCCCGACGAACAGCGTCTCATACCCCTCGGTCAATTTCTTCGCAAAACCAGTCTGGACGAACTCCCTCAACTCTTGAACGTTCTCAAAGGTGATATGAGTTTTGTTGGGCCTCGTCCTTTATTGGTCAGATACCTCGATCGCTACACTCCCGAACAAGCACGCCGCCACGATGTTATGCCTGGAATTACAGGTTGGGCTCAAGTCAATGGTCGCAATTCTATTGGTTGGGATGCTAAATTCAAACTAGATGTCTCCTATGTTGATAATTGGAGTCTGTGGTTTGACTTGAAAATTCTGTTTCTGACGGTATTGAAAGTCTTGAAAAGAGACGGAATTACTCAAGAAGGCTATACTACATCCGAAGAATTCAGAGGCTTGCTTGACAACAACCAAACTAACAGCGCGATCGAGTAGTGGTTCATTTGTTAAAACTGAATAAAAATGCTTCAGATTTCTCTCAATAAGACTTAAACTATTAGCCAGGGTTTAACTACCCTCGCCAGTTTTATTGCTAAAGCTAGAGCAAACTTAGCATGGCAACTTTAACTTAATATATAGGATTTACGCTGATAATATGACCAAACAAATCCTCCTCTCAACGCCGCACATGGGCGAACTAGAACAAAAGTTTGTCCAAGAAGCCTTTGACACCAACTGGATCGCTCCCGTGGGCCCCCATGTCGATGCTTTCGAGCGCGAATTCTGCGATGTTGTCGGTTCCAGTCACGCGGCGGCTCTGAGTTCCGGCACTGCGGCTTTACATTTAGCTTTACAATTAATTGGTGTCAGTGCTGGCGATGAGGTTTTTTGCTCGACTTTGACGTTTATTGCTACGGCGAGTCCTATTAGTTATTTAGGCGCAAAACCTGTTTTCATTGATAGCGATCGCACTTCTTGGAACATGAATCCAGAATTGTTGCGAGAAGCACTTGACAAACGAGCCAAATTAGGAAAGTTGCCCAAAGCTGTTGTGATTGTGCACCTCTACGGTCAAAGTTGCGATATTGACCCGATTTTAGCAGT
Source organism: filamentous cyanobacterium Phorm 6 (assembly GCA_003003725.1). Taxonomy (GTDB): domain Bacteria; phylum Cyanobacteriota; class Cyanobacteriia; order Cyanobacteriales; family Microcoleaceae; genus Microcoleus. Next base: position 4,588 of record PVWI01000126.1, on the reverse strand, counting down.
TTGTAATGACTATGAAATACCGCTAATTGAAGATGCGGCCGAATCTCTGGGTGCTAGCTATAAAGGTCGATCGCCTGGAAGCTTTGGCAAAATAGGCATTTTCTCATTCAATGGTAACAAAATTATCACCACTTCCGGCGGCGGAATGTTGGTTTCAGATGACCAAAAACTGGTAGAAAAAGCCCGTTTCTTGGCAACACAAGCCCGCGATCCTGCTCCTCATTACCAACATTCAGAAATTGGTTATAATTATCGTCTTAGCAATGTTTTGGCGGGGATTGGTCGCGGTCAATTGTGCGTTTTGGGCGATCGAGTTGAAGCTAGACGGCGCAATTTTGATTTTTATAAACAGGCTTTAGGAAATTTGCCGGGAATCGAATTTATGCCAGAAGCTGCTTTTGGCAAATCGACTCGCTGGCTGAGTTGTTTGACCATCGATCCGGCTGCTTTTGGGGCAAACAGAGAAGAGGTTCGTCTAGCGCTTGCCGAAGAGAAAATAGAAGCTCGTCCAGTCTGGAAACCTTTACATTTACAACCTGTTTTTGCTGACTGTGAATGTATAGATGGTGCGGTGGCCGAGGAGTTATTTGAAAATGGGCTTTGTTTGCCTTCTGGCTCTAATTTGACTGATGAGGATTTGGGGCGGGTGACAAGTGCGATCGCGAAAATTCACAAAGAACATGGATGATATCAAATCCGGTTGCACCAGAATTAATATTACCTGAAATTAGGAAACGGCACGTGCAGTTTCCTCGCTGATCATTCCGATGCAACCGGATTTGAGATCACTCCAACTAACCGCCGGAATTCCAATCACTCACCTGTTTCATCCGAGACAAAGCACTTTCGGCAGACTCGCGAATGTAAGGATCTGCATCGAGATTAGCCGCCGTTGCTGACAAAACCTCACAAGCTTTTGTACCTCCGATCGTCGCCAAAGAACCAGTTATCGCCACAGCTAAGGCAATATTGTCCGTATGTTCGATCGCCTCAATCAAGATATCCAAAGCCGGTGCGCCAATTTGTCCCAGCGCCATCACCGAGGAAATGTAAACCACTGGATTCGGATCTTGCATGGCTTTTTGTAGCCCTTGCATTCCGAGTTCGGGAAAAGTTTGCTCTGGATAGTTGACAGCGATCGCCGTTAATGCCTTGGCACAACTGGCCTGAACCGTGGCACTCTGGCTATTTAGCAGAGAATCTACCAGCGATGGCAAAGCGTCAGCACCAATTATCCCCAAAACTTGTACTGCCGATCGACGATAAACCACATCTTCCTCATCCAAAATTCCCATCAAGCGGGGAATAGTAGTTTCGTCGCGGGTTTCTGCTAATTCGTTCATAGCCCGCTTCCGCATATGGGGATTCGGATGCTTTAGCTGTTGGAATAGTTCTTCTTTAGGCATTTTAGTTATTTGTTACTTGCGTTGCCCTGAGCGGAGTCGAAGGGTTACTTGTTACTTGTTATTCGTTATTCGTTGTTCGTTATTCGTTGTCAATACACTATTCTACTCCCCAATAATTATTGTGGAACAGGCCCGAAAGCCTGTTCAATACTAGCAATTATTGCGACGCACTATTATACTCTAGATCCTAAACTCGCTGCTTTTGCCCGAATCAGTAGATCCTCATCGTCCGCCAATATCTCGCAACTATTGTTATCTCCTAATTTTTCCAATGCCATCAAAGTAGCATATTTTAAATCCCAAATGGGAGTTATCAAACAAGTTTTTAGTTCCGCAACAGCGCGCTTATCGCCTATTTCGCCTAGGGCGATGGCTGCGGCGGCGCGGGATTTTTGAAACTGCGGTTCGCGATTGTGCAGCGCTTCTATGAGTAAATCGAAGGCAGGGACGTACTTGAGCCAACCCAGCAGTTTCATGACGTGATAGTGCGCGCCGTAATCGTTGTATGCTGATTTTGCATAAGTTGCCATTAAGGCATCCGGTGCTTCATTTTTGTACGATTCTAGGATGGTTTTGGTTGCCAGATAACAGCGTCCAAAATCGGTTTCGTAGAGTTCCTTAATTGCAAATTCTAGGCTTGGCAATTGGTCGTATTCGTGGACTAAATCGAGGTCGGAAGGCCGATCGCCAATTATGCGATCGAGCATCGGTTCAATTTCTGCAAAAGCAATTTCTCCCGCCGGAATGCCCACACTAGCCAGCATCCGCACAGCCCGCAGACGAAACACCAAAGACACTGGACAGCGGGAAATCTCAGGAATTGCTTGGTAATATTTGGCGTCTATTAAATCTTGAATGCTGCTGCGGCGATCATTAACATTGCTGCTTTGCAGCAACTCTACCACGCGCGACATTTGCGAGTAATCTCCCGAAAAGCGGCAGATTGTGGTGATAGCCGCACCTTGAATCATCCCATCTTCATCGTCTACAAATTTGTTGAGGCGCGAGATTGCTGCTGTGTAATTTAATTTTGCCAAAGCGTGGATAATGACCCGATAGCTTTGAGCTGGTTTGTCGAGCAATTTGGCAATATCTTCTAATATATCGGGATTTTGGGTGCCGATTTCGCCGATCGCCCAGACTGCATTTTCTACCACGTAACAGTCATCATCACCCAAGCAAGAATGGAGGGAAGCGAGTGCAGGTGCTGCTTCTAACCGCCCCAAGGTTTCTGATGCTTTGCGACGAACTGCGCGATTGTCTAGGCGATCGTCAGTATTTTCCACGGCTGCGATCAGGGCGGCGATCGACTTGGATGTAGAAAAGTTAACTAAATGAGAGGCGGCAATGTAGCGATCGTAAGGATCGTCGAGTTTGTCCGCCGGCGTTTCCAGAATGGCGATCGCCTGTTCTTCTGTCAGATTAAATAAATTAAAAAAACGCTTATCCACTTACCAATTACCAATAACTAACAGTACGATACCACCAAAAACACCGATACACAAATTATTTTTTTTAATGCCTTTTCATCACTAATAACTAATAACTAATAACTAATAACTGAGGGCGGGCACGCACCATCCACCGCCCCCACCAACTAATAACTAATAACTAATAACCAATAACTAATAACTAATAACTAATAACCAATAACTAATAACTGAGGGCGGGCACGCACCATCCACCGCCCCTACCAACCAATAACTAATAACTAATAACTAATAACTAATAACTAATAACCAATAACTAATGACTAATAACTAATGACTGATGACTCTTAAAGTTAAGGGACTCTTAGCGCGATACTAAACCTGATTTAGGCTTTTGCAGCGTCCCAAGAGTCCCCCTCACGAGCGATCGAACTTACGTCCAACCTAGCCGTGAATTACGCGGTCAATCTTCCTACTAGGAAAGGGAGTTGATCGTGTAGTCGAGAAGAGCACGGAACTCAACCAATGCTTGAGGAGACATATCGCGAGGAGCGCAAGCGCGATCGCGAGTATAAACCAAAGCAGCAACGTAAGGAGCTGTAGGCAAGTTCAAGGCGCGGTAAACTTCACGTTGACCGGCAATACCCCATTCATCAAGAGGGCCAGTGCCACCAACTACCAAACAGTAGTTGATCAAGCGCAGGTAGTGCTTGATGTCGCGCATACATTTGTCTTTCTTGACTTGAGTTTCGTTGGCTTCGCCAGCGTTGTTCAAGTAAGGATATTTTTTGATGCAAGCATCATAGCCTTCTTTAGCAACTGCATCAATTCCAGCAGCCAGCTTTTCAGCAGCTTCTAGACGAGCAGCAGCGCGTTGAATGCTTCCTTGAACGGATTCCAAGTCAGAAGTGGAAGGGAAACGCCCCGCCGCATCAGCAGCCGTAACTACTGTGGTGATTACTGATTTCATGTTCTGAGATCTCCAGAAATAGATTTTTGAGAGTTTTTTTTCAATTCAACCGGCTTTGCTTGCCAGTAACTATTGGCCTGCTTTAATTAGCTCAGAGCAGAAGCAACACGATCGAAGTAGCTAGCAGCTTCAGAAGCCAAAGAAGAGCAATCACCTGCGATTACATCCATCTTACGGAAGCGGTTGCCTCCGTAAGCTTCAGTGTTGGTGTTTGTAATGTGAGCGACGGCGATCGCTTTCATGATTTGAACTGCACGCACTGCGGAGCCAGAAGGCACGCCCAGAGCGATGTAGGTTTCTTTCAAGCCGTTCAAGCAACGATCGTCCAAAACGGAAGCATCACCAGCGAGCAAAGCGTAGGTAACGTAGCGCAGGATGATTTCGCCATCGCGCAAGCAAGCAGCCATGCGACGGTTGGGGTAGCAATTACCACCGGCTTGAATCAAGCCTTGGTTTTCGCAGATCATGCCGGAGATGGCATCGGAAACGGCGCAGCTTGCATTGCTGGCGATCGCGTTTACTGCATCCAAGCGCTTGTTGCCTTCAGCAATAAAATTTCTTAATGCAGCGAGTTCAGTGCCGCCAATAGTACCGGTTTTGGCGTCTGCCGTGATTACGGCTCTGGAAAATGCGTCTAGCATTGAGCTCTCCTTCTGAATAAAAGGTAAAAATCTTGTTATTTAACAAGTCGATTTAGAACATAAAAGACAACGGGCTTCCCAGTCTCATTTATTAGAAACAAAGTAATAATCTGTAACATTCCTTGACACGAGGTACGGGCC
>PVWI01000125.1:613-17646 GCA_003003725.1 filamentous cyanobacterium Phorm 6 | reverse complement strand
TTTTATGAGCCGATGGTGACAGCGGGACTCGTCGAGTGTGACTACGTATTTGTATGGGTGTGACTGGGATCACGCGGGGGAGTGGAAGAGGGGGGAGATGGGGAGTACGGGAGATGGGGAGTGCGGGAGATTGAAAAATATTCCCTTTTCCCTCTTGCTTCTTCCCTCTTGCTTCTTCCCTCTTGCTTCTTCCTTCTTCCTTCGGAAGCTTTCTACCTTCAGAAGACGCTCACCGTCTATAATCAGCAAGTTAAATATTTACGGCAAGACTATGGAAGCACCACATAACGATTTGCTACAACAAATAGCCCAACTATCGGAAACTTATCCTAATTTAGCCGATCGACTATCCCAAGCAGCCAAACAACTGCAAGACTCCGGCCTTCCTCCTTCCGACAGCTTAGTGCAAGAAATCGCTGCCTACAGCCGCAACTTTGCAGAAGTCCAAAAAAAAGCTCTCGTACAGAATAAATCTGCCCTCGCCCCAGGGGAAATTACTTCCCTCAAAGACATTCAAAACTTAGTCGAAACTGCCGCAGCGTCTGTTGGTAAAGCAGAAATTCGTGACGCAGCCTTGAAAGTGCTCGATCGAGTTTTAGCCATAGCCCACCGCGAACAAAGCGACTTCGGAGCCTTACAATCAGTTCATGCCAAAGCCCGCGAACTTCAGCGCGCGATTTCCGAATCAAGCCCGACTCAACTGCATTCCGACGCAGAATCCTTAGTCAGCGGCAAACACCCAGTTTCAGCAGTGCTCGCCCTGGTAGAACAGCAAGACAAATTAGATGATGAACAGTGGGTGATCCTCGAAGAAACAGTCAGCGCCGCTTTTGGCAAACAATTAGCCGTCGCCATTTCCAGAGGCAAATTAACCATTGCGCAGATGGTAAAAGCAGCACCTGCTAAAGTCGAACCCGCATTTAAAGCAGTGCCAGAACCGAAAATGGGCGCCCAACCTTTGCCGGAAGTGATTATCATCCCGTCGGGAAATGTCGCACCGAAACAAGTTACAGTTGCGCCACAAATCCAAATTTTGGAATCCCCCGCACCTTCCGCCCCCATGCACGAGGTGATTATCGTTCCTAGCGTAGAAGTACCTAAATCTCTCCAAACAACCGGCTCGGGCAACATTGTGTTTGGGGCACCTCGCGAGATTCAACAAGCGCCTGTAGAAGGCGGTTTGGGATTGAAAGTGTTGGCGCACATTCAGGGAATTGGCGATCGAACTTTCGGTTCTCAAGAATATGCGGGTACTAAAGCTCAAGGGCGTCGCGTCGAAGGATTTGGAATTAATATCGAGCCACCAATTGCCGGCTTAAAAGTCGAGTATATGGCTCACGTCGAAGGTGTTGGCGATACTCCTTGGATTAGCGATGGAGAATTGGCGGGTTTTCGGGGTCAAGCGAAACGAATTGAAGGATTTGCGGTGCGGTTGAGTGGGCCGCAAGCTGATAAGTATGACGTATTTTATAGCGCTCACATTCAAAATATCGGCGACACCGATGTGTCCTCGAACGGCGATTATTGCGGCACTCGTGGCAAAGCTTTGAGAATAGAGGGCATCAAAGTTTGGATCGCACCGTCTGCGAGTTCTCAAGTTGCGGCGGCTGTGGGTTTAAAAGTGTTGGCGCACATTCAAGGAATTGGCGATCGAACTTTTAGCGATAAAGAATATGCCGGTACAAAAGCTCAAGGCCGCCGCGTCGAAGGATTTCAAATTAAAATAGAGCCTCCCACCGCCGGTTTAAATTTGCAGTACATGGCTCACGTTGAAGGAGTTGGCGATACTCCTTGGATCTCGGAAGGGGATCTCGCCGGTTTCCGGGGCAAAGCTAAGCGCATTGAGGGATTTGCAGCACGGCTGACTGGGCCACAAGCTGATAAGTACGATGTATCTTACACCGCTCATATTCAAAATGTGGGCGATACTCCTATTACTTCTAACGGTCAATATTGCGGCACTCGTGGTAAAGGTTTGAGGGTTGAGGGGATGACGGTTTGGGTTGAGCCGAAAGCGTAAAAATTGAGAATGCGCTAATCTCAGAAACCGGGTTTCTGACTAGATTTTTTGTACTCAACCGAAAGAAAGTCGCAGAAACCCGGTTTCTCGCCACCTACAAAGTCTTGGCGCACGCTAATCTCAGAAACCGGGTTTCTGACTAGATTTTTCGTACTCAACCGAAAGAAAGTCGCAGAAACCCGGTTTCTCGCCACCTGCAAAGTCTTGGCGCACGCTAATCTCACTACTTCGATCGGGAGATCGTAATGTGGGGAGTGCGGTAAAATTTTTGTTGGGTAAAGATCGCACTCTCCATCAAAAGCTCTAACAAACAGTGCAAGCGTTACATCTTCACCCTTCCAACGCCGCCAACAGACACAGCAACAAAGCCTCCGTCCACTCGACTACAGCACCGTAAGTATCGCCCGTGTGGCCGCCCAAACGGTGGTTAAACCAGGCTCCGGCAAAAATTCCGATCGCACTTCCCCCCAAAGCCATCCCCACCGCCAACAGCCACCGATCGCCCGACAAGACAACTTGCAGCACGCTCAAACTCAGCAGCAACAGCACTCCCGGGATAAAATCAAACGGAGAATAAATCGATTCTTTGTGAAAAGCTCCCTTCCCCTCGGCCCGGAGATAGGGATAGCGGGCGATCGCCACCAGTTGGCCCCACCTCCCCCAACCGGCGACACCCATCAAAGCCAACCACCGATATTTACTCAAGTCCGAAAGCGCGGCAGTTTTTAGCAGGACGATCGCGATCGCAGCCATCGCCCCAAAAGCCCCTGTAACGCTGTCCCGCATCACTTCTAGCCTCCGCACCGGGTCGGGGACAGCCAGCCCGTCCGCCGCGTCCATAGCCCCGTCTAGGTGCAGCCCGCCAGTCACCGCGATACCCAAAACTACTACTAAGGCCGATCGAGTCAGAGCAGGCATTCCCAACAACTGCAAGCCCAGATCCGCCAGTCCCAGCATCCCCCCAATCAAAAGCCCGATCGCCGGTGCCAAGCGAGCAATGCCCCGAAACTCCAAAGTCCAAGACATCGGCACCGGCAAACAAGTATAGAAAGCGACTGCGGCTGCGACGGCAGCGCCCTGATTCCGAAAAAAGTCGATCGTAGAGCGAACCAATTTATCATCCACCATAAGATAGAAATTTTTTCATCTTGTATACAGTTGTGAATCCATTAGCGTGTGCCAGAATTGGAACTGTAACACCTTAGTCTTTTGGATCGGGCATTCCTCCAGCCGATCGCTGTTTTCCCCGGAAAACCTCTGACGGCAGCGATCCCGCAGATCCCTATCTAAAATGGCTAAACTAAAGACCCGCGTTTCCCGTATCCAGAATTCTAGCTAACTCCCCGATTTCCTAGACGGGAACATACTACAACAGAGGCTTTTACTCCATGAGTCATGACCAATTGAATAACAGGGTAGTTGCTCCTTGCATCATCGATACAGGCATTGTCGTCAATAAGCGCGATATCAAAAGATTGCTGTTTGATTTAGGACGTGTCCGCTACCTTCACATCCAAGATGGCAAGATTTACAGCGAAGGAGAAGGTTATGTGCTCGAAGTCTTCGCAAACCCCCATCGGTCTACTCTGATTGCCAACCAGGCGCTTTATTTGAACGTGTATAGTTTTGATTACCTGGAAATGAAACAGTCCCCAGAAGAAGGTGCTTATTTTGACCTAATTCAAGAGGGACGGCAGTTGCGGTTAATTCCCCTCTCCAATCCTTTGCAAGAGCAAGTCTCCCGGAATTTAAATGCTGCGGCTTTAGATGCGGCTGTCGATCAGGTACTCTCAAACAACTGGGATCTGCAATTGGATGAGGATGATTCCCCGTTTTAATCGTCAGTCAGGCGATTTTAGATTTTAGATTTTAGATTTTAGATTTACTCTACAGATGAATCTGGGAGATTAAATTTTGGTCTAAAATTTTTGGCCATCTATGACAGGATTCGGGGCTTGTCTCGGTTTTTTGGGCCCAGTCAATCGATTTTAGATTTTAGATTTTAGATTTTAGATTTACTCTACAGATGAATCTGGAAGCTTGAACTAGGATCTAAAATTTTTTGCCATCCACGACAGGATTCGGAGGATTGTATCCGTTTTTGGGCCCCGTCATGGGTTTTTTGTCGCGATCTCAACAACAATAGATTAGAGATAACACGGACGGCCGAGTAGCGGTTAATGAGCATCGGGGACTAATGACTGAGGACGCGAAATTTTCTTTTAAATGTCAGGCTAATTGCAGCCATACCCAAGCACGTGCGGGGGTGTTTGCCACTCCCCACGGTATTGTGGAAACGCCTAAATTTATGCCGGTGGGGACGCTGGCGAATGTCAAAACCTTGACGCCGGCACATCTTGAGGACGCGGGAGCTCAAATGGTTTTGGCAAATACTTATCACTTGCACTTGCAGCCCGGGGAAGCGATTGTCGCAGGCGCGGGTGGATTGCACAAATTTATGGCTTGGCCAGGCCCAATACTGACGGATTCCGGCGGCTTTCAGGTGTTTAGCTTGAGCCAAGCGCGGACTATTTCTGAGGATGGGGTGATTTTTCGTTCTCCTCGCGACGGCCGGATGATTAATTTGACGCCGGAAAAATCGATCGAGATTCAGAACGAGTTGGGCGCTGATGTGATTATGGCCTTTGACGAGTGTCCGCCTTACCCCGCTACACGGGACGAGGTGGAGGCGGCGACAGATAGAACTTACCGCTGGCTAAAACGCTGTATGCAAGCTCACTCGCGCCCGGATCAGGTTTTGTTCGGCATCGTGCAGGGGGGCGTTTTTCCCGATTTGCGATCGCGCGCAGCAAACCAGTTAGTAGATTTAGATTTACCAGGTTATGCGATCGGCGGTGTTAGTGTCGGCGAATCGGGGGATTTGATTGCAGAAATTGTGAAAGTGACTGCGCCCCTGTTGCCGGCAAATAAGCCCCGTTATTTGATGGGGATTGGGACTTATCGGGAAATGGCGCTGGCTGTGGCGAGTGGCGTAGATATGTTTGACTGCGTGATTCCGACTCGGCTGGGCCGCCACGGGACGGCTTTTGTGCGTGGGGAACGCTGGAATTTGAAAAATGCTCGGTTTCGGGAGGATTTTGCTCCGCTGGATGAGTCTTGTCCTTGTTACACTTGCCAAAAATTCAGTCGGGCTTATTTGGCACACTTGGCGCGGGCGAACGAAGCACTGGGGTATACTTTGCTGGCGCTTCACAATGTGACGGAGTTGATTCGCTTTACTGGGAGGATGCGGGAGGCGATTTTGGCCGATCGATTTACTGAAGAGTTTGCCCACTGGCTGACACCAACTGTCGATCGAACATGAGTTCCTTGGGTGAAGATATGCGACAATTATTAGAATTGTGTTGGATAGGTAGGTTGATTCATGGAAGCTGCATTACTCTTAGCAAAAATGCCCGAAGCTTATTCGGTCTTTGAACCACTGGTTAATGTTTTGCCGGTGATTCCCGTGTTTTTCTTGCTGCTGGCTTTTGTTTGGCAAGCGGCTGTCGGATTCAGATAAGTTTGATTTTAATTAAAGCAGGGGCAATTTATTAATTGCTCCTGCTTTTAGCTGTTGAGTTTTTGGGCTGATCTCGTTTGCGGTTGTTTCGGAATGATTTAACCGCTCTTGGCGCTCTTGGCGCAGAGGAAGAGAAGAGAGATGAATAATTCCGATATGCTATGTTTAATCGCCGATCGCACTTTTAAATGCCGGTCTTTCCGAGATCCGCTTCATATAGTCCAAAACAGCCGGATAAGCGCTCAGGTCTAGTTTTAGCATCATCGGGATGTAGTTTAAAATTGAGCCAACTGCTACGTCGGCGACACCGAATTCAGCGCCCATTAAAAACTGCTGTTTCTCAAAGATTTTATTAAGCGGTGTTAACAATTTGGGAGTTTCGCGATCGCGACTAGCTTCGACAAAGATTCCAGTGCCCAGCGTCGCGTTAGCAAAGATTACCCACTGCACAATTTCGGATTGCTGCTCCAAAGTCTCAGGCATCTTACCATATTTTTTAGCTAAATACAACAAAATTGCCCCAGATTCCCAAAGTTTAAAATCACCGTCCACAATTGCCGGTACTTTGCCGATCGGGTTAATTTCAAGAAACTCTGGCTGCAAGTGTTCCCCTGCTTGCATATCCAGCATGACAAATTCGTAGGGAATCGCTATTTCTTCGAGATACCACTTGACAATTGAGGCTCTGCTGCGAGCACCGCCGTAAAGTTTCAGCACTTAATTTTTATCCTTTAACACAATATTTCTGTTATACCATTTTTGGGTAATTAGTCAGCAGTCATTAGTCAGCAGTCAGCAGTCAGTTACTATCAATAACTAATGACCAGGCGTTGCTGATTTGAGGTATGAAACCATCGGTAGGGGCAATTCATGAATTGCCCCTACCGATAGTTCTAGCCATCCAACATTCGTGAATCATACCTACATTCAGCAACAACTAATAACTAATGACCAATGACTAACGACTAATGACTACCGTCACTTCTGTCAAGTGCAGAAACAAGATTCTGCTGCCAATAAAAATCAAAATTGCACCGCCCAACATCTCAATCTTATTCGCAAACAAGTTGCCGCACTTGTGGCCGATAAACACGCCCGCAAAGGCTAAAAAGAAAGTAATAAATCCGATCGCAGTTACCGCCGGAGCAATAGAATCTTTCAGAACCGCAAATCCGATACCAACGGCGAGGGCATCGATACTCGTCGCCACCGATAGAGTTATCAAAGTCCCCGTATCTAAGGGATTGAACTTTTTCTGGCATTCTTCACTTTGCAGCGATTCGTAAATCATTTTACCGCCAATGAAACTCAAAAGCCCAAAAGCGATCCAATGGTCGATCGGCGTTATCAAAAAACTAAAACTCAGCCCGATAGACCATCCGATTATGGGCATCACAGCTTGAAAGCCACCGAAAAATAAGGCGATTTTTAAAGCTTTGTTGACCTTCATGTGTTTGATTGCTAATCCGCTAGAAACAGCAACAGCAAAAGCATCTGCTGCTAGTCCCAAGGAAAGGAAGACGGTAGTGGCTGCATCCATTTTTGTAAACTATTAGATGTTATAGGGAAAGTATTTCTCTTGACAGTTTTACTTTACACTAAACTTTGATCAAATCACGGTTTTCTCATAATTGATTCATTTTCTTATCACATTTGTTTCACAATTTTTCGGTTGAAAAAATCCGCTTTTAGCTGTATTATATGAAAGACAATCGATCGCATAGCAAAATTGAGAATGCCACCATCTAAACCGTATCAGCCATTGCTGCTCAGATTACTGCACGGGGCTAATGCTGCGATCGCCCTTTTAGCAATTTTGACCGCATTTCTGGTGTACAACACCTATGACGGGCGGTTCGGCAAAGTGCCCGTGCCTCGAATTGCAGATATTATCGGGATTCACGGCACTTTTGGCAAGCTGTTGCTGTTCGGAGTCATGCCGACTTTTGCATTGTACAGTTTCCTCGCAGGTCAAAAACGCTTGGTGCAACCGGATTCTTTTGGCAAGCTAACTCAGTTGGGAAAACCGATTTGGTGGTACACTTTGCACCGGATTGTCAATACGTTGATGTTGTTAGCGCTGACTTTTGCGATCGTCTCTGGGAGTATGGTTAAGGAAGAATGGCTACCGGCTGGGGATTTGACCCAGGTTTGGTATTATTTGCATTTGACGGGATGGGCAGTATTAGTTTTTTGTCTGCTAATGCACTTGTTAATGAGTGCGAAGGTGGGGGGTTTTCCACTAATTTTGTCGATGTTTGACACTGCGTACCGCCCGGATGATTCCCCGGCTGCTTGGTGGCAGAAAATTCGCTCTTTGGTCGATCGATCTTAATTGAAAAATGAACAGAAATATCCTATTAATTATTGCGTAAATCCATCACTTTTGATCGTGCTAACTTGGGCGTTTAACAGTTGACAGATGACAGCGAAGTTTTTAGGCTGGGGCTTAAATCCCCAGCCTAAAAACAATCCGCCTAAAGGTGGGGCATTAAATCCCCTGTGCTTTGGCAAGTCCTGGATTGTTGATTTTCGATCGCACTCACTGTATTTGTGCTCAAAACGCATAGAATAGTGTAGAAGTCAACAACCAACTACTGCAAATGTCAGGGTCGAATCCGCCAACATCTTCTGTGCCACTGTCCCTCGAACCAGCCCTCAAACATTTTTTTGGCTATGACTCTTTCCGCCCGGGACAGCGGGAAATTGTTGAAGCTGCTCTCGAAAAACGGGATATGATGATTGTCATGCCGACTGGCGGTGGCAAGTCTTTGTGTTTTCAATTACCGGCTTTGTTGAAACCGGGATTGACGGTGGTTGTTTCGCCGCTGATTGCTCTGATGCAAGACCAGGTGGAAGCTTTGCAGGATAATGGGATTGGGGCGACTTTTCTCAACAGCACTTTGAGCGCGATAGAAACTCGATCGCGCGAAACCGCAATTCTCGAAGGTAAGATTAAACTGCTGTACGTTGCGCCAGAACGGTTGCTGGGCGAGAGATTTTTACCGTTTTTAGATATAGTAGCCAATAAGTTAGGAATTTCGGCATTTGCGATCGACGAAGCCCACTGCGTTTCGGAATGGGGACACGACTTTCGACCAGAATACAGGCAAATGGAGCGAGTGCGCGATCGATATCCCGACATTCCCATTATGGGATTAACTGCCACCGCCACCGAGCGCGTCCGCCAAGACATCATCCAGCAGCTAACTCTGCGAAATCCCTACATCCACGTCGCCAGCTTCAACCGCCCCAATTTATATTACGAAGTCCGCCAAAAAACCAAGCACAGTTTTGCCGAAGTTTTGCAAATCATCCAAAAAAAAGGCGGTTCGGGAATTATTTACTGTCTCAGCCGCAAAAAAGTTGAAGAAGTTGCCTATAAATTGCAGCAAAGTGGCATCGAAGCCTTACCCTACCATGCGGGGATGAATAATGTCGATCGCGCAACCAATCAAACCCGCTTCATTCGCGACGACGTACAAGTAATGGTAGCCACAGTTGCCTTTGGCATGGGAATCAACAAACCCGACGTGCGGTTTGTCATTCACTACGACTTACCCAAGAATCTAGAAGGATACTATCAAGAATCAGGGCGGGCAGGCAGAGACAACGAACCATCCCATTGCACCTTGTTTTTTGGATTCGGCGATGTCAAAACCATCGAATACATCATCGATCAAAAACCAGACGAACAAGAACAAAGAATTGCCCGCCAACAGTTAAGGCGAGTAATTAACTATGCAGAATCCACCGATTGCCGCCGCACAGTTCAGTTAAGTTATTTCGGCGATTCATTCCCCGGCAATTGTGGTACTTGCGACAACTGCTGCAATAAAAAACCAGTCGAAGATTGGACGCTTGAGGCAATGAAATTTCTTTCTTGCATCGCGAGATGCCAAGAAAAGTTCGGCATGAATCATATTATAGACGTGTTGCGCGGCTCAAAAAGTCAAAAAATATCGCAATACCAGCACAACCAACTTTCTACCTATGGAATTGGCAAAGATAGAAGTGCCGACGACTGGAAAAGATTGAGTCGTTCACTGATAAATCAAGGTTTTTTAGACGAAAGAACAGATGGATTTCCGATTTTGAAACTCAACGAGAAAAGTTGGGAAATTATGAAACGTCAGCGCACAGTTGAAATCGCCATTGAAGCGCCGCGGGAAGTACAGGGAAGAGTGCGGTCTTTGGCAGTAGAAGTCGAAGGTTTATTCGCCATACTACGGACGCTACGGAAACAAATTGCCGACGAACAATTTGTGCCACCTTATGTAGTGTTTGCAGATAGAAGCTTACGAGACATGGCAGAAAAACGCCCGCAAACTCTTACAGAATTTGAGGAAGTTTACGGCGTCGGCAGCAACAAGCGAGATAAGTACGGCAAGGTTTTCTTAGAGGCAATTCGCGCTTTTTGCAAAGAACAAGGATTGCCAACTGGTGCTGCATCTTCTGATGTCGTTAATCCCCCGATTCTTGCTAACGTGGCGTCTTATTCGCAGATGCAAACCTGGGAATTATACCGACAAAATTTGACAGTCCAAGCAATAGCGAATGCGCGGGGTATGAGTCCTAATACTATTTCTGGGCATTTGGTAGAATTGATGGATATGGGGCGGGAAGTTGATATCAATGTGTTGGTGAAATCGGAGCGCCAGGAGGCAATTGTGAACGCAATTGAGATTATTGGGGATGAGAAATTGAGAGCTATTTATGAATTTTTACAGGAAGTTTATACGTTTGAGGAGATTAAGTTGGTGCGCGCTTGGTGGCGACAAAATTACGTGGGTTTTTAACCGCAGATACAGGCTAATTAACGCTGATAATTGATGGGAGGGAGAAATGAAAATTAAAAAATTAGCTTTTTGGGATAATGAATTAGAATGGCGTTAGGAATCAAAGTTTAATGAATCTGTATTAAACGGGAATTGCCAAGTTAAACGATCGCACCTAAAAGCCAATAAAAACCTAAAACTACCATAAATCATGCAAATTACGATCGACCTTCCCGACAATCTCCCTCTGACTGAAGCCGATGTGCGGATTGAATTGGCGATCGTACTTTATCAGCAGCACCGCCTCAGTCTCGATCGAGCCGCTCAACTGGCTGTAATGTCTGTGGACGACTTCTACCAACTATTTTCTGAACTGTGGGATAGTATTGATGACTGACGATACACCGAAATCCAGCTTTTCTTTTTCGATCACTGCAAAACACCTATGCGTAAGTCCTGTTTGTGCTAGATTTGAGTTTTTCGTAAGAGGTAAGTATGTCAACAACTGCGATCGACATCGGCACGCTGGTTGTCAGTACGCCTGAAACCTGTGGAGGGCGTCCCCGCATTGCCGGAACTAGAATTTCTATCGCTCAAATTGCCGTTTGGCATCAACAAGGGATGAGCCCAGAAGCAATACTTGAGGAAATTCCCTATTTAAATTTAGCACAAATTTATGCAGCGCTGTCTTACTATCACGCTAACCGCAAGGAAATTGAGGCAGATTTAGCAGCCGAATTAGCTGAGTACGAGCGATTGGAAGCCGATCGCACGGCTGGGAGAATTTAATGAGCCAGATTCGTTTGTATTTAGATGAAGATACACTGAGAAAAGCTTTCGTGCAAGCCTTGCGAGAAAATGGGATTGATGTAGTAACTGTCTCAGATGCCAATAATTTAGGACGTATAGATGAAGAACAACTGATATGGGCAACAGAGCAAGGTCGAGTCATTTATACTTTTAATAGCCGAGATTTCTGTCGGATGCACGGGAGCTCTCTTGCAGTAGGCAACAGTCATGCGGGAATTATTGTTGCGCCGCGACAAAGTTATTCTGTTGGCGAACAGTTGCGCGGTTTGTTGAATTTGAGTGGTAGCAAGTCTGCGGAAGAAATGATGAATCAACTGGAATTTTTAGGTACTTACATCAGGTCTGAATAAAGGCATCTAATATTAGGTACGATCGATCGCGCTTAAAAAAGCAACCAAATTCATAATAATCCTAGGACGATCGCACTTAAAAGCCGATACAAACCTAAAACTACCATAAATCATGCAAATTACGATCGACCTTCCCGACAATCTCCCCCTGACTGAAGCCGATGTGAGGATCGAATTGGCGATCGGACTTTATCACCAGCACAGCCTCAGTCTCGATCGAGCCGCTCAACTGGCTGTAATGTCTGTGGACGACTTCTACCAACTATTAATCGATCGCAATATCGTCACCCCGCCCGCAGATGCCGATGACGAACCCGCCGAACTCGTCCTCGCCAGCCTTTGTACCTCCCTCCAGCAAATTAAAGAAGGCAAATTGCATCCTATTTCTGAACTGTGGGAGGGGATTGATGACTGACGAGATACCACAAATCCAGATTGTCTTTTCCGATGAGTTTAAAACACGAGTTCGCACACTTCTTAAACGCTACCGCAGCATCCGCACCGACATACAACCACTACTTGATGAGCTACAGTCTGGCAACTTCATCGGCGACCAAATCCCCGGCACTGGCCACACTGTATTCAAAGTCCGCCTCAAAAACAGCGACATCCAAAAAGGCAAAAGTGGCGGCTACCGAGTTATCTATCAACTCAGGGGCGATACCTACATCTTACTCGTCGTTATCTACTCCAAGTCAGACCAAGATGACATCCCAGCTAATCAAATTCGAGATATTATCGATCGCACTTAAAAGCCAATAAAAACCTAAAACTACTATAAATCATGCAAATTACGATCGCCCTTCCCGACAATCTCCCCCTGACTGAAGCCGATGTGCGGATAGAATTGGCGATCGGACTTTATCACCAGCACAGCCTCAGTCTCGATCGAGCTGCTCAACTTGCTTTAATAATCAACTTAAAGGTTCTACAAAAACCTGCTTGCTGTGCGCTCAAACACCATCAGATTTGAACGCACGCAACTATGTGTTTAACACCCCACTCAGTCTCAAACTCTTCTCTGGGGAATCGTTCAGGTGGGTGGTAGTGATGGTAGTTCAGGTGGTGGTGGTAAGAATATTGGTGTTAAGAATAGTGGTGATGGTGGTTCAGGTAGTTCAAATGTTGGTGGTAATGATGGTGGTGATGGTAGTGATGGTAGTTCAAATGGTGGTAGTGGCAGGAATAGAGGTGGCTCCCACTGACAGATAGACTCTGGCTTGAGAGGGCAAGTCTTGGGAGCGATCGAATTTCCGCTGAGGAACAAATAATTTAGCTTAGTCAAGGATGCTAGCGGTTTAATGTCCCCGATTTGATTGTTGCTGAGGAAGAGCTGAATCAGGTTAGTCAAAGATGCTAGCGGTTTGATGTCCCTGATTTGATTGTTTTCGAGCTGGAGATAATTTAGCTTAGTCAAGGATGCTAGCGGTTTAATATCGCCGATTTGATTGTTGTTGAGTTTGAGCCAAGTCAGCTTAGTCAAGGATGCTAGCGGTTTGATATCAGTGATTTGATTAAGGCCGAGTTCGAGTTTCTTCAGCTTAGTCAAGGATGCTAGCAGTTTAATATCACTGATTCGATTGTTGTTGAGTTCGAGTTCCTCCAGGTTGGTCAAGGATGCTAGCAGTTTAATGTCGCCACTCAGATTGTTGCTGAAGGAGAGCCGAGTCAGCTTAGTAAAGGATGCTAGCAATTTGATGTCATCGATCGGATTGTTGCTGAGGTCAAGCGAAGTCAGGTCAGTCAAAAATGTTAGCGGTTTGATGTCACGGATCTGGTTGTTGTCTAGGGAGAGCAAATTTAGCTCAGTCAAGGATGCTAGCGTTTTGATATCGCTGATTCGATTGTCGCCAAGGTGGAGAGAGCTCAGCTCAGTCAAAAATGTTAGCGGTTTGATGTCTCCGATTTGATTGTTGTGCAGGTATAGCTCCCCTATGTTAATCAAGGATGCTAGCGGTTTGATATCGCTGATTTGATTGTTGCTGAGCCAGAGATCATTGAGCTTAGTCAAGGAGGCTAGCGGCCTGATGTCTCCGATCTGATTGTAGGAGATGTAGAGCGAACTCAGGCTAGTCAAGGATGCTAGGGGTTTGATGTCTCCGATCTGATTGTTTTCTAGGTTGATCACAGTCAGCTCAGTCAAGGATGCTAGGGGTTTGATGTCGCCTATCTTATTTTGGCTGAGGTAGAGCTGCTTAAGTTTAGTCAAGGATGCTAGCGGTTTAATGTCACTGATCTGATTGTTCTTGAGGGAGAGATTTGTCAGGTTAGTCAAGGATGCTAGCGGTTTAATGTCACTGATCTCATGGCTGCGGAGGGAGAGTTCCGTGAGACTCGAAAGTTTCCGATCGCCCGCATCGCAATCAGTAGTCCCTGCTTCCTTCAACAGCACTTCAACAGTATGTTTAGTTTCAGGACTCAGATCGGCTTTTTGGCGACACCAATCAGCAAATGTTTTGTTTGCCGATCGCACTTCTGCACCATTCACAGACAGTACAGTTCCAAATAACGCTACGATCGCACTAAAAGCAACTACTATCAACCTTGATAAATTAATCTGTTTCTGTCCAACTATAAATCTCATCATCTGATATCCCTAATTTTCTGAATAAACAACGGCAGGTTTCCAAACTGTCACGAGACTGCCACAAAGCTCTAAAATAACTCTGATATTAAACTTGTACCCAATAACTTTATCTCCCAAAACCCCCAAAAATACCCTATGAACAACACATCGTCTCAAATGACCGATCGCGATCGCGCTAACCTCAGCCGCCTGATCGATTACACTTCCATCCAATCAGTACCAGAAATTTGGGCGATCGTCCAACAAAAATTTGGTCAAACAGTCGCCCTCCACGATCCCCACACCCAGCCCGAAATCAAGCTCACCTACACCGACCTTTACCAAGAAATCCAACGGTTCGCAGCAGGCCTCCAAGCCCTCGGCATCGAACCAAATCCCGCAGAACCAGTCCCTCCCCGCGTCGCCCTCTTCGCTGACAACAGCCCCCGCTGGCTGATAGCCGACCAAGGCATCATGATGGCTGGGGCCGCCAACGCCGTGCGAGGTGCCACCGCAGACCCCGAAGAACTCCTGTACATCATCAAAGACAGTGGCTGCACCGCTTTAGTAGTCGAAAACCTCGCATTACTCAAAAAACTCCAAAATAGCCTCCCCGATTTGCCCATCCACCTCATCGTCCTCCTCTCCGACGAAGAACCAGAAGCCAGCCAAACCCTCAACACAGTCAAATTTTCCCAAGTCATGGCTAAAGGGGCTAACCGCACCCTCAAACCCAGCAACCACAAGCCTCAAGGCCTCGCCACTCTCCTCTACACCAGCGGCACCACTGGCAAACCCAAAGGTGTCATGCTCACTCACAGCAATCTGTTGCACCAAATCAATACTTTTGGCACAATTCTTCAGCCAGAAGCCGGCGAAGGTGTTCTCAGTATTCTCCCTAGTTGGCACGCCTACGAACGCACTGTCGAATACTTCATGCTTTCCCAAGGATGCACGCAGATTTACACCAGTATTCGCTACTTCAAACAAGATTTCAAAACCTACAAACCCCAGTACATGGTGAGCGTTCCGCGCATCTGGGAATCGATTTACGAGGCAGTACAAAAGCAATTTCGGGAACAGCCAGCTAATAAACAAAAACTGGTTAATTTTCTCCTATCTGCTAGCCAACAATACATAGAAGCCCGTCGCATTTTCCAAGGATTAACTCTCAGTTTAAAACCTGCTTCTGCTTCGGAAAAACTGATCGCCCGCACCAAAAGCATTCTGTTGTCACCTATCCACGCCGTCGCCGAAAAACTGGTTTACAAAAAAGTTCGGGAAGCTACGGGAGGACGTTTCAAATGGGCAATTAGTGGCGGTGGTTCTTTGGCCACGCACTTGGACAATTTCTTTGAAATCTCGAATATCGGTTTGTTAGTCGGATACGGTTTAACAGAAACATCGCCTGTTTTAACGGTTCGCCGCCCTTGGCACAATCTCAAAGGTTCGGCGGGTCAGCCCATTCCCCACACGGAAATTAAAATAGTAGATCCTGATAGTAGACAACAACTGTCGATCGGTCAACGTGGCTTAGTCTTGGCGCGCGGGCCGCAAATCATGGCAGGTTATTATCTTAATCCTGAAGCTACCTCAAAGGCGATCGACCCCGAAGGCTGGTTCGATACCGGCGATTTGGGCTGGCTGACACCGGGGAACGATTTAATCTTAACCGGGCGGGCAAAAGATACGATCGTCCTGACTAACGGCGAAAATATCGAACCTCAGCCGATCGAAGACGCCTGCGTGCGCAGCCCCTTTATCGACCAAATTATGGTGGTAGGTCAAGATCGGAAATCTGTCGGCGCCTTAATTGTCCCCAATGCAGAAGCCGTCCAGAAATGGGCCGAAACTCAAAATCCGCCATTACACGAAATTGACTGGAATAGCAAGACAATTCAAGATTTATTTAAAAAAGAATTGAGCCGAGAGGTGCAAAATCGCCCTGGATACCGCGTGGACGATCGCATTGGCCCGTTCCGGTTGATTTTGGAGCCATTTTCGATGGAGAATGGAATGCTGACTCAAACCCTGAAAATTAAGCGTCCGGTTGTGACGGAACACTACCGCGATATGATTGACGGGATGTTTTGAAGATATTTCTCAGGGCATCCGGAATCGGGACAAGGGACAGGGGATTGAAGAATGGGATGAGCTGACGGCGAATAGCTTTTGAATAATTAGCAACTAGCAGTTAGTCGCATCCAATTCCCGATTCCCAATTCCCGATTCCCAATTCCCAATTCCCAATTCCCAACTGACAATCAACAACTTTATGCAACCACAATTAGAATTGAAGCGATCGATTAACGTTAAAGTCGTCGTTACTCCCCGCTGGAAAGAAGAAGCCCAACAGCAACTCCAAGCCCAAATCAATCAAACAGATTCTCAGCTACAACAGCTAGAAATGCAAGGCCAGCGCATGATTGCTGAAATCCAGAAGCAAAGCCTGCAACCACCAGGCCCGCAGGTAATGCAGCAAATAGAAAATATTCAAGTGCAGGTGAATCAAGAGAAAAGCAAACTGCTAGAACAGAAAAACCAAAGTCTGCAACAACTCCAGCAAGTGCAGGTATTAGACCTCGAACAAGAAGTAAGTCAAGGTCAAATTGACGGTACATTCACTGTCGGCTTAGGAGAAAACTTGATTCAAAAAATGCAAGTAGAAGTTCTGCTCCGTGACGGCATAGTCGAAGAAATTCGAGGTGATATCTAGAACTTAAAAATTGGTAATTGGTAATTGGTAATTAGTAATTGGTAATTGGTAATTGGTAATTTTGAGTCAATAGTCACACATCTTCGGACTAGAGACTGGCATAATAATAATTATTGCCGATTGCCGATCGCCAAAATACCAAAAAATACCGATCGCCAAATACCGATCGCCAATTACCAACTCACAAGGACTTTTTACAGATGATTCGCGAAGTTTTCATGCCAGCCCTAAGTTCTACCATGACAGAGGGCAAAATTGTTTCCTGGGTCA
>PVWI01000125.1:0-603 GCA_003003725.1 filamentous cyanobacterium Phorm 6 | reverse complement strand
GGTCAAATCCGCCGGAGATAAAGTAGAAAAGGGCGAAACCGTAGTCGTGGTTGAATCCGACAAAGCCGACATGGATGTCGAGTCTTTCTACGAAGGCTATCTAGCAATAATTATTGTACCAGCAGGGGAAGTTGCTCCGGTGGGAGCTGCGATCGCCCTAGTAGCAGAAACTGAAGCCGAAATTGCCGAGGCTCAAAAACAAGGAACCGCCGCCCCAGCCGCAGCAGCACCAGCACCAACAGCCGCACCAGTCGCAGCCCCAGCATCAGCGGGTTTGCAGCAAAACGTCAGCCGCCAAAACGGCCGCAGCGTCGTTTCTCCCCGCGCTCGCAAGTTGGCAAAAGAACTTAAAGTAGATTTGAATTCTATCAAAGGAAGTGGCCCCCACGGCAGAATTGTCGCAGAGGATGTCGAAGCCGCCGCAGGTAAAGCTCAACCGGCTCCGGTTCAGCAACTGGTGACAGTCCCCGCAGCACCCCCACAATCCGCACCCGCACCCGCACCAGCACCCGCTAAACCGGCACCACAGCCTGTTCCAGCAATGGCGATGACGGGTCAAACCGTGCCAATGAATGCGTTGCAAAATGCCGTTGTGCGTAATAT
>PVWI01000464.1 GCA_003003725.1 filamentous cyanobacterium Phorm 6 | reverse complement strand
GCGCTATGGAAAGAATTTTTTTGATTGACATAGGAACTAGGATGGTGTATGCAAAGGTGAGGTCGATTTGTCGGAGCGATCGCCAAATTGATTTTAGATCATTCAACTCTTGCCTGATAATTTCCGGTAAGGGCGATCGATTGGACATTTTAACCGCAAATGCGCCCATATTGACGCATACAAATATTTAATGACGGTTAATTATTCCTTAAGTTTGGCATTTTTATCTGAGAAAGAGCGCGCCGTCATTGCGAATACTTAAAGATTTTTTATCTAAACCTAAATCGTTCGTCTCGTCTAATCTTACCTCTACTGTTCCTTCGCCAACAGGTTTCAAACTTACTTTCAATAATGCACCATCTTGTCGTCTAAATCCAATTGAGGCCGGTAGTGTCAATGCTTGCAGCGCGACTGTTGAATTTTCGGCTAAACTGCGACGGTTAGTCTGTCCAACTACTTGATAAAATAGTCGATCGTTCGTTTTATTCGTTAATCTAACATTGACTTTGCCATTAACTGGAACTACCTTGCCGTCAGGAACTCTTTCTGGTTCGTTAGTTTGGGCTATTTCCTCAGCAAAACTTGCATTTTGGGTGAAAGGTAAAAAGCTGTTGCCTGCTACGGTTAAAGTGATAGCAAGTAGACTTGCCAGACTGGTTTTGCCGATCGCTAATTTGCACATTTTTTGATTTACTTTTGATCTAAAAATTCTAATAAGCGATTCTAGCTGATACTGCTATCTTGTGGCAAGTCTCATCAGAAGTATATCTCAGCTTTTGAGCGCTGACGCATTGATGATCAAGAAAGATGGAAATTGAATAAGTAGCAGAAGTAAGGATCGCAAATTAAATAATTTACACAAGTTTGTGGGATGTCCCGCCCGTCCATAAAGAACGGGCGGGACATCCCACAAGAACCATCAAATTGTAAGTTATTTAATTCTCATTCCTAAGAAGAAATTTGCAATCTACGACTGATATTTCAGCAAGTGGTAAGGTGCAACCTAAGCACCCTACATATAGCGGCGGTTCTGCATAATTCCTAATAGTGTAAGGTGCTTAGGGCGCACCCTACAAATAGATTTGGCACATAAGTCATAAAAAAGTTTATGCCTCAGTCTATGGTGCCAGTTATTGAATAAAATTCAGTTAATATATTGCCAGAATCAACTTTTGAATAGTACCAGTTTTTTTAAAGCGATTATCTAAAAAAGGAAGAATGAAGAAAGAAGAAGGGAGATTTTCCAAATTTCCCCTTCCCCCACTCTCCCCTGTCGCAGCGACAGACGATCGCCGCAGCTTATTGTGGGCTATTCAACCCAACGCACCCGCACAAAATGAGCTTCTCGTCCCCAGAAGTCCTGACTTACAGAGATATCAACAATATTCAAATTAAACGGAATAGCAGTTGTCACGTACCGCTGAGCCAGAGATCCCACATCAGGAGCTAATTGAGCAGCAGCAGCCGCCGCCACACCCAAACCCAAAAGTTGCAGAATCGGGCCCCGAGGCAGAGCTAAATTGATACCGACAGCAAGTCCAGCAGTCAGCAGCATTCCCACCGACAAATTCGTGCCACAGCGGGGATGTACAGCTAAATCCCACTCTCCACTCGCAATCCGCTCCAAGGCCGATCGCACTGCCTGACGCAACTGTGTTATGTTCACGCCACCGTAAAGATAAAATCCTTGGTCTGTGGACATCCCACCCAATAACTCATTATCGAATCTTGCTGTGGGCGTAGTGCCAGATTGGCCCAAGACCCAAACTGTAGCGTGTTCCAACGCATGAACTTGGCGCAAAGTCAAGACTTCCTTTAAGCCGGGCACAAAATTAAGTTGTTGCAACAACTCGGAATCTTGAGTCCGTTGCGGGGCAAAGTCAAAAGGAAATTCGCTGTTGCGCCAAGAACTAGAAGCAGCATTTGTCGTCATGTCAAAAGGCCTCCACTAATATCAGATAAGCTGTTCTGCATTTAAATTCTATGTTAAAAAACAATCAAACACAATGAGTGAAGTGGGCGGGAGAACCCGCCCTAAATCTACAATTTAAATGCGCGACAGCTTATTAAGTTTTAGAAACTAGATTTACGGTTGAACGCGCTTGCCTGCGCGAAACTCTCCCGAAAACCGTCTGCCTTTAGCATCTGTAACTACTCCTCTACCGTGAGGCAGTCCCTTGCGCAATTCGCCTTCGTAGCGAATGCCGTTTGGGAAACTGCAACTACCTTTGCCGTCTAGCTTGTCGTTAAAAAACTGACCGTCGCAGCGGGTGCCGTCAGCGCGGGTGAACACTCCCCGCCCAAACGGGTTCCCTGCGAAAAACTGTCCGGCGTAGCGATCGCCACTAGCAAAGATAAATTGCCCTTGGCCGTCCGGCTGACTGCTAGCGGCCCCCGTGCCAATTTGTTCGACAATTTGAAATGTTCCCCGGTAGCGATCGCCATTGGCAAAAATAGCTTCTCCCCTAACGATCAGACCGTTGCGGAACTCTCCCACCATGCGGGCATCGCTGGCGAACAGGAACACGCCTTGACCGTTGGGCACGCCGTTACGAAACTGTCCTTCATAGCGATCGCCATTCGAGTACACGTATACTCCTTGTCCCTGGGGTCTGCCGTTGACGAAATTGCCTTGATAATTGTCACCATTCGAGTAGTTGCACTTGACTTGACCGTTGGGAGGTGAGCCTTGGCAAATGGGAGGGCGGCTTTGGTCTGAGGCTGGGGCTGCTAATGATGACTGACTGTTGGCTACCAGTGAGAGGCATCCTACCCCCGAACTAACCAACATCAGGATTCCGAGTTTTTGAATTGAGCGAAGCATGACTGTTCTCAATTTTGGTTGTAAGGATTGAGGTAAATTTTTCATTAAACTGGGTTCTGGGCAACTTTGGGAGATTTTTCTCCCACAATTTTAGAAACCTCTACACCGTTTTCTTCTAAAATCACAACAGGCTCGATTCCTGATTTGAAATCAACTCGTTTGATCAGCACCTGCCCGCTGGCAATCCGCTGTCCTACTTTGATATATCGACTTGTTGGTTCGTTAGGTGCTTTCACAATTACCAGTATGTCATTACCAACTCTGACTACGCCACTAACTTCAACTCCTTTGGCATTGTCTGTCGAAGGAGGTGGTGGTGGTAGTGCCGGAG
>PVWI01000463.1 GCA_003003725.1 filamentous cyanobacterium Phorm 6 | reverse complement strand
CAGCCGAGGAATTCGGATCGGTGGTATCGGTGATGTTTTGGGCATTTTGGACTTGACAACAACGGATCTCGGTGCTTTGGCGGGTGATTTTGGTTCGATCGCGATCGGGCGTGCCAACAGGAGCTCGATCGCGATCGTCGCACCGATTACCTTCAACAGCCCGCTGACACTTCAAGGCAATTCGATCGCTCTTGACAATCCCTTGAGAACAACCGGCAGCGCTAGCTTGACTCTCGACGCACCCAAAAGTGCGATCGGCGCGAACATTGCCACATCCGGCGCAGATCTCACTTTCACCGGCAATCTGTCCCTGACTGCTGATGCAGCTTTGAGCACTCAATCTAGGGGCAATATTCTGTTGGGCGGTAGCCTAGACGGAGCTCACGCCCTCAGACTTGACGCTGGGCGAGTGCTGTTGGGCGGTAGAGTTGGTCAAGCTGTGCCGCTGGCTAGTTTGACTGTAAACGCCGGCATTACCGAGGTTTCGGGCAGTATTGCGACATCTGGCGACATCGTTTTTAACAGTGGTGTCACAGTCGATCGCAGCACCACTCTCAGCACAACTAACGGCAATATAACTTTTGCGGATATCCTCAACAGCAACCCTGGCCGGGCTAATAGTTTGACCCTGCGATCCGGCGGCAACATTACTTTTGGTGGGCCTGTCGGTCAAACTCAGAGGTTGGGTCTGCTCTCGGCTGACGCTCCTACCGTGACGGCGAATTCGAGAATTACCGCGCGCAGTTTGAGCGTGAACGCCCGAAATTCCGTCAGCCTCCGGGGGGACAATACGGCAGCTTTGGGAGTCGATATTCAGTCAGAAAACGTCCTCTTAGACGGTAATTTAAGGACGGAGGGTGGCAACGTAAATCTGCAAGCTTTGCGCGAGGTTCGGACTGGCAATATTACCTCCAACGGCGGGAGGATTCAGGTTGAGGGAAATACTATTGCTGTGGGTGCGATCGACTCCTCATCGTTAACAGGAACCGGAGGCGCGATCGCACTTAACAGCAATGCTGGCCCTTTAACTGCCGGATCTTTGAATGCTTCGGGGGCGATCGGCGGAAATATTGCTGTCACCTCAACAGCGGGCATTTTCGCTCTCGATCTCAACTCCAGTGGCACTTCAAACGGCAACGGCGGCAGCGTTTCCCTGAACGCGACTGGTAACATTCAGTTGGGTTTTATCAACGCTAGAGGTGGCAGTGTTGATGTCACCACCCTCGGTTTGTTTCGATCGAACAGTATTTTCAACGACGATATATCCGGCAATCTTGCCAGTATTTCCACTACCGTCAGCGCGGGGGCGGGGCCGATTACAATTCGCCACGGAGGTGGTAGCGATCGGCCGTTTGTAGTTGGCGGGGCGATCGACAACGGCACTCTGGGAAGCATTAATTCTGGCGCCGGAAACGCCATTTTGCCCAGTCTTTCTTTTGGGGAAAGTTACACCCAAGGAAATTTATCAAATCAGATTTCCCTAATTACACCAAGCCCGCCGTCTACTCCTGCACCAATTCCCGCCCCAATCCCCACACCAATTCCTGCCCCAATTCCCGCACCAATTCCCGCACCAATTCCTGCACCGCCTTTACTACCTGAAAATCCTGCTCGTGACCTGTCGCTTCCCTCATCTTTGGACATACAATTGCGATCGCCCAATCCAGACAGAAATCCCCCAATTAGCCCGGATCTTTCGGTTCCTTCTCGCAGATTCGATTCGGCAAGTTCAGGAGTCTTAGCATTTGAGCAAACCTTCACTCGCGAGTATGAAAAATATTTAAAATTGCCCGCAAGAACGCCGATTAGTAATATGTCAGTAATTTACGAAATTCTTCGCAAAAATGAACTAACTACTGGGGTAAAATCAGCAATTATTTATATGAATTGGGTGAGCAGCTCGGATGCAGCAGCCCAAGAAAATGATTCGGTGCTGGTGGCAAGTCGGGATTTATCTCATCTATTACCTGTTAGAAAAAACAGCATTCCCCAGCCAGCGACAGGCCAAAGAATTTCCGATGTTCCTAGCGGAGAGCATTTAGAATTAGTATTAGTAACAGCCAACGCTGAACCGATCCGCGTTTTAATTCCGGCGACAACGCGCTGGCAGGTAATGCAACTAGCCGACGCCCTGCAAAGCGAAATCACTAATCCCCGAAAAAGAAACAGCATTAGTTATTTGGATGCGGCGCAAAAACTTTATCAGTGGTTAATTGTGCCAATAGCCTCAGAATTGACAGCTTTAAATATTGACAATTTAATTGTAATTCCGGCATCAGGTTTGCGAAGCGTGCCGTTTGCTGCACTTCACGACAACAAACAATTTTTAGTGGAAAAATATAGCCTTAGCGTCATACCGAGTCTGAGTTTGACTGATATGCGTTACGACAATATTGCTGACGATGAAATTTTGGCGATGGGGGCGTCAGTATTTGAAGATAAACCACCGCTACCGGCGGTACCAGTCGAGTTAGAGTCGATCGCGCCGCCGTCAGAAGGAAAATTATTTTTGAATCAAGATTTTACTCTCGCAAATTTACGAACTCAGCGGGAAAATCGGCCTTTTGGCATCATTCACTTAGCAACTCACAGCGAATTCCAGCCTGGGGAACCAAAAAATTCTTACATTCAGTTGTGGGATACTAAATTGCGCATCGATCAAATGCAGCAGTTGCGGTGGAATGAACCGCCAGTGAATCTATTAGTTTTGAGTGCGTGTAGTACCGCTTTGGGCGATGCAGACGCGGAGTTGGGGTTTGCGGGTTTGGCGGTAGCTAGCGGTGCGCGATCGGCTTTGGCGAGTTTGTGGGAAGTCAGTGATGAAGGGACTTTGGGGCTGATGACTGAGTTTTATCGGCAGTTGCGGGCTTCCAGACGCCAGGGCAATTTGACGATTAAAGCCGAGGCTTTGCGCAGGGCGCAATTAGAGATGCTGCGGGGGCGCGTGCGGATTCAAGACGGGATGTTACGAGCCGAAGGAAGCAATAATGTTGTGACTTTGCCTCGGGAAATTGCCATTAGGGGCGATCGAGTGCTTTCGCATCCTTATTATTGGGCCGCCTTCACAATGATTGGCAATCCTTGGTAATTAGTCATTAGTCATTAGTCATTAGTCATTAGTCATTAGTCATTAGTCATTAGTCATTAGTCATTAGTCATTAGTCATTA
>PVWI01000462.1 GCA_003003725.1 filamentous cyanobacterium Phorm 6 | reverse complement strand
GGTGTGGGAGTTGGCGTGGGAGTTGGTGTGGGAGTTGGTGTGGGAGTTGGTGTGGGAGTTGGTGTGGGTATGACATTACCGTTAAATTCAAAAGCGCCGATATCAACGATCGAACTTCCGTTACCATCACCATCAACAGGGCGAGTCACACCGCGCTGATCCTTAGCCGGCGCGCCCGCACCAGTACCCGTATCAATGGCAGGACTTCCGACTAGCAGCGGTAGCACGAAAGCGCCGTTGATATTTTGCAAAGGGCCGAGTTTCGGATCTGCGATCGTCACACTTGCCGTGGCATTATTGTCATTAGGATCGCCCGTCGTCAGTTTAGCGGGAAATTGCAGATTGTTTCCCCCATCAATTAGTTCTCTTCCAGTTTGCTGCTTAACCTTGAAAGGATTACCGGCCGTATTGCTATCAAAAATCGAATTTTTGACAGTAATTGGCTGATTCCCAAAAGTAGCAATACCGCCAGAATATTCCCCAGCGGTATTCTTAGCGAAAGTCGAGTTGACAATGTTAGTTGAAAAGGAATCTCTGTTGCCAACAACGACTCCTCCGCCTTGCTTAGCAGCGGTGTTGCCGGAAAACGTACTGTTGACAACACTGATATTCCCATCTTCTCCCAACCACAACCCACCGCCGTTGTCATCGGCTGTATTGTTAGCAAAAGTAGTATTTGTCACTGTCAAATCGGCATTGCCGTGACGCACACCGCCTCCAGAACCTCCAATTCCTGCTGCATTCTTGACAGCTTTATTGTTAATAAAAGTGCTGTTTTCCAAAATAAACTTATCTTGAAAATAACCAAACAAAAAGGCTCCTCCTCCTTCTCCTGAGCCGATATTGCCGTCAAAAACGCTGTTGCGGATAGCAACATTTCCCGCAACAGGCCCGGGGGTTGCATTCGGGCCAGAAGCATTAGCTCCATCGACGTAAACTGCGCCACCAACCCCTTTCTCTGTGCGGTTGCCGGTAAATTTAGAGTTTTCGATCGTCATGCTGCCCAACAGGTTATTAACAGCTCCACCGTAGCTACCTTTGTTGTTGGTAAATTCGCTATCTCTGATCGTCAGAGAACCGCCGCTTTTAGTGGCGATCGCACCGCCACCGCGTTCGGTATTATCCGCCAAAGAACCGTCATTGCCATTAAACTTGCTGTTAATGACAGTCGTAGTGCTGCGGAAACCTGTATAAATGCCGCCGCCGAAACCGGCAACATTATTATTGACTTGGCAATTTTCTAAAGTTAAAGTGCTGTTACCGCCAGTTTGAATGCCACCACCGCTGCTAGTTGTCTCATTATTCGCATCGGTTCCAGAAACTTTGCCGTTGGCAACAATCAGGTTTTTTAGAGTAACATTGGTTGAACCTTCGGTGAGGATAACCCGCGAAGCATTGTTGCCACTAATTGTTAAATTGGTAGCACCAACTGCGTCAACTGTCAAGTTTTTATTGATGGCAAGTTGACCGGAAGTTAGAACAATTGTTTGATTGGCAAGACTGGAGGCAAATTCAATGGTATCGCCGGCCGCTGCGGAGGCGATCGCACTTCTCAAGGAACCGGGCCCGCTATCATTATTGTTGGTAACGGTAACAGTCGCTAAAGTCCCTCGGTAATCCGCCATTGTCTCTGAAGTCAAGGCACTGGGTGCTTCAATATCACCCTTGGTAAACTCCAAATTCCAGTTACCACCGCGGCCAGTGCGATCGGTAGATGCCGCAATATCAGCCCCGGTTAACTCCGAAAGGCGATCGACAAAATCGCTACCCGAACCAGCAGCAACATCGCAACCGTAAAGCATGATATCAGCTTGGTCGGTTAGAGCATTGCGCCACTGTTGCAACTGGCTTTCATACTGTGGCAAATTATCCGAATTCAACGTCGTAGAACCTAGCTGCAAGCTGCCAGAATTGCCGTGAGAAAAAATGTGAACTTGAGCTACAGTTCCCCCCGCAGAAGCAACTTCTTGCAATTTACCACTGATTTGCTCAATGCCATTGCTATTTTTATCTAAAATAATTGTCTCAGCGCCGGGAATCACACCGTTTGCCAGAGTTTGATAATCATCTAATTCCGAATCAATGAAAACAATCGATTTAGGACGCGAATTGCGGAGAACAGATTGAGAAGTAATACTGGTAAGATTGGCACTCATTTTGCATACCTATGAGAATGTTTGCTTGTAGCTAGCAGATGCAATAATGAAATCAATTTTGTTTGCAACGTTAGGTGATTGTTAACCGTTAACTGTTAACAGTTAACGGTTCAGCAGTTAAATTGTCACTTGAGTGAAATCGCCAGCGCCCAGAGTACCGGGCGTACCGTTCAATTTCGCTAACAATTGATTGCTACCAGTCACGCTAATCAAAGTTTGATTGTTGCTCGACGTAATGCTGAGTTGATTGAAACTCAAACCGGGAGCTAACCCAATTACATCCTCGCCCTGACGGAAATCAGTAATGATGTCGCTTCCCACACTTTTATTGAGGAAAAACACGTCATTTCCCGAACCGCCGGTCAAAGTATCGTCCCCAACATCGCCGCTGAGGAAATCGCTGCCAGCACCGCCGATGAGCAAATCGTTACCTTTGCCACCGTAAAGCGTATCGTTGCCGGTGTTGCCGGAGATTACATCATTTTCATTGTTGCCGAATAGCAAATCGTTACCATCACCGCCATCGAGACTGTCGTTGTCTTTGCCGCCGTAAAGCGTGTCATTTCCAGCCTTACCAAAAATCAAATCTGCACCTTCATTTCCGAAGGCAATATCGTTGCCATTTCCAGCATTAATTGTGTCATTTCCTAAGTTGCCTAACAGGTAGTCGTCGCCATCTTCCCCCAGCAAAATATCGTCATCTTTGCCACCAAAAATAGTGTCGTTGCCAAAGCCGCCAGCAACAGTATCTTGGCCTAAATCTCCTCTCAAAAAGTCGTCGCCTTCTCCGCCAACCACAGTGTCATTATCTTTGCCGGCGTAGACTGTATCGTTGCCAGCGCCGCCTTGGATGAAGTCATTGCCGGTATTGCCGAAGATGGAATCGTTATCTGCACCGCCGTCGATGTTGTCGTTGCCGCCCATGCCGTAAAGAGCATCTTGGCCCTGTCTCTTATACACATCT
>PVWI01000124.1 GCA_003003725.1 filamentous cyanobacterium Phorm 6 | reverse complement strand
GACTATAATCGATCCAGAACCGATTCACACGCATCGACCAATCCTTCGGTATTTGCGGCCCCGCCCAAGGCCCCGCATCCGTGATATTCTGCACCTTAAAAGTTTCACCGCTAGGAACCATTTCTTGACCCATAAATCCAGTCATCGAGCCCCACATCGATCCAGCTAAAATAATTAGCATACTGGCGTGAACAATAATCGGGCCAATTTTGCCAATTATGCCCTTGCGAGCATAAACTTTTTCACCTTCTCGGAAGATGCGGTAGTTTTTTTGCTGCAAAAGTTGTTCTAAGGAAGTTAAATCAACTGTTTCTAATTCCGCACTGAGAGCTAATTTTTCAAACTGCTTCGGTTCTTCATAAAATTTCCAGCGGCGGGCGGATTTTAATGCGGGAAATTGTCGGGTAAAAGTGCAAGCTGTCAAGCTGCTGCCGAACAAAATTAGGATTGACAAAAACCACCAAGTGCGGTAAACGTGGTCTAATCCTGCAATTAGTAAAACTTTCCAAGTTAGGAAACCGAAAAGGGCTGGATGTTCGGGATAGTTGGATTGGTAATACTCTACTGATTGACCTTGTTCGACGATGGTGCCAGAAATGCTAAAAAATGCGATCGCCAGCAGCAAGATAATGGCTAGCCGTAAATCTGCTAGCACAGGCAAGATTTCTCGCTTGAAAAACTTTTGAGGCGCAGTCGCCCAGTTTGATAGTTTGGATAGAAATACTTCTTTTGATGTCATTGGTAATTACGAAGGAAGAAGGAAGAAGGAAGAAGGAATAGGGAAGAAGGAAGAAGGAAGAAGGAAGAAGGAATAGGGAAGAAGGAATAGGGAAGAGGGAAGAAGGAAGAAGGAAGAGGGAAGAAACTGTTCTTATCTAGCAATTATCAATCAATTCTAAAGTCTTTCTTTTCTATTCCTTCGTGTTCTTCGCGTCTTCGCGGTTTGTTCAAAAAAAAAATATTTCGCGAATCCTGTAAAGATTGCTATATTTTCAAATAAGGACTAAAGTCCTTACTACTAACCTTGCTTACGCAGGAAGTATGCGGGAAAGCAGGGAGAAAACCCCAAATCCTACTAGCAAAACGCCACTAACAGGCGTGATCCAACTCGACCACTTGCGTAATTCTAACAACTTTTTAATGCTCGCGGTAAAAGTACCTGCTATAATTAGCGGAGCGACATAACCAGCAGCGTAAAACAGCAGCAACACGCCACCTAAAACGGTATCTCCAGTTTTGGAAACCCAAGCTAAAAGCGTCGCTAAAACAGGCGTACTACACGGAGATGCTACTAAACCGAAAGTTAAGCCCAATAAGTACGATCGCACGCCAGCCGGCAAATCTTTCGGAACCCAGCCCACAGCGTCAAAAGACGGCATTTGCAAAGGTAAAGCTTCCAATAAATTCAGCCCCATTAAAATAGCGATAATACTCACAACGATCGGCAAACCTATACCAATTTTACCGTAAACTTGTCCGGCAAATGATGCTACAATCCCTAAACCCGCGAGGGTTGTCGCCAATCCCAGGGAAAACCACGCCGACTGGGCGGCGGCTTGCAGGCGGCTTTTCGCTTCGTATCCACCGATGTAGCCGATCGTGATCGGCAACATTGAAAGCATACAGGGCGTTAAGCTCGTTAGCAACCCTGCCAAAAAGATGACTCCGACGCTGACAAAACTCAGGTTTGTCAGTTGAGTGTTTACTAAATTATTAGCAAATTGTGCGAGTTCGTAAAGTTGGGTTTGCAGGGTTTCCATCGCTTGAGTGGGTGCTATATCTGGCTGTATTTCAAATTGTAACAGATGCGCGCAAGTTCCGTTTGAAATTGGCAATACAGCAGATTGCAGGTTTATAGGTACTATCAATATCCCCGTAGGGACACGGCACTGCCGTGTCCCTACAAAAGCTAGGTCGATCGCACCTTGATTTAAACTGATATCTTGACACCATCATCAACCAGTTATTTCCAACGGGTTTTTGCCCCTATTCCAGCAGAAAATTTATATATTTTGAAACAGGTATTTCGGCTGTTATTTAGATTGTTCAGCCCGACTTGACTTTAAATTAAAGCCAATTTCTTCATTAATAGAGCCGTCTGGCATTATTGTCCCAACCAGCACCGCACCTCTGAGATTTGTTCCAGTTAAGTTAGCGCCTTCTAAATTAGCATTGCTCAGATTTGTGACTTGTTTGGAACCTCGGAAAGAGAAGCTGTGCAAGTCAGCACCTGTCAAATTAGTGTTGGCTAAATTAGCATATTGCAAGTCAGCACCGTGCAGCGTCGCATCAGTTAAATTAGCTTGCGTAAGATTGCTTCCCCAAAGTCGAGAATCTAACAAATTAGCATCTTGTAAATTGGCGCGAGTCAGATTTGCCAAAGTCAGATTAGCATCCCACAATCTCGTGCGGTTGAAATTAGCTTCCGTCAAATTTGCTCGACTGAGATCCGT
Organism: filamentous cyanobacterium Phorm 6; assembly: GCA_003003725.1. Classification (GTDB taxonomy): domain Bacteria; phylum Cyanobacteriota; class Cyanobacteriia; order Cyanobacteriales; family Microcoleaceae; genus Microcoleus. Next base: position 15,311 of record PVWI01000124.1, on the reverse strand, counting down.
TCCCAAAATATCGGCATTTGCTAAATTGGCGCCACTGAGATCGGCGTCAGAAAGATCGGCATCTTTTAAATTAGCACCGGACAAGTTGGCGCCGGACAAATTTGCGCCGGACAAATTTGCTTTTTGGAGATTAGCACCCTGCAAATCGACAGCGCTCAAATCGCACTGCTTCCACAAAAAGCTGACGCACCAATTATCTTTTAATAGCTGACTTAGATCCTCCGCATTCGCGGCCATTACAGGAGGAGTTAAGTAGAGAGCCAACAGGACGATCGCCAATACTGCTGCCGCTATTTTTTTCAACCTCAGAACTCTTTTCATTGAGACTAATTTGCACAATAGATTCTTGATGTGTAATCAAAGCATAACAAATAATCTGCAACTTTTACCAGCAATATTAATCAAAAATATTAGTGATTTGTGCAACAGGCACTCCCGCCTGTTAAGCGAGAATGGTGCTGCTAGTTAACAGTTGACAGTTGACAGTTGACTTCGGAGTGCGAAGTTTTTAGGCTGGGGCTTAAATCCCCAGCCTAAAAACAATCCACCTAAAGGTGGGGGCTTAAATCCCCTGTGCTTTGATAATAAGCGCTGGATATGGGAAATCCCAAACCGCCAATCTCGCCTGAAAGCACGAGATTTAGAGGGTTGTAGGCGCAATTATGGAGAATTGCGATCGGCATCACCCCCTTTACCCAACCCTCATCACACGAATCAATACCCCAGCATCACCAAACCCGATCGAACTTATCACCTTCTGAGGAGTACGGATATCACTGTCAGTAACTGAAGTATCAAGGAAAATGAGAACATACAGTTTCAAACCCCAGCCCTCCTATGCCTACTATCCCGCTTCAGGCGAGTCAATTAGTTGTCACAACTATTTTCAATTCGATCGAATCTTTAGGATTCAATAATATTGCAGACAAAGTATTTTCGGACGAGCAAGCTGAATCCCGACAAGAGGCAAATTTAAACGTTAGCACCAAAAAGTTTTACACTCAGGGTTTAAAAAATCTCGCACAACAAGACTTGCACGGCGCTATTAAAAATTTCACTGCCACAATTAACATTAATCCGCAATTCGCCTCAGCTTACAACGATCGCGGTGTGGCCCGCTACAAATTAGGCTACAAGCAATCGGCGATCGAAGATTTAACAACTGCGATCGAACTCAATCCCTACCGAGCCAAGTATCACAGCAATCGGGGGTTTATGCTGACTCGTTTAAAAAATTATACTGCGGCGATCGCCGATTACAACTCCGCACTGCTGCTCAACCCCAATTTAGCTAAAACTTACTTCAAACGTGGCACTATCAACTTAAAAATAGATGATTTAGTTGCAGCAATGGCTGATTTTGAGTCAGCTATTCGCATCAACCCTGACTTTGGCAAAGCTTATTTCAATCGGGGTATAACTAAATATAAGTTGAGAGATGTTCAAGGGGGATTTGAGGATTTTCAGAAAGCATCAGAACTTTTTAAACAGCAGGGTAAAATAGAAGATCATTACGATGCAGTTGCTAAAATCAAACAGTTATGGTAATAAATTTCCTCAACTCCCGGACTTCTTAAAAAAGTCCGAGAGCTAATTGTGGCCAAATTAGCCAATTCTCAATATGGGATCTCCCGGTAGCAAGCCATCAAACGGGGAAGAATTACTAGCCGTAATTGCAAAAGTAGCATTTTGAACTACTGCGGGGAGGACATTTTGAACCACAACCCTTCCACCACCTACCAATGGAATGATAGTGTTGTTTCCAGACGCAATGAATGAAACATTTGATAAATTGCTGGTACTAATGCCAATGCGATCGCCCTCTTCCGGTTTGAAATCAAGAATTATATCGTTGTCATCCTGCAACAACAGCGTAGTTATGTCCGAGGTACTTACAACAAAAGTGTCTGCACCGCTACCGCCAGTGAGAGTATCGCTGCCAAGATCGCCGACTAAAATATCATTGCCGTCGCCGCCGATTAAAACATCGTTTCCTCTGCCGCCTCGCAAAAAGTCGTTACCAGCACCGCCATCGAGATTATCGTCGCCGAGATTTCCGTTGATAATATCGTTGCCAACACCGCCACTAATTAAGTCGTTACCTTTGCCACCTCGCAAAAAGTCGTCGCCTGCTTCGCCGGTGAGAGTATCATTACCTTGGCTGCCGTTAATGGCATCATCAATCGGCGAACCGATAATGCGATCGTTTCCACTACCTCCGAGCACGCCGCTGGAATTTTGTTGAGAATCTTGGGAAGTAACTTGATAGTTGTTTGGGGCTTCAGGCAATCGGAGCGATCGCAAAGACAGATTTACAAAATTGGTAGTATTAACCAAATTGTTAAGGACATTAACATCCCTAATGACGCTAGAAACCCGACTGGGCACGATTCCTCCAACGACTTTGGCGGTAGAAATGCGATCGCCCTGCTGCACCGCATTCACCGTTTCAAAACCTTGAATAACGTTGCCAAAAACAGCATAATTGCCATCCAAAAACGGCAAAGTATCCAAAGCAAAATAGAACTGCGAAGACGCGGAATTCAAAGCATTAGAACGAGCCATTGCCACAGCCCCGCGAGTGTGCTTCAACTGCGGTGTCTGAGTCACAACTTGGTTGTAAACAGGTTGCGCCGCCCCTTGCGGCTTGATTTCCAAGGGAATAAAACGTGCCTGATTGGTATCCGGGTCAATAAAATTACCCGTTCCCAATTGACTTGCTGGAATTGTAGTATCCTTGCTGCGTGGATCGCCTCCTTGCACCACAAAAGGATCTGGCTGACGCACGACTCGGTGAAACATCACCCCGTCGTAGATGCCCCGTTCAACTAAGTCAACAAAATTTCCCCCAGTAATTGGGGCATTAGTGCCGTCAACTTCGATCGTAACGGGTTGACCGTTAATTACCTGGACTACTGTAACTTTGCCTGTTAACGGGAGTGCAGCGCTCATAGATAAATTGCTATTTGAGTAAGTGATATTTAGGTTCCAGAAGCAATCCGCGAATTGCCCCTACCCATTTAATCAGAAAACTGTAAACTTGTCTTAAGTACAGTTCTACTTCTAAATTTATGATATCCCGTCGCAAGTTTTTTAGCACTTTATTGGCAATTTGTCTAGTTTTTCTAAGTTTCAATTTTGCCACACCTGCATTTGCCCTCGGTGGCAAGCTTCCGACGGTGAATCAAGCCGCACCGGATTTTAGTTTGCCGACAAACAGCGGCGACGGACAAGTGTCCCTGTCAGATTATCGCGGTAAATGGCTGGTAGTCTACTTCTATCCGAAAGACTTTACGTCGGGATGTACGATAGAAGCGCGTCGATTCCAGCAAGACTTGCCGAAATACTTGGCAAAAAATACTCAAATTATCGGCATCAGCGCCGATGATGTCAACTCCCACGCGGAATTTTGCGATTCCGAAGGTTTAAAATTTCCGCTGTTAGCTGATACCGACGGCGCAGTCAGCAAAGCCTACGGTTCTTGGATGAGTTTTATCTCAGCCCGACATAGTTTTATTATTGACCCTGAAGGCGTTTTGCGAGAAACTTTTGTTAAGGTTAATCCGGCGATTCACTCGAAAGAAGTGTTGGCTCGTTTAAACGAATTGCAGGATAACGGGTAATATCGTGTCACATCGAACAACCGCAATCAAATAGGTTCGATCGTTCGGACTTTAGTCCTTCTTCAGGATTGTATAGAATTACCGTAAAAATAGGTTCTATCGTTCGGACTTTAGTCCTTCTTCAGGATTTTCCAAGGAATAAAGTCTTCCCTACAAACCTTATAGTAATTGTTTGACAAGACATAATACATGGTAACGAGACAAGCTGTAGAGTAAATCTCAAATCTCAAATCGCCTGTCCCATCACAATCAATGAGAATTAAACTTGCTATTAACTGCAACCGGTTCAGAAGCAGATTCATTGTCAGAGAGATTTCTATTTCTGGTAGCAATACGGCGTTCCGGGTCAATTCCCTCGAAGGTTGGTGGCAACCAAACTCTGACCACCAATAGCACTGCCAAAACCAGCAAAAATGCACCTGTTGATAATATTTGAACCCAGGGAGTTTCCAGGACTCCCCGCACGATAATTTCTCGCAAGACTGACACGATACAAACTTCCACAGCCACGCCGATCGAAACACGTTGCTCTTGCAAGTAAATAATTAGCAACCGAAATAATTCGACTAAAACTAATAAAAATAGAATGTCAGCAGTCACTTGCTGAAAATCCAAAGGAGGCAACAGCGAGAAAAACATTTCCCGTAATTCGATGACCATGAAGCAGAACAAACCAATACACAAAGAAATTACAATTAAGTCTTGAACTGTTTCCAGAGCACTGACTATTAGTTTCAAATTCAACCATTGCGGCGGGGTATTTGTCTGGTTATTTGAATGATTTTCCATTGACAGCTCCTGGAATCTGTTTGACTTAACTTATAGCTTAATTTAAATTGAGCTTATCTTTGACAAAAAACAGGTTTAATTTATTTATAACCATTATAAAACTTCCGTCGGTCGATCGTTCATCACAAATTTTTATATATCGCACAGGCGGGTTGACATTTGACCAACATTTGTGGTATGAGAAAAATGCTATAAGTAAATTTGATTCGGGAAAAGCAAAAGTCAAAACCCCAAAATCTGGCAACTGTTATAGAATATGAGAATTGTCAAGAATTGTTTACTATAGCTTGATCAAGTCAAGCTAGGGACTCTAGGCTCAAATCATACAAAAGCCGGAAAGTCAATTCAAAAACAAAAAGCCACTAAGAGAGGATTGAACACAATGGCATTTACACTTGCACCATTACCCTTCGCCGCTGACGCCCTAGAATCAGGTCATATGTCGGCCAACACGTTTTCGTTTCACCACGACAAGCACCATGCTGCTTACGTGACCAACCTCAACAAACTGATTGAAGGCACCGAACTAGCCAGCAAATCCCTGGAAGAAATTGTCAAGGCATCTGCAAAAGACCCATCTAAAGCAGGCATTTTCAATAATGCAGGTCAAGTTTGGAACCACAATTTCTTTTGGAATTCGCTCAAACAAGGCGGCGGCGGCGCTCCAACTGGAGCTTTAGCTGAAAAAATCAATGCGGACTTTGGCAGCTTTGACAAATTCAAAGAAGAATTCAAGGCTGCTGCGACAACTCAGTTCGGCAGCGGCTGGGCTTGGCTGGTCTTGGAAAATGGCACTTTGAAAGTTACCAAAACTGCTAACGCCGACACCCCGGTAGCACACGGTCAAATTCCGTTGCTGACTTTGGATGTGTGGGAACACGCTTATTATTTGGATTTCCAAAATCGCCGTCCCGACTATATTGCTAATTTCTTGGATAATTTAGCTAACTGGGATTTTGCAGCAGCAAATTTGGCTGCGGCTTAGTAGCATAGAATTCTGAGGACTGAAGTCCTCACTACCAACTTTCATAGGTTCGTAGTGAGGACTTTAGTCCTTCTTGAGAGACGGGTTCGATCGTTCGGACTTTAGTCCTTCTTGAGAGACGGCAAAGCCGATCGCCCTCCCAAGTAACGGTTAAAAAAATCTAAAATTGTGTTATAGTAGGGGCGCTAACTCTTTTACAAATTTTGTAGTTCTCACTGGCTGTTCGCGCGATGACCTCTTCACCAACCATAGCACCCGTTCGATCGAGTCAAGTTACCCGCAAGCCTTATCCCAACTATCGGGTAATAGTTCTCAACGACGATTTCAATACGTTTCAGCACGTTGTGGAATGTTTGACAAAGTATATTCCAGGAATGACGAGCGATCAAGCTTGGGAATTCGCCAACCAAATTCACAACGAAGGACAGGCAACCGTCTGGGTTGGCCCGCAAGAGCAAGCAGAACTTTATCATACGCAATTGAGCCGTGCTGGACTGACAATGGCTCCGCTAGAGTCCACTTAAAAAGTGTGTGCAATGTCGGAAAGTTCGATCGATTGTCGCGACTTAATTTCCAATTATTCTGACTACAGTTAACGGTTAACGGTTAACGGTTAACGGTTAACCGTTAACTGACTAATCAATTAATTCGATCGCCAAACTTCATCCCAAGGCCCGCCCCCAACTTCCAAACCAGACAAAGAACTTTCAGCCTCCAAGATAATTCTAGAATGCTGCTGGCCATTTTTATCAACATTTCCCCCCAACAACTCTCGCAGTTGCAAACGTAATTGACCGTGCGTCGTATCCCGGCAACAAAAAGCCATGCCTTTTTCTGTAGGAGTTCGCACATAGATACCCGGAGAACTTGCAGAGCCAATTAACTCAACTTCAAACTGGCTATTTCTAGCCTGCATTTTCCAGCTTCCCCAAGGTTCAATATCCCAACTAACTTGAGAATTCCAAGGCACAAATTCGTAGAATTGCCCTCGATAATGGATGCCAATCATGGCGACAGATTCCATCCACCAGAGCACGCCGCGCCTGCCACCACCAGCAGTTAAAGCTAAATCGCTTTCGCCTTGAAAACAATTGCAATTAATCCAAAACCACTTTTGCGGAAAAGCACCACCCCAATTTTTTTCGCTGTAAGCCGGAGCATCTGTAAATTCATAGCGTTCGCCATTCCAATCAATCCAGCCCGTAGCTAAACCGTGAGCCATTAAAATTTGCCATCCCGGTTCAAATACAGGCAGAAAAGATAGGATTCCCGCCGTGGATTTCTGGAGTGCATCAGAGTTTCCCCAGCCGTAAACTGGTTTAATTTCGTACTGCCAAAAACAGTGACTGCCGCTTCCTGGATCGTGAATATAACCTTGATTCAAAGTAGCAGTAGCTTGATAGCCTTCTTCGACACGGCTGTCGAATACCTGTGGCTCTAAATATTCGGGTTTAATTTGTAAATCTGTTTTGCCCCAATGTCCGAAACCTAAGTTTTCTCGGTGCGCCCAAAACTTATTTACATCGGGGAAGGTGCGGCACAAATAGCTATCTTTTGGGCCAAGAATTTGAGCTGCACCGCCGCTGTAAGGTTGGCCGCCTCTGGGATCTTCGATGGAATACATGAAGGCAAAGGATTGTCCGTGAATAGGTAATGTTATTCGATAGTACCAGCCTTCAAAAAAGCGCCGGGAACTGCCGTCCCAATGGTAGCCGCTGTGGGGAGTTTGAATGGTTTTGAGTTTGGAGGGTAAATTTGACATAAAATTATGAATAACAGGATGATAAATTTACAAAAACTGTTTTTTTATGCTTCTTAGCCTGAGCGAAACCGAAGTAGTAGATTGGGCTGAGCGTTAGCGAAACCCAACATTATCCATCCGTTAAATCCGTTAAATCCGTTACACAATCCGTTGCCGAACTTCCTTCTTTTATGACTTTAGCACTTTGGCGATCGCATCTTGCTGGTACTCTCCACCGCAACCGCAGTCTTCCTGTTTCTAGGTACTTACAATTAGCAACAGTCCGGGCTGATGGTCGTCCGGCTAACCGCACTGTTGTGTTTAGAGGTTTTTTGGAAAATACGAACCAGTTAAAGTTTATTACAGATATTCGCAGTGAAAAGATAGAGGAAATTAATTTCTATCCTTGGGGGGAGATTTGCTGGTATTTCCCTAAAACTCGCGAACAATTTCGGATTGCTGGACAACTGGTTCTGGTAGTGGCAGAAGATACAGATTCCGCGCTGTACTTGTCGCGCCGCACAGCTTGGCAGGAGCTTTCTGAGGGGGCTCGATCGCAGTTTGGTTGGCCGCATCCCGGCGCTGACAAGGCGGAGGCTGGTGCTTTTGATTCTGCTGCCCCAGATGCTCACGAGCCGCTGCCGAATTTTTGCTTGCTGTTGTTGGAACCGGAAACGGTGGATTTGTTGGAGTTGCGGGGGGAACCGCAGAACCGATCGCTTTATGGGCGCGACGGGGAGGGAAATTGGTTTGTGCGATTGGTCAATCCGTGAAAAATTAAAAACTAAAAACAGAGACGGGCATTTTTAATTTTTAATTTTTCACACCAGTTACCAAAAATCATGTAACTGGAGGAAAGCTTCAAACTCTGATTCAGTAAGTCATTGAGCGTCGCAAATCGCAAATAATCTCAGATGCCGGTGCCGTCGAAAAATTCTTGAATTGCTTTATCTTTTAACTGACAAGTGGTAGGAACAGCTAATTGGGGTTTTTCAGCTACAGCTACATTGTTGGTTTGATTGAAAGTTGGGAATGCTGAATGGAGATTGGGAACAGAAGTTAAGGAGGCAGAAGGTTGACTCTGCAAAGTTTTTATTTGCTGTTCTAGGGACTCGATGCGATCGACTAAAGAGCGAATTACCGCAGCTTCGGAATCCGGCAAACTCCCGTGTTCTAGGGGATTGACGCGTACTCCCGATCGATATACGATGCGGCCGGGAATCCCTACCACGGTGCAGTCTGACGGTACATCGCGCAGGACGACGGAACCTGCGCCGATGCGAACGTTGTTGCCAATTTGCAGATTTCCTAGTACCTTGGCCCCGGCACCGACAACTACGTTTTCGCCGACGGTAGGGTGACGCTTGCCGCTGTCTTTGCCTGTGCCTCCGAGGGTGACACCTTGGTAAATTAGGGCAAAATCGCCGATTATTGCTGTTTCGCCGATGACAACCCCCATACCGTGGTCGATAAAGACGCTTTTGCCGATGGTTGCCCCTGGGTGAATTTCTATTCCTGTCAAAAACCGAGCAATGTGGGAAATCAAGCGGGGAATGAAGGGAAGTCCCAGTAAATAAAGCCAGTGTGCGAGGCGGTGCAGCATTAAGGCCTGAAGACCTGGGTAGCAAAACAATACTTCCAGCCAGTTGCGAGCGGCTGGGTCGCGATCGAAAATTATACTGAAGTCAGCTTTAAGGGTATGAAGCACTTTCGGAGTTCCCAATTTTGGTTAAACACGCCACTTTCAATTTTACAATTTTACTGGATCGGGGAAGTTATATCGTGTTCGGTTGATTGCCACAACACAAAAGGTTCGTAGCGCGGACTTAAGTCCGCTCTTGGGTTGCGGACTTAAGTCCGCGCTACGAACCAATCTAATCGAACGGACATGATATTAGCGGTTGATCGGGCGATCGGGAGAAGAATTTGAGGATGTAGAATATTTTAGCGTGTCCATCCCACAGCGTGGCTGCGTTCTATTCCTGTAGTGAAATTGTATAGTTAGACTTGGCTCCGGCTTCGAGAGTACCGACCCAAATTCTGTAAGATCCAGCTTGCCAGTCTGAATCAACAATGCTGGCATCTTTATTCTGACCTGTATCGTCTCCGCAGCGCACGCTGTTACCGGGGCCTTGTACGACTAAGGTTGTGTCCTTCCCTCCGCTGTTGACTTGGATTGCGAGTTTTGAAAAGTTTTGCTGCAAGACTATGATGTGGTCAGGAGTAGGAGTGGCAAAGCCCAAACATTTGTTTTTGTGGCGATCGGTGTTGGCAATGGCAGAGAGAGAGTACGATCCGCCTGTGGAACCTCTCAACATTGCTGTTGGGGAGTCAAAACCTCGCGATAAAGTTAAAGTGCCGAAGTTGGCTGTTTCTGCTAAAACTGGTAGGGCGGCGATCGCGCCGATCGCAGCTAAGAGCGCACTGTTTTTAAAATGGGCTGGCAGATCGAACCACATGGCAATACTCCTGTGTCACAACTTAAAATTACAACTCAGAATTTACTCGTCTGAGTCCCCAGAATCGGAACTTGGAGAGGAAGAACAATTTTTGTTTAATTGAGTGAAAAACCTTCTGGCTTTTGTTCATTATTTCTATCATCGGAACCGTGACCCGTGCGATCGCCCTCGATCGTGCCACTCCGAGTTCTGCCACACGCGATCGGCTCACATCCGAAATTATACGCTCTCAAGATGCTCGATATGATCATTCTGGCTTGGCTGTTGACGATCGGTTCCCTATTGACATGGCTTCTAATAATGTTACCTGTCGATATATTCGGCTGGCTTCACTTTCCTAATTGGCTGAGCCTGATCTTAATTGTGCTGGCTATTTCTTGGTGCTTGGACGATTAGTCAGCAGTCATGAATTATTAGTGATGAGTTATTAATCAAAAGCCAAGGATCGATCATTCCACTTCGCCTAACAGTGAAGGCCGATCGCCCAGGTCTGATGCTGTATACTGCACAATTGACAATCAAGAATCTAAAATCTAGGATTTGACATCTACCTATAGAATGATGCAACGACAAATTTCTTCGCTCTCTGGATTTCGCTCTTGTGACAAAACTCTGGGAGAAACTCCCAAGAAACAGTCGCGTCCGATGCACAAGGCGATCGTATTAATGCTGCTGGCAACCGCTTTGCTATGCCTGCACGCTAGTCGGCTCGTGGAATTGCAACTGATACAAGGGAAGCAAAACCGGGAACGAGCCGAAAACAATCGCGTTCGCCTAGTGCCAATGCCGGCGAATCGCGGACACATTGTCGATCGCAAAGGTAAGCTGTTAGCAGCGAACAATTTAGCTCGATCGGTATATTTGTGGCCGAAGGAACAAACGCCGGAAGAGTGGAAAGTGACAGTAGAAAAGTTAAGTCCGCTGGTTAAAATCCCGGCCAAAGAAATTTTACAAAAAATAAAAGAGGTCGATCCTCTATCCTACAGACCGGTGCGGATCAAGCAAGCGATGCCGCCAGAGGTTTTTGTGCCGCTAGCAGAACAGGTTGGACAAATGCGGGGAGTGGAAGTGCGGCCAGAAGCGAGTCGCTACTATCCCGAAGGCAGTTTGGCTGCTCACGTTCTCGGATATATTGGCGAAGCTACCCAAGCAAACCTCAAAAAGCACCCGGAATATCCGATGGGGATGATTGTTGGTCAGATGGGCATAGAAGCGAGTTCTAACAAGAAAATTGCGGGAGTTTGGGGCGATCGGCTGATCGAGGTAAATGCCCAAAATCAAGAATTGCGGCTGATGGGAGAGACACCGCCCAAACCAGGCGAGGCGGTGCAGCTAACCATCGACTTGTCCATGCAAAAAGCAGCGGAAAAAGCACTGGGGAACCGCCGGGGATCAGTAGTCGCCCTGGATGTCAAAACTGGCGCGGTATTGGTTATGGCCAGCCACCCGACTTTTGACCCCAATCTGTTTACGCGAAAAATCACGAAGGATGAATGGGCAACTCTTCAAGACGAGGAAGATCCATTTTTGAATCGGGCGATGCAAGGCTATCCCCCCGGCAGCACTTTTAAAATCGTGACTTCTGTCGCCGGTCTCGAGTCAGGCAAGTTTTCGCCAGACTCTATTTTGGGTACTTCGTCTTACATTACTGTGGGGGGAATTGATTTTAACGAACACAGCGGCGGTTACGGCAACATCGGCTTTCGGGATGCCTTGGCTTTCAGCAGCAATACGTTTTTTTATCAAGTGGGGATGAGTACCGGGCCGGAGGAAATTGCTAAGTGGGGACACCGCTTGGGAATTGGCAAGGATACGGATTTGACGCTTTTGGGACTAAGCGGCGGGCAGTACGGTCAACTGCCGACGCCGGAGGAGAAGGAGAAAATCTACAAAGAACCTTGGTATGCGGGTGATACGGTAACGATGTCGATCGGTCAGGGGTTGGTGTTGGTGACTCCTTTGGAGGCGGCGGTGATGGTGAGTTCGATCGCTAACGGCGGCTATCGAGTCAAGCCCCATCTTTTGACATCTATGACTGGCACTCCAGAGACTCAACGGGTAAAGATCGGGCTCAAACCTTCGACAGTTCAGGTTGTTAAGGAAGGATTGATCGCGGTGGTTGCCGAGGGTACGGGACAGGCACTCAATGACGGTTCGATTCCGCTGACGGCGGGCAAAACAGGGACTTCGGAGGTAATCGGACAGAAGGATCACTCGCTATATGTGGCATTCGGGCCTGCTGAAAAGCCAGAAATTGCGATCGCCGTGATTGTGGAAAATGGCGGTTTTGGTTCTGTTGCCGCGGTCCCGATCGCGAAAGACGTATTTCAAGCTTATTTTGGGAAACCGAAAACACCAGTCAACCCCATAGTAGTCACCCCTGAATAGTTAGTAGTCAGTTGTTAGTTGTTAGTTGTTAGTTGTTAGTTGTTAGTTGTTAGTTGTTAATTGTTAGTCAGTATCTAATGACTACTGCCAACTGCCAACTGCCAACTGCCAACTGCCAACTGCCAACTGTCAACTGTCAACTGACAACTGACTACTGACTAATTCAGCCGCATAAATATTGTAGCTTTGCGAATTCCTGTGATTTCTCCCGTACTGGTAACAGTGATCGATCGCAAATGGTCAAACAACGGTCTCGCCGAAAGTTCAATTAACCTCAACAGCGGGATTTGTTTTTCCCAAATTAATCTGATCGAAGGCCAGTCTAAATAAAAATAGCCGTCGTTAGCTGGTGGTAGCGCTTCGATGCTGATTTGAAAGTCTTGATTTGCCACCAAAGAACCTGTTTCGGCTGCTTTTAGTGCTGCGTCCATTGCTTCTACTGAAGTGGTAAAAATTTCGTATTTACCGACAGTGGCTCGCACTCCTTTTGCCTCAGTTACGATCGCACTTTGCCTATTATTTTCCTTACCATGATTCGAGCTAGTTGTCAACTGCGTCCAAGCGGTAATTTTCTGGTTTCTGAGAGTGAAGCTGCCGATGCTGTATTCTTTGCTGCGGGCAATTTCATCGAGTTTGTCGATCGCCTGAAGGGCATCTGCAGATGTTTCGGTGACAAAAACCCAATCCGCACTGTTTGACGAACTCGGAACCACTGCTAAAGCGTATTCTCCTTGTACCCAGTTGAATATATCCTGCGGCAAATTGACACCCCAAACTTGCTGAATATCTCCCAGGGCGCGATCGACTAATTTAGATACTTCTGCATTGGCCGACACCATCGATGACAAATCAGCCCAAAAATTCCTTAAATCGGTACTGGCGACGGCAAAAGGACTGGCTGAGGGAATATATTGCAAGGCCAGCACCGGTTCGGAGAGTGTGGGAGAAGCCGTGTTTTCTCGCGATGTCACTAAAGCCGTTTGAGCCAGCAATCCCCGTCGGTTGACTCCGACAGCAACTGCGAGGGAATTGGCAGAAACTTGGAGATTTTGCTCGGTTGGTGGCTGCGGCAGATTGACAAATGCTAAAGCTATTCTACCTTGGTTTAACTGTTGGAAAGCTTTTTGATAGTTAGGACTGTTACTGAGATTTAGGTTCGCTGCTTCCAAGTTGTTAATTGCATCTCTAAGTATATTCGGACTGTGGGAAAATAAAACAAAATTTAGGTTGTTTCCAGAAGCCGAACGGCCGCGGATTGCCGCCGTCGCGAAACTTGATGGTAAAGTTGAATTTGGCAGAGAAAGCGGGTTTAAAGGTAAAATTAAAGCTGGTTTTTGGGGAGTTGCAGGTGATTTTTTGTAATTGAGTTGGATGCCTTTATATAGTTCCGACTGCACTGTTTGACCGGCACGAGATTGTTTTTGCCAGTAGGATTTGAGAAATTGTTGGCTGCGATCGGCATTTTGGGAAGAAACAGCCAGCAAAAACCCGGTTTGTTCGCCCTTGCTGCGATCGTCGAAATCGGGATTTGTGAGGGCGAGGGTAATTTCGTCACCGATCCAAGGTTGGATATCGCGACTGTAATCCAAGTCAGTATTGGCGAGGAGGCTTTTTTTGATTTGCTCGAATTCTGCGTGTGCGAGGCTTCTTTCTTTGGGAGTGGCAAAAACTTGTCGCAATGCTTCGAGGCGATCGGGATTTACCAGCATTGAAGCTAAAAAAGGTGCTTGTTTCGAGACAAACACAGCCGCAGCCGGAGTCGTTGTCGGCCCGCCCGCGAGCAAATTCAGCGGTGTGTGAGTTGTCAGCCAGTAAAAACCGCCAGCACTCATGGCTAAAAGTGCCAAGACACTCGCAATTAGGAAAGAAAAGAACGATCGCAACTTCATCGGCAAATGACAAATTACCACAGTCTACTATTGTACACCCCGAACCCCGACTTGTTTCAGAAGTCGGGGTTATCGCGCCCGGAAGTTAGTTTTTAAGTCGATCTATCTGACAATCTAGCCATCAGATTTTCCAGGGATAATTGAGGCAATTCCGACAGCAGTAATGATAAGTTTTCTGGGGATAAGCTGAGCAAATTGGGGATAAGAGTAACCGGGCGTTCTTCTTGTCCTGATTCACTGAAGCGGTTGTTCAAAATACTTGCCGCTAGCACATTTTGGACTGGTTGGCGATCGGTTTGGGCGATCGGCAGCACAGACAATTGCACCAACAACATCGTAAATTCGGCAGTAGGGAGAGCCGATATCGGCCGCACAAAAGCGAGAGTTACGGGGTCTAAGTCCCCAAATCTGACCTGCAATAAACTCTCTAAAATTAACCGCTGTCCTTGTTCTCTTCCTTGTTCAATTCCTTGTTCAATTCCTTGTCCTCTTCCTTGCTCAAGACCTTGTACAATACCTTGTACAAGACCTTGTTCTCGTGCTTCTTGTAACTTTTGTTGAAAAAGGGGTACGATCGCCATAACTAACTCCTGATCTTCATCATCCCCTGCGGGATTAGTTGGTGTATTCGCTTGCAAATTTTCCTGCAAGATGTAAAGTAATTGTAGCGCATTAGCTCGGATTGAAGCATCAATGGGAAATGCAGTTAATTCTGCGATCGCCCCTTGTTGCACCCGCCCCCTACCCAACATCCGCAACCACATAGTCTCTGGAGTTTTCGGTAGCTGGTGAATGGCAATTAACCCAACTCTCCAAGCCTCCGATAAAAAATAAACTCCCCTTCCCCAGCCCTCAGACTCTTCAGCAGTCCGAAAACCCAAACTGTTTAATAAAGCTTCCGAAGCAGTAGGAGTGAGAATCCACAACATCGGTAATTGTCTTTCATCCAAACGTTGCTCTTCTAGATTAGCCCGTCGCCCCAGTTTAGCCCGACTATTTAATAACTTAACAACACAGCTAAAAATTCCCTCAGCAGTCACAGGATTGCGAAACGGTTCAATTATCGCCGCCGTCGCAGCCATTTTACCTAACAAACCCAAACTTTGGACATATTCGCCCTCAAAAGAAGTCGGTTGAAACCACACATCAATTTCTCTAACTTCAGCAGTGACATTTTTGCTCGTTTCTACTTCTCCAAGAGGCGACAATAACTCTTGCAGGTATTCTTTCGCAAACTGGTCGTGGGGAAACTTAGTCATCCGATTTTAGATTTTAGATTTTAAATTTTAGATTTTAGATTTAGAAGCAGGTTGTCTACCACGGCAAGCCTCGCGCATCGGAAAAATCAGCATCAAGAACCGCCCCCGCATCGAATATAGCACCAGTCAAATCAGCTTTTCAAAACGACGTTACCGACAATTGTTCTATCTGTTCAAC